>CAYLKG010000004.1:0-68545 GCA_964384195.1 uncultured Aliarcobacter sp. | reverse complement strand
TTAAATGGTACTTTATGGGAGATTTTATACAATTCTAATTTGCAGTGGTCTCATAGTTATAGTTTTACTTTCAATTTTTATATTAACTTTGATTTTCTTAAAAAAACTAGATAATAGTTTTATCTAGTTTTTATTCCATACAATCTGTTTTTACCATATCAACTGCAACAATAAACCAACTATTTTCTATTTTACTTAATACAAAAACTATATTATTTGTAACTATAACTTCATATGAACTGCTTTCTATATTTTGAAGATTTGTTAAGCTTTTTATCTTTTCAAAAAACTTTAAATCTTTCTTTTTAAAGAAAAATAGACCATCTTTATTCCAACCATAATCACTGTCATTTTGACTATTACAATTAAAAGTTATCTCTTCTTCTATGGGTTCAAAGCTTGCAACATAATCATCTAGTTCTTCAATGATTTTTATATGTTTGAAAATAATTTCTTTACTATCTTCATCTTTAAAAAATTCATATGCACCTATTTTATTATTTATATATTTTGAATTTAAAAGATCTGTATTATCATTTGCAATTAGCATACTTATCTCTTTAATAACAGCAATTAATTCATTTTTAGACTCAAGCTCTTTTTTTAATTCTAGTTCCTTATTCTCTTTTTGTTCTAAAATAGTTTGGTTCTTTGAACAAGCTGAAAAAAGAAGAATAATCAACATAAATAAAACGTTTTTTATCATACTACTTTTCCTAAAATTTAATAACCAATAATACAAATTTTTATCTTACAACTCTATTTTTAATTATCTTTAGGTAAAATGTAATATAAATTTTTAAATATAGGAAATAATTAAAATGACTGAATCAAAATATATTTGGATGGATGGAGAGTTCACTCCTTGGCAAGATGCAAAAGTTCACGTTTTAAGCCATACTTTACATTATGGAAACGGTGCAATTGAAGGTACAAAAGCTTATAGAACTGTTGATGGTAGATGTGCTATTTTTAAACTAAATGAACATACTCAAAGGCTTCTTAACTCTTCAAAAATGACTTTAATGAATGTTCCATTTTCTTTGGAAGAGTTAAATAAAGCTCAAGTAGAGCTATTACAGAAAAATGAGCTTACAAATGGTGCATATTTAAGACCACTTGTATATTTAGGATATGGAGTTATGGGACTTTATCATAAAGATGCTCCTGTAAAAGTATCTATTTCAGCTTGGGAATGGGGAGCTTACCTTGGTGAAGAAGGACTTAAAAAAGGTGTTAGAGTTAAAATCTCTTCGTTTACTAGAACTCCAAATACTTCAGGTATGGGAAAAGCAAAATCTGTTGCAAATTATATGAATTCTCAAATGGCAAAATATGAAGCTGTTGAAGCTGGGTACGATGAAGCACTATTAAGAGATGATCAAGGATATATAGCGGAGGCATCTGGAGCATGTTTTTTCATAGTTAAAGACGGGAAATTAATCTCTCCTCCAAATGATAACTCTTTAGAATCAATTACTCAAGCAACCGTAATTGAATTAGCTGCTGATTTTGGAATTGAAGTTATTAGAAGAAGAATTACAAGAGAAGAAATTTATGTAGCTGATGAAGCATTTTTCACAGGAACAGCAGCAGAAATTACTCCAATTAGAGAAGTAGATGCAAGAATTGTTGGATGTGGAAGTAGAGGTCCTATAACAGAAAAATTACAAACTGCTTATTTTGATCTGGTTACAGGTAAAAACCCAAAATATACAAAATATTTAACATATATTAACTAATATTTAGTAGTATAAATAAAAAAATTAAGGAATGATATGCCAATAGACAACGACTATTTCAAAAATAGGCAACAAAATAACAATAATAAACCAAATGGTGGCGGAAACTTCCAACCTCCTTTTGAAACACCAGAATTTTTCAAAAATTTTGGTAAAAAAGCTGGAATGCTTTATGTTGTACTTATTATAATTGGAGCTTTATTTTTATTTAAACCTTTTGTAATTATTGAATCAGGACAAGTAGGTATCAAAGCAACTACTGGAAAGTATGATAAAGATGCTTTAAATCCAGGTTTTCATTTCTATATTCCTGTATTACAAAAAGTTATTGTAGTTGATACAAAAGTTAGACTTTTAACATATATGAATACACAAAGTATAGGTTCTTTTGATCAAAGTATCAAAAATAACCCTGCAATCAATGTACTTGATTCAAGAGGTTTACCAATCTCTATTGAATTAACAGTTCAATATAACATCATTGCAAGTGGAGTTCCAGAAACAATTGCAACTTGGGGACCTGCATGGGAAGATAAAATCGTAAACCAAGTTGTTGGAGAAGTTGCAAGAAGTGTTCTTGGAGGATACAATGCAGAAGTTCTTCCAATGAAAAGAAATGAAGTAGCTGAAAGTCTTGATAAATTAATCAAAGAAAAAGTAAAAGAGAGATCTAAAAATGCTGTTATTGTTGAATCAGTTCAATTAAAAGAGATAGTTCTTCCTGAAAAGATAAAAGAGCAAATAGAAAAAGTTCAAATTGCAAATCAAGAAGCTGAAAGAGTAAGATACGAAGTTCAAAGAGCGAAACAAGAAGCTGAAAAAAGAGCAGCACTTGCAACTGGAGAAGCTGAAGCAAAAAGAATAGAAGCTCAAGGTAAAGCAGATGCTGTTACAATTGAAGCTAAAGCTCAATCTGAGGCAAATAAAGTTATTGCGGACTCTTTAACTCCAAACTTATTACAAATGCAACAAATCGAAGTTCAAGGTAAATTTAACGAAGCATTAAGAGAAAATAAAGATGCAAAAATTTTCCTAACACCAGGTGGTTCTACTCCAAATATTTGGGTTGATACAAAAGATAAAAGTAGAGACGCGGTAGTAAACCAAAAGTAAGTTTATCTTAAAAAAAGGAGATTTATATGAAGATATTTTTAATAGTTTTTTTATTAATATCTCCTTTTTTTGCAAAAGAGATAAAAAAAGAGAATCAACAAAAATCAAAAGTTATAAAAAAAACTGAAAAAAAGAAAATTGAAGAAAAACAGCCTCTAGATCTTGAAAAATCTGCAGTATTTAAAGATATAAAAGAAAATAATCTACCTTTAGATATTTTAGAGATAAAACCTTCCTTTTCTGAACAAAAATACAATCTAAACACTAAATATTCAGCTATTTCAAAATATAAGGATAAAGATTATAATTATGAATCAGACTATAAACTGGGTCTTAATTATGAACTTGATAAAGAAACAGGAAAACTTGAAAAACTTAGATTTGATGTAGAGACAAAATTTAAAGGTATAAACTAATGGAACAAATAAATAAAATTGATTGGGAAAAAATGAATAATCTTATTCCAACTATTACACAAGATAGTCAAACAAATGAAGTTTTAATGCTTGGATATATGAATAAAGAAGCTTTAGAATTATCACTAAAAACTGGTTTTGCTCACTATTTTAGTAGAAGTAAACAAAGAATTTGGAAAAAAGGTGAAAGCTCAAATCATACCCAAGAAATAAATGATATTTTTTTAGATTGTGATAATGATACAATTTTATTGAAAGTTAAACAAAATGGTGTTGCTTGTCACACAGGAAGAAAAACTTGTTTTTTTACAAAACTTGACTCAAATGAAATTGTTGAAGATATTAAAGTTGATACAACATTGGCTTATGGAGTTATTGATACACTTTATCACACAATTCAAGAAAGAAAGAATGAAGATACAACTAAATCTTATACTTCAAAATTATTAAATGGTAATCAAAATTCTATGCTTAAAAAAATTGTTGAAGAAGCAGGGGAGTTTTGTTTTGCTATAAAAGACAATAATACAGATGAGGCAATATATGAAGCCGCTGATATTACTTATCACGTTTTAGTGGCGCTTGCAAGCAAAAATATTAGCCCAGATAGAGTGAAACAAGAGTTAGCAAGAAGATTTGGTATTTCAGGTATAGAAGAAAAAAATTCAAGAAAAGTTTAGAAAATCATTAAATTTTCTTATACAACTAAGTTGCATTTAATACTTACTTGTTATAATTCCAAAACTTAAAAACAATATAAGGAGTTATTATGACAAATAGTTGTCAATGTTGCTCTAAAAAAATTCCTATATCAAAAGTTTTTTGTTCTGCTGAATGCAAAGAGAACTTTTTTCAAAAAATTGCAATCTCCGTACCAAAACCTTTTGTAAAAAAACTATATTTTTTCTGCAACGAAGAGCAAAAAGAAATTGAGATTAAATCGTTTGCCAAAAGACATAATTGGCATGAAGAACTTGTAACTGAAAAGATTGAAGAATTATTTCAAGAATATTATAAGTGCGGATAAATAAGGTTTAAATTTTATTTAGATTTAAAAAGGAGAGGTTTAAATACTTCTCCTTTTTTTATTTAATTACATCCACAACCTGTTCCACAACCACCACTTTTTTTAGTTTCATGTTCAGCTTTAATTTTTTGTCCTTCAGGAGAACAAGCACTTACACCTGATGGCATTATAGGTTGAATAGCTTCGTTTGATACCTCATCACTATCTTGAGAATCCAGCATAGATATCAACTTTTCTGCAGCCATCATATATCTTTTTGCTGTAATTGATTCTGGTTCAAAATATACTATTGGTTTTCCGCTATCTCCGCCTCTTCTAATCGCTGGCTCAATTGGTAGACTTCCTAAAACTTGAGTATTATACTCTTTAGCTAACTCTTCACAAGTTCCTTTATCGAAAATATCAGATTCAGTTTTACAATTTGGACAGATAAATCCACTCATATTTTCAATAATTCCAGCTGTCGGAATATGAAGTTTTTGGAACATATCCAAAGATCTTCTACTATCATCAAGCGCAACATGTTGAGGAGTTGTTACATTTATTCCAGCACTTACAGGAACACTTTGAGCAAGTGTAAGCTGAGCATCTCCTGTTCCTGGAGGCATATCAATAAATAATATGTCTAACTCTTCCCATAAAATGTCTCTTAAAAGCTGTTGGATTGCTTTCATAATCATAGCACCTCTCCAAATAACAGCCTCTCCTTCTTTCATCAAAACACCCATTGACATAACATCAACCCCATAGGCATTTAATGGTTTTGCTTTATTTCCCACAACTTCTACTTCTTGTCCGTTTACTCCCATCATTCTTGGAATATTTGGTCCATAGATATCTGCATCTAAAATACCAACTTTTTTTCCTTGCATAGCTGTTGCAATAGCTAAGTTTACAGTTGTTGTTGATTTTCCAACTCCACCTTTTCCTGAACTAACCATTACTATTTTTTTAATTTGAGGAACAATATTTTGTCCGCTTACACTATTACTTTTTTGTACTTCTTCTTTTGGCTTATTAAAATATAAATTAATATTTAAATTTGGTAAAACTTTTGGAATTTCTCTCCTTAATTCATCTTCAACCTCTTTTGCTGTAGAAGTTATATCTAAAAAAATTGTACAATTATTACCCTCTAGTTTGATATCTTTCACAAATTCAAAATCAATTATTGATTTTGAAAAACCAGGATATTTCACATTTTCAAGTGCTTTTTTAATATTTTCAATATTCATAAAAATTCCTTTATTTTAATTTTCTAAAATTATATTTTAAATAGGATAATTTTTGTCTTAAATAAAATATTATATTTTCTTTCAAAATAATAAAATAATATTTTAATTATCTTATTATTTTATTGAAAGAATATCTCTACTACAATCCATATAATTCATATTTAAGAACAATAATGTGGAGACAAATATCCAAAAAAATGACTTCTTATTTTTCACCACTGAAGAAATTGAAAAAAACTACATTCATGAAATTTCTAACTTAATAAAAAATATAATATTTTAAAAGACGAAAATGAACTAATTGGTCCAGAAGACAAAAATCATCTTTACATAATCAATTATACTTTAAATCCTCTAAAATCAAACATTGAACTGCCTTTAAATTTAAGAAATATATTTTTTAACAATATTACACTTAAAAGAAATATAAATTTATACTTAGAAAATAAAGTTTCAAATTTATTGAAAAATAATAATATTTTAATTTTAAAAGATATAAATATATTAATTTTAATTACCACTATAGATTCAAATGAAATAATTTTAAATTAAAACTATATTACTACACTAATAAACTAACATAAATTTAGCTATAATTCTTTTATGAAAAATGAAAAAATAGATGGCAGAAAATTAGATAAAAAAACACTTCAATATTTAAGAAATAGAGCTATAAAACTCAGAGAAGATGGGATGAGTAATAATGAGACAGCAAAAATTTTAGGAGTAAATAAAGAGACTACATCAAAATGGTATTCAGCTTATAAAAGAGATGGGGATAAAGCTCTTAAAGTTAAGAAGACTGGACGACCAAAAAATGTTGGTAAGAAACTATCAGATGAGCAGGAAGCTAAAATCATTAGAATGCTTATAGATACAACACCAGAACAGTTAAAATTCAAATTTGCACTTTGGACGAGAGAGGCAGTGCAGACACTCATTAAACACGAAACAGATATTGATATGCCAATATCAACAGTTGGATATTATTTGGCTAAATGGAAATTTACTTCAAAAAAACCAATTAAACGAGCATATGAGAGGAAAGATAATGCAACAAAGGCTTGGTTAGAAGAAATATATCCAAAAATAAAAAAAGAAGCAAAAAAAGATAATGCTGATATTTGGTGGGCCGATGAGACAGCTTGTCAAAATTTAGCAAATAATCTTAAAGGATATGCCCCTATAGGAACACATAATAAACCAGTATTAGAGCATACCGCAAAAAAATTTAAGATAAATATGATTTCAGCTATTACTAATACAGGTAAATCAATGTTTAGCCTCTACGATGAATCTATAAAGATTGATAGTTTTATAGAATTTTGTAAAAAAGTTATCGATTCAAATAGTGGTAAAAAAGTATTTTTAATTGTAGATAACCTAAGAGTTCATCATGCAAAGCTTGTAAAAGCTTGGGAAGAAGAGAACAAAGATAAAATAAAACTATTTTATCTTCCTGCATATTCACCAGATTATAATCCAGATGAGTATTTGAATCAAGATTATAAACAAAGTGCAAATAAATATGAGTTACCAACAAGCCAAAAACAACTGCGTACTAACACAGAAAAATATATGTTGTCACTTCAGAAAAACTCTCAAAAAGTTGCTAACTTTTTTAAACATCCAAAGGTTCAATATGCAGGTTGATTATTTTATGTTTGTTTTTTAGGGGAGTAATAGTTATAATTTAAATGCTTTAAATAAATGCTTTATATTTTATGAAAATCTCTTTTTTACTCCTTAATTATAAGTTCTACAAACTTATCCAAGAAACTCTTTTATTATAAATTACTCCAGCAATAGCTATGCAGGCATTTATTGCAATTTTAGATGAGATTGCAAAAATAGAAGAGGTTGTTAATAGAAACGAGGATTTCACAGCCATAATCGATCAATTAAGAGATGTGACTGCAAAACTGCTTGGTTTTAGGTGCGAAAGTTAAGTTATTAATTCTTAAGTTCTATTAAGTAACAATTAGCTAATATTTGTAACTTTTTTACCCAAAGGAATAAAATTGTTAGATGTTACTTTAGTAGTATTATGTGCTGGAAATTCAACTAGATTTGATAAATCTTGCAAGAAACAGTGGCTAAGAGTACAAAACGAACCACTATGGCTAAATGTTACAAGTAGGCTAAACTCTTTTTCAAACTTTTTTGAAACGATAGTTGTTTCTCACAAAGACGAATTAAATTATATGAAAAACTTCAATGATGATTATATCTATGTCGAAGGTGGAAACACTAGACAAGAATCAATAAAAAATAGTTTAAAATTTGTAAAAACAAAATATGTAATGATAAGTGATGTAGCAAGAGCTTGTATCCCTCAAATAGTTATAAATGAACTTTTAGCTAGCAAGGGAAAAGCTGCTTGTATTGTTCCTATTTTAGATGTTAGTGATACAGTTATCTTTAATAAAAATACTATAAATAGAGACGAGGTAAAACTAATACAAACTCCTCAATTATCAAACACACAAATTTTAAATAAATCCTTATTTACCAATATAGAATTTACTGATGAAAGTAGTGCAATAAAAAATATTGGTGAAGAAATTCTTTATATTAAAGGTGATGTTGCTAGTAAAAAATTAACTTATATAGAAGATATCAAACAAATTCCTTGTTTAAAGGGGCCTAGTAAAGATTTTTTTGTGGGAACTGGTTTTGATATTCATGCTTTTGAAGATAACAAAGAAATGTTCTTAGGTGGAATTAAACTACCTTACGACTATGGTTTTAAAGCTCATAGTGATGGAGATGTTTTAATTCACTCTTTAATAGATGCTCTTTTAGGAGCAATTGGAGGAGGAGATATTGGAGAGTTTTTTCCAGATACAGATGATGCTTATAAAGGAATTGATTCAAAAATACTTTTAGAAAAAATTATAAATTTTATTTACAGCGTTGGGTATGAAATTGTAAATATTGATTTAACAATCATTGCACAAAAACCAAAAATAAATCCATTTAAACAAGAGATTAAAAGTAGTATCTCAGAACTTTTAAATCTTCCTAAACAATTTATAAACGTAAAAGCTACAACTGCTGAAAGACTAGGATTTATTGGAAGAGAAGAGGGTGTTGCAGTACAAAGTATTGCTAATTTAAAATATTATAATTGGATGGAAAAATGAATATATTAATTATTGAAAATGAGATTTATCTAGCACAAAAAATCGTTTCAAGACTTCTTGACGATGGACATAGTTGTGATTATGTAGAGAGTATAAATATTGAAAATTTAACAAAAGATTATGATACAGTTTTAATATCAACTTCTTTACCATCTCCTATTTACAAAGCAATTATAAAAAAATACGCAGCTAATTCTATAATTTTGCTTTTAGTATCATATATTTCAGATGAAACAGTTACAGAACCTATTAAACTAGGGGCTAAAGATTATATTATGAAACCATTTTTAATGGATGAATTAGTAAGAAAAATCTACCACTATAAAGATTGTAGAAGTATGAAAAGGGAGCTTGCAGTTTTAAGAGAATATTTTAATTTTACAATGAGTGAAATTGATACTAGCTATATTACTCTTCCTTTATCATTTCCAATTCTAATAGAAACAAATTGCCAAAGTTACTCTGATAAACTTGTATTTGAACTATCAAATAAACTAGACTTGCCTATTAGTTTTATATCTCTAGCATCAAATTCTTGGCAAAAATACTTAGCAAATTTAGATGATAAAGCAATCATTTACCTAACAGATTTTCATATATTAAAACGAAATGTTAAGGACCAACTAATAAAACAAATTGCGGATAAAAACTGTGTAATTTCAACTCTTAAAGCAGAAGATGATTTTTCTTATAGAAAAATTGTATTTAACAATGATAAAAAAATGCTAGATAACACTCAAATTATGTCTATAAATGATTATGTAAAATTAATGGTAACCACTTATCAAAATAAATATCCAGATACTGAGTTATCTAAAAAACTGGGAATTTCAAGAAAATCTCTCTGGGAAAAAAGAAAAAGACTCGAAATTGAAAAGAAAAAATAATGGGTTTTAGAAAATTTTTTATAACCGTTGGATTCAGTGGATTAAGTCCAAAAGCACCTGGAACTGTTGGAAGTTTTGTAGCACTTATTTTGGGACTATTTTTGTTAGAATTTGTTCACCCTTCTACACTATTTTTGTTATCTCTTCTAGTAACTGTAATTGCTGTAAAGCAAATAGATATTTATGAGAAAGAAGTTGGAATTCATGATAGCAGTGAAATTGTAATAGATGAGCTAGCTGGAATGTGGATAGCACTTTCTATTTGTGGTTTAAATAGTGAGAATATTCTTTTTATGGCTCCATTAGCATTTATATTTTTTAGATTATTTGATATTTACAAGCCTTCAGTTATTGGAAGAATCGATAGAGATGTAAAAGGTGGATTAGGAGTTATGGGAGATGATGTTATAGCTGGTATATTTGCGGGAATTTGTACTGCACTTTCTTGGCAACTAATTGATAAATTTCTAATTTAAAACTTAGGGAAATCTCCCTAAGCTAAATACCTATTTTTTAGCAGCTTCAATATCTACTTTAATTTTTACCTCATCAGCAACTGTAACACCACCAAGTTCAACAGCTTTGTTCCATTTTAAACCGAAATCACTTCTATTAATTTTTCCTTCAAGTGAGAATCCCATTTTAGGACCTAAAACAGTGATATCTTCAACTTTTAAAGTAACAGGCTTTGTAATACCTCTAATAGTTAAATTTCCTTTCATTTTCCCTTCATCACCATCAGCTTTATATGAAGTCATCTCGAAAGTCATTTTTGGAAACTCCTCAACACCAAAGAAATCATTACTTTTTAGATGATTATCTCTATCTATTATTCCTGTATCTATTGATTTTGTATCAATACTTGCACTAAGTTTCTTAAATGTCTTTGTAGATTCATCAAAATCTACAATAGAATCATAAGATGTAAATTTACCATAAACATTTGTAACCATCATATGCTTTACACTAAAACCAACATTTGAGTGAGCTTTATCTACATTATATTCACTAGCCATTAACAGACCAACACTCAGAACCAACCCTGCCGTAATTTTAGATACTAAATTCATCTTGTACTCCTTAATGTAATATGTATTTAATACTAATGTCTTATAGTTAATAATATATTAATCATTTAACTTTCTAATCATTACTAGATAAAATATAGTTGGAATTATAAAAAGTGTTAAAAAAGCTGAACTAATCATTCCACCAATCATTGGAGCTGCAACTCTTTGCATAACTTCACTTCCTACTGAACTAATATACATAATTGGGATTAATCCTCCTAAAATAGCAAATAGTGTCATTAATTTTGGTCTTAATCTCAATACTGCACCATGATAAATCGCCTCTTTTAGAGCTTCTATTGTTTTATCTTTCATATTTTTATAGGCATCATCTAAATATAACATCATAACAATCGAAGTCTCTGCAGCGACTCCTAAAAGTGCCATAAATCCAACAATTACAGCAATTGACATATTAAATCCTAAAATATCTATATAAAATATTCCTCCACTTAATGCAAATGGAAGAGTTAAAAATATTATCAAAGTGTATTTTAGATTTTTTAATGCCATATAAATTAAGATAAATATAAACATTAAAACTATTGGAATAATAAAACTTAATTTATTTATGGCTTGTTCTAAAAATTCACTTTGCCCTGACCATTCAAAATAGTAACCATCAGGCAATTTTATATCTTTTAAAAGTACATTTGCATCTTCTTTATATTGCTGTATTGAATAACTAGCTTTTGGGCTAATATAAACATAAGCTACTTTAAGAGCCTTTTCAGATTGAATTATTGAAGGACTCTCTTCATAATTTAATGTTGCAAAAGTTTTCAAAGGTTTAAAGCCTAAATCTGTTTTTATTTGAAGATTTTCTAAAGCTTTTATATCTTCTCTCTGTTTTGACTCATATCTTAAACTAATAGGATATCTCTCTAAATTATCTAAAAATAGAGTTAATTGCTCAGCACCAACTCCAAGGCTTAATGTCTCTAAAATTGTATTACGGCTTATGTTGTATCTACTTATTTTCTCATCATCTATTTTTATATTCAAATAGTAACCTTGATTTATTTTATCAGCACTAACACTCATAGACCCTTCATATTTTTTGAGTATATTTTCTATTTTTGAACTCTCTTCTTGCAAAACTTGTAAATCTTTTCCATATAGTTTTATTCCTAAAGGTGTTCTAATACCAGTAAGAAGCATATCAATACGACCTTTTATTGGGTAAGTCCATGTATTTATAAGCCCTTTTACTTGAAGTTTTTTATCCATTTCTTCAATAAGCTTTTTATATGTCATTCCTTCTCTCCACTCATCTTGTGGTTTAAAAGTTATAATTGTTTCAAGCATAGCTAGTGGTGCTGGATCTGTTGCAGTAACAGCTCGTCCTGCTTTTGCAAAAACAGTTTGCACTTCAGGAAAAGATTTTATAACCATATTTGTTTTTTGAGATAACTCTTTTGCTAAATCAGCTCCAATTCCATATGGAGTTATTGGCATATACATAAATGTTGCTTCATTTAGTGTTGGCATAAATTCCCATTTTTGTTTTGAATAAGTATAAATTGCAAAAACTAAAATTGCAAAAAATATAGTAATCACTAGATATTTTAATTTTAGGCTTAATTTTAAAAGAGGTGAATAAATTTTTATAAAAAAGCTATTTAAGATATTTTTATTTTCTTTAATAATTTTACCTTTTATAAAATATATCATCAAAATTGGAACTAGGGTGATTGAAAGTATTGCACCGCCTAACATTGCAAAAGTTTTTGTAAATGCAAGTGGTGAAAATAGTTTTCCTTCTTGTCCACTAAGAGCAAATATTGGTAAAAATGAAACTACAACCAAAAGTAGGGCAAAGAAAATAGGGCGTCCAACTTGTTTTGCAGATGACAAAATTATCTCAATTCTCTCTTGTTTTGTAATATTTTCATTTCCTTGAAGATGTTTATGTGCATTTTCTACCATTACTATTGTTGCATCAACCATTGCTCCAATTGCAATTGCAATTCCACCTAAACTCATAATATTTGAGCCTATATTAAATATTTTCATAAGTAAAAAACTAATCAACACTGTCAAAGGAAGAGTTATAATTATTATTAATGCACTTCTAAAATGAAATAAGAATAAAGCAACTATTATCATAACTATAATTGATTCCTCAATCAAGGTTCTTTTCAAAGTATCAATTGCAGCATCTATCAAAGAAGTTCTATCATAAACTTCAACTACTTCAACATCTTCAATATTTAATGAATTTAGTTTTGCCTTTACATTTTTTATAACACTATAAACATCAACTCCATATCTAGTAACCACAATACCACCAACAACTTCTCCTTCACCATTTAACTCAGCAATTCCCCTTCTATCATTTGAAGTTAGGTTTATCTGTGCTACATCTTTAATTTTTAAAGGTGTATTTTTTTGAGTTTTTATAGTTATATTTTCAATATCTTTTTTTGATTTTAAATAAGCTCTTGCGCTTATAATTTGTTCATAACCATTTTCAAGTATTACTCTTGCGCCACTATCATTATTATTTTTAGTAATTGCTTCTTTAATATCTTTCACACTTAAATCATATTGCACTAATCTATCTTGATTTAGTGTTATCTCATAATTTCTTACAAATCCTCCAACACTTGCAACTTCACTAACCCCATCAATTCCTAAAAGTGCAAATTTGTAAAAATAATCTTGTAAAGTTCTAAGCTCATCAGGGCTTCTATTTTTTGATTTAAGTACATATTCATAAGCCCAACCAACACCTGAAGCATCAGGACCTAATTTTACTTTTGAAAGAGAGGGAAATGTTCCTTGAAGAGTTGAGAGTTGTTCTAATATTCTACTTCTTGCATCATATAAATTAACTCCATCTTTAAATATTACATATATCATTGAAGTTGAAAAACTACTCATAGCTCTTATTGTTTCAATTTTTGGCAAACTCATAAGATTTGAAATCAGTGGATATGCAATTTGTTCTTCAATTGTTTTTGGACTCTGATTTTGCCATTCAACTTCAATTATTACTTGATTTGCAGATAAATCAGGAATAGCATCTAAACTTGTATTTTTTATAGCATATATTGAAGCAAAAGCCAAAAGTAGGGTGATAAAAATTACTATAAAACGATTTTTGACACTTAAATCAATTATTTTCTCAACCATTTCTACCACTCCTCGCTAGAAGTATCATCATACAATCTATTTGTCATAGCATCTGCATCATATAAGAATAGGGCGTTATTTATAACTTCATCATCAATATTTAAACCACTTATAATTTCATATCTTTCGCCACTTATTCTATTGGCTTCTATTTTTTTAGGAGTAAATTCACCATTTTCTTTTGGAATAAAAACATAATAACTCTCTGATTTTTTAATAACAGCACTTTTTGGCAAAACCAAAACTTCTTTATTCTCCTTTTCGATTTTTACTTTTCCAAACATTGAAGGTAAAATTTTATTATCAGAGTTTTTTATCACAAATCTAACATCAACTGTTTTTGTTTTATCATCAAAAATTGGATAAATAAAATCAACCTTTGTATTGATTGTCTCTTCAAAACCATCTAATTTAATTTTTGCACTCATATTTGTTCTTAAAAAAGATAAATCTTCTTGGTAAATTGTTGCAATAAACCAAACTTCTTCTAGTGATGAGATTTGAAAAAGAGTTTTTCCTTTTTCTACATAGCTTTTATTATTTATATTTTTTTGTGTGATTATTCCACTTATTGGAGAGCTGATTGCTATTTCATTATTTCTTGAAAATTTTGCATTTTTTATATCAAAATTTTCTAATTTACTATTAACTTTTTTATGTAAATTTTGATTTAGTTCTTTTGCTAGTTCTATCTCGCTTTTTATTGATGCTATTTCACTTGAATAAATAGAATAAAGAGCATCTCCTTTTTTTATATTCATATAATTTTTATTTGCATTTAAATATGTAATATATCCATCAAATCTACTCACTATATCTATAGTCTTACTCTCATCAAACTTTATAATTCCATAAAACTCTTTTGATTGAATAAAACTCTCTTTTTTTACCTTTACTTTTTGAATATTAAATAACTGTTTAGCATCAATTGGATTTGAACTAAGACTTAAAGCCATTAATATAAGAATTAAAAATATCTTTTTCATTTTACACCTTTGTTTGAATAATATATTAGTTCGCCGTAGTTTTCGAAATATTTAGCTAATTGTTCACTTGCTTTTAATTCAAAATCTATTAGTTCATTTAAACTTTTTAAATTCTCTTGTAAACTCTCTTTATCAAGCCCTACAAACTCCTCTAAAAGTTTTTGAATTTTCTGTTTTATAGGAATAATTTTCTCTTGTAAAATCTTATAATTTGTTTTATATTGTTCTAAATTATTTAAATATATATTTGTTTGAAGTTTTAAATTGTGTATTTGATTATCTAATTTATTATTTGTTTCATTTACATTTAAATTTGCTTTTAATTTATTAATATTTTCTGTATTATAAATTGGTAAAGGCATAGAAACTGTAAGATTTGCATAATCTTGTTCTTTGTTTTGCATATATTCTACAGCCAAAGTTATATTTGAAAACTTTTTTGCATCTTCAAGTTGTGCTGTATCTTTGTATTTTTGGCTTGTAGTTTGTAGAGATTGTATCTTTGGATGAGATATTAGGGCTTCTTCAATTTTTTGTTTATTTATATCTTTTAAAATTAAGCTATCATCTATTTTATCAATTTTCTCATAACTTATTTGCTCTAAATTTAAATATAAATTATCTCTTGTTGTTTTTAGTTCATTTATTTGCATTTGCAAATCATATTTTGAGATTTGTGTATTTAATATCTCATTTAAAGACACTTTATCATACGAATATAGTTTTGTATAAAGATCTTCTAATCTATTTAAATTCTTTTGATATTCATTTAATAGTTTTAATCTATTCTCTACTATCAATATACCATAAGAGAATGAGTGAATTTTTGACTCGAACTCTAGTTTTTTATCTTCAAGATTTTGTTCTTGTAAAATTTTATCTTTCTTTGCAATACTCTCTTCTAGTTCTAATTTTTTACCAATAGGTATGGCTTGAGAAAGCTCAATACCATACTCTTTTTGGTCATCTAAATAGTTTTTATTTAACATAATATTATTTGCTTTGAAACTTATCATTGGGTTTTCCCAATTTCTTGATTGTTCTATTTGATAATTTGCAATTTGAATAGATTTTTCTATGCTCTTAATATCAAAATTATTTTGTAAACTCTTTTCAACAATATTATTAATAGAACTTCCAACTAATATATTTCCTAAAAATAATGAAATAAAAACTACTTTTTTCATTTTAGAAACTCACACTACTTTTTACAGAATGAACTTTCCCATCAGCTGTTTTAAATTTAATATTATATTGCCAAGTTCCATCCATGCAAAAATTTATTACAAATTTGTAAACACCATTTTCAAATTTTGCCTCACCATCATGCTCCATATAGGGCATTCCTGGCATCTCTGGCATAAAGAATTTTGCTTTTAATTTCGCATCTGTTACTTCTTTACCATCTTTTGTAACTTTTGCAAAAAACTCATTGCTTCCTGCGCTTAAATCTCTTTTACTAGTAAGCTCAATACCGTATCCATCGATATTTAAGCTCTCTTTCATAGGTTCGGCTTTTAAAAAACTAACTGCCATAAATAGTGCTATAAACACTTTAAATATATTTTTCATATTACTTGTCCTTTATTTTTAATGTTTGAAAATTTAACTAATCTTGTGTGGAGTTTGTGTGTAGAGTTTTTTAAAATATGACTTAAAATTAACTATTTAATAATAAGATTTATACAAAATTATTTCTAGATGAAATAATTACTTAAATTATGTTTGATATTATTTTATATGATTGACACGGAATTTCTAACAGTTGTGTCGGTGAAGATGAACTTTAAAACTTTAGAATAAAAGTTGTTCCTTCATTTTCCATGGATTCAACTTCTATTTGTATGTTGTAAAATTTACATATCATATTTACTATATTAAGTCCCAAACCAAAGCCTCCACTTTGGTTTGTTCCTCTGTAATATCTATTAAAAATATCTTTAATTTTTTCTTTTGATATACCTATACCACTATCTTTTATTATTAATTCATTTTTTTTTAAAATAATTTCTATTTTTCCATCTATTTTATTGTATTTTATTGCGTTTGAAAAAAGATTATTAAAAAGCCTTACAAAATCATCTTTATTTATATCATAAGAAAAATCGTCTAAATCAAGATTTACTACTAACTTTTTTCTTATAATCATAGGCTCAAAACTTATAATTTCTTCTTTTATAATTTCTGCTAAATTAAGTTTTCCTAAGCTTTTCTTTTCAATATTGCCTAAAAATATATATGTTAAGTCTTTGTAAATTTCACTTACTCTTTTTGCACTAAATTTTATTCTATCCAACTGTTTCTTACTTAAGTTTTCACCTTCACAAGACATAATAATTGCGCTTATTGGGGTATTTAATTCATGTGTTGTATCTTTTATAAAATTATTTAATCTCTCTCTTTCATCTTTAATAGGCTTTAAAAATAATTTAGCCAAAGACCAACCAATAAGACTGACTATAGAATAAAATATAAAAAATATAATAGTAATATTTAGTTTTAATTTTGATATTTTATTTTTTAAACTATTATCTTTTAATGCTATATACCAAATTCCTAAATGTCCAACAGTAGAAGTATCAATAATAATTAATTTTTCTTCATCATAATAAAAATTACTGTCAAAATTGAACTTTTCTTGTAAATTTCCATAAACTAAATTCTTATCTTTGTCATAAAAAGAGATTTTGTAGTCTTGATTATTCAAATAACTTTCTTTATTAAAAACTCCATTTAACATATGAGAAACTATTATTTCATTTGATGCTTTTGAAACTATATTTTGCATATTTGATTTTGCTAAATCTATATACAATGTTTTCTCATTTTGATAATAAAAAAATAGGGCTATTAGCATCAATATAAAGGAAGAGCCTAAATAAAGACCGAGAAAACTATAAAAGCTTTTTTTCTCACTATTTGTTAAATCTATAGCCCACTCCTCTTATATTTAATATTTTTTCATCACCTAAAATTTTTCTAAGATTTTTTATATAAGTTCTGATTGTAGAACTCTCAACACTATCTTCATACGACCAAATATTGTTTATTAATTCTTCAATACTAACAGTTTTTTTAGAATTATTAATTAAATATGCGAGTATTTCAGACTCTTTTTTTGAAATTATAAAATTTTGATTATTTAAATTAATCTGTAAATTTTGTAAATCTAAATAGCTATTTTCATCAATTTTTATAATTTTTCTGTCTATATTAAAAAGCCTTTTTATATTGTTTATTCTAATATCAAGCTCTTTTAATTCAAAAGGTTTTTTAATATAGTCATCACATCCACTATCAAACCCTTTTTGCATATCTTCTACCATATTTAGGGATGTTATAAAAATAGTTGGTGTTAAAATATTATTATTTCTTAATTCTTTTAAAAGTTCAAAACCATTTAAATCTGGAACATTTACATCTAAAAGTAGTAAATCGAAAGTTTGTGAGTATAAATATTTTATAGCTTCATTTGAAGAAAATGTAGTTATAACTTGGAAATCTTTGTTGTTTAAGTGTTCTTCTAGAATTTCATTTAAAATTAAATCATCTTCTAAAAGTAGTATTTTCATTTTGGCATAAAAAAAGGGGCTTTTAAACCCCTTCTAAAGTCTTAGAAATTTCTTCTTGGTCTGCTGTCTCTTGGTCTATCTTCTTTTGGTTTAGCTTCATTAACTCTTAATGTTCTACCTTCAGTTTCTTTACCATTTAATGCTTCAATAGCAGCATTACCAGAAGCTGTATCTTCCATTTCAACAAAAGCAAAACCTTTTGATCTTCCTGTTTCTTTATCCATAATAACTTTTGCACTTTTAACTGCGCCAAATTTAGCAAAAGTTGCCTCTAAATCTTTATCGTTCATTTTGTACGATAAATTACCTACGTAAATATTCATATTTTTAATCCTTTGAAAAAGTTACACATTATGCCTTAAATTTTTCTAATAATCAAGAGTTTTTAAAATTTTTTTCCAAAGCTTTTAAAATTCTTTTTTGAGCCTCTTCAAATCCTAAAATAAATAATATATCATATACTGAAGGGGCTTGTGTCCCTCCTGTTAATGCTATTCTTATTGGTTGAAATAATTGAGGAAACTTTAAAGACTTTTGTTCAATAAATGGTTTTGTAACATTTTCTAGTTCTGTAACCGATAAAAATTTGTCTTTATTCGCTTCTAAAAGTGCTAAATAATCTTTTAAAATCTCATTTGTATCATCTTTTATAAACTTTTTAACTCCAGCTTCTTCAAAATCTTGTGGTTCATTTTTAATGTCTTCAATTGATTTTTTAAGTTCAATTAATGTATTTGCTCTTTGTTTTGAAAGATTTAAAATCTCCTCTTTTTTAGAGTAGTTGCTTAAATCTAAATCAAAGAACTTTAACTCCTTTATTAATCTTTCATTTGAAATAGCTTTTATGTACTCACTATTTAACCATAAAAGTTTCTCTGCATTGTAAGCTGAAGCTGATTTATTAATATTTTTAGGATCAAAAAGTTCTAGCATCTCTTGCATACTAAATATTTCTTGATCTTTATTTGACCAACCAAGCCTTACTAAGAAATTTAAAAGTGCTTCAGGTAAATATCCAAGCCTCTTGTAATCCATAACATCCATTGCACCATCTCTTTTTGATAGCTTTTTACCCTCAGGATTATTTATCATTGGAACATGATAAAAATTTGGATGTTTTACACCTAGTGCATTATAAATAACTATTTGTTTTGGAGTATTTGATAAATGATCATCCCCTCTAATTACATCTGTCATTTCCATTAGCATATCATCTATTGTTACAACAAAGTTATATGTTGGCATTCCATTACTTCTTGCAATTACAAAATCATCAACAAATGCAGCATCAAATTTCATTTCACCTTTTACACCATCTGTAAATCTAATTTCACCTGTTTTTGGAGCTTTTATTCTAATAACTGGTTCAACACCTTCTGGAATAGAGGGTAAAACTTTCCCCTCTTCAGGTCTCCATGTCTCATCATATCTTGGTGTTTGTTTTGCAGCTTCTTGTTTAGCTCTTAGAGCATCTAGTTCATCTTTACTCATATAACATTTATATGCATTTCCACTTTCAAGAAGTTTATTTATATACTCTTTATAAATTTCTGTTCTTTTTGATTGATACTCAACTTCCCCATCATAAGATAATCCAACCCAATTAAAAGCCTCTATAATTGCATTTAATGCCTCTTGACTATTTCTTTCTAAATCTGTATCTTCAATTCTTAATCTAAAAATTCCATTATTTTTTCTTGCCCATAAATAGCTATATAGTGAAGTTCTAAGTCCACCAATGTGCAAATATCCTGTTGGACTTGGCGCAAATCTTGTTACAACCATTTTTATTTCTCCTCTTTCTTATTTTGTATATAAAATCCTATTCCACTAACTAATACAACAATTACTATAAAAAGTATTAAAGCTATTTCAAGAATTCCCATTTAATTCTTTCTCCTTTAATTGACCACAAGCTGCACTTATATCTAAGCCTTTTGACTCTCTAATTGTACAAATAACACCTTTTGAATTTAAAAAATCTTTGAATCTTAGCATATCTTCTTCTAAAGGTCTTTGATATGAAGTTCCTGGATAAGGATTAAAATATATTAAATTTACTTTAGATTGAATACCATCTAAAAGTTTTACAAGTTTCTTTGCAGCTGCTAAACTATCATTTTTATCTTTTATTACTAAATATTCAAACATAACTTTTTTTCTTGTATCAACAGGAAACTCTTTAACAGCTTCTATAATAGATGCAATATTATAAGCTTTATTCATAGGAATTAGTTCACTTCTTAGCTCATCATCAACAGCATGAAGAGAAATAGCTAGTTGAATTTGTAAATCTTTTTCTCCAAGTTTTTTAATCTTACTTGCTATTCCTGAAGTAGATACTGTTTGTCTTCTTCTGCTTATTGCTAAACCATCAAGCTCTGAAAATATTTCTACAGCTTTTACAAAATTATCAAAATTATCTAATGGTTCACCCATCCCCATATAAACAATATTTAAAGCTTTATTTTCAGCTATTTCATTATCCCTTTTTATATGAACTATTTGAGCTATATATTCTCCAACTGTAAGATTTCTTACAAATCCACCTTTTGCAGTCAAACAAAAACTACATCCAACTTTACATCCTACTTGACTTGAAATACAAACTGTATATTTTTCACTTCTTACAACTTGTCCATCTTCATCAATTTTTTTATCTTTCATTAAAAGTAAAACTGCTTCGATAGTATGATTATCTCTTAATTTAAAAAGATATTTTATGCTTCCATCTTTACTTATCTCTTTTTTTACAAGTTTTAAAATATCAATTGGATAGTTTGTTTTTAAATCTTCAATTAGCTCTTTTGGAAGATTTTTCATCTCTTCATAATCTTGAGCATATTTTTTGTACAACCAATTATAAACCTGTTTTGCTCTAAAAGATGGTTTTAGCCTCTCTTTTAATTCATCTAAATTGTAGTCATATATTGATGACTCATCAAATTTTGCCACTATTTTGCCTCTTTTATTATATTTTTATCTTTTAAATATTTCACTAATATCTTTATAGCCTCTTTATGATTTTTTATAAAATCGTTATGAGCATTTTCATTCGTATAATTTGTAACCACAAAAATCCCAAAAGCAGGTATCTCAAACTCTTTTGCAACACTTAAAACTGAAAAAAACTCCATATTCTCTAAATCAATATCAAATTCTAAAAATTGACTTGATAAATTTTTATTTGTACTTATATAATTTGAGCTATTTACAACAATCTCACTTGATGTTAATTTTGTATCAATTCTTATAGCATTATCAATTGGAGTGTATGAAAAGTTTTCTAAAAAACTTAACTCTACATTGCTTGAGTTTTTAGATTCAATAATATCAAAAATATTATATTTTCCATAACTTCCAGCACTTCCTATAAATAAAATATATTCGGGTCTATTAAACAAACAAATTTTTGTAAGATTTATTGCACTTTCTACCAAGCCAACACCTAAAGTTTGAGCAAAAGGAAAAGTTTCATTTCTTCCAGCACTTACTATCATTTACATTCCAAAATATAATTTGTATTTATTTTAATATTTTGTTCACTATTTATTGGTGAAATATCGCTATTAGAACTATTTGATAATTCATCCATCGATACACTCATCATTCTAGCTTTTGGTGTGTTATGAATAAAATCTTCATTTATATTTACATTTTTAACTTCACATTTTTTTACAATCTTATTTGATAAATCTTTTGTATAATTATCTATCCAAGTTAGAGATTCAAGTCTTAGTTCATTCATAACTTTAGCCTGTAATTTACTACTTAATTCCCATGACAAATTTGATATATTTAGTTTTAAATCATTTGATTTAAAACTATCTTTTAATGCTACCAAATCTGAAATAAATGAATTTATAGCTGTTGCATCTTCAGATTTTGCAACAAATCTTGAATCTCCCACATATCCTTTAAAAACTGACTTATTATTTGTATATTCATATTTAGGACTCAAATTATAGTTTGTATTTTCTATTGTAATATTTTTTGTATTTTTTAAAAAATTATTAAATTTTTCAATTTCACTGTTTACATTCTTTTCATCTTTCTTTTCTGCTATAATATTTACATTTGTTACTAAAACATCTGGATTTACATTTTTTGAAAATGACTTACTGAAATTTAATTCATAAGAAAAACCTAAAAGTGGAAAAAGTAGAGTAGTTTTTAAAATAAGCTTTTTCATTTATATCCTTACATTTATATTTTTTGCTTTCAAATATCTTTTCAAATCCATAATATCTACTTCTTTAAAGTGAAATATTGATGCTGCTAGTGCCGCACTTGCTCCACAATCAAAAGCCTCTTTAAAATGTTGCATATTACCAGCCCCACCACTTGCAATTACTGGTATATCTAATATTTTAGATAATTCTTCAGTGATTTGAAGATCAAATCCATTTTTTACTCCATCAGTATCCATAGATGTTAGTAGTATCTCTCCAGCACCTCTGTTTTCAACTTCTTTTGCCCATTTTACAGCATCAAGTCCTGTATCTTCTCTACCACCTTTTACAAAAACATGGTATGAACCACCTTGAACTTTTTTTACATCAATTGCTACAACAATGCACTGACTTCCAAATCTTTTTGCACCATCATCGATTAAATTTGGAGTTTTTACAGCACTTGAATTTACCGATATTTTGTCACACCCAACATTTAAAAGTGCGTAAATGTCATCTAGGTTTCTTATTCCACCACCTACAGTTAGTGGAATAAATACCTCTTTTGCAACATTTTTTACAATATCAACTATAGTTCCTCTATTTTCGACACTTGCACTAATATCTAAAAAAGTAAGCTCATCTGCTCCTTCGTCGTTGTATCTTTTTGCAATTTCTACAGGGTCACCAGCATCTTTTAAACCTAAAAAATTTACACCTTTTACAACTCTTCCATTATTTACATCTAAGCATGGGATTATTCTTTTTGTTAGATTATTCAATTACAATTCCTTAAAAATTAGTTAAATATATTACCTAAATGTAAGTTAAAAAAAGATATACTCCCAAATTATGGATAAAGTAAAAGCAAAAAAAGAGTTCGGACAAAATTTTCTAAAAGATGATTTAGTATTAAATAAAATCATCCAATCGATGCCCCATAACGATAATCATATCGTAGAGATTGGGCCTGGATTAGGTGATTTGACTAAAAATTTAGTCAAATACAAAGATGTGACAGCTTATGAGGTTGATACTGATTTAATCAGTATTTTAAAGTCGAAATTTGCAAATGAATTAGAAAATAAAAGGTTCACACTAAAACACATTGATGTTTTGAAAGCTTGGGATGAGCAGAACTTTTTATATAATGGTAATTATGACTTAATTGCAAACTTACCATATTACATTGCAACAAATATTATATTGAGAGCTTTTGAAGATGAACTTTGTGAACACATTATTGTAATGGTTCAAAAAGAGGTTGCTATTAAATTTACTGCAAAAGTGAATGATAAAGAGTATTCATCTTTAGGAATAATTACCGAAACTATTTCTAAAGATTCAAAAATACTTTTTGATGTTCCACCTGAGGCATTTGACCCAATGCCAAAAGTTACATCTTCGATTCTTTATATAAAAAAAGATTTATCGAAGAAAATTGATAAAGATTTTAATAAGTTTTTAAAAGTATGTTTTGTACAACCACGAAAGAAACTTTCAAAAAATCTTAGTTCAATTATTGAAAAATCAAAGATTTCAACTATTTTTGAAGAGTTGAATCTAAACGACAATCTACGACCTCATGAAGTTAATGCATCTTTGTATAGCCAAATGTATACAAAGGTAAAAAATGGAAGAGATAATTAAAAACGAAAATAGACAAGAAAATACAGAAATTGTTGCTACGGCTGAGCAAAACCCAAATAAAAAACCTCCTTTTAAAAAAAGAAAACCAAAACCAAAATTTATAAATAAAGATATACCAACAAATGGTGAAGGTTGGACAAATGACCTTAAAAGAGCATATATAGTAAATGAAAAAATTCATAAAGATAGATTAAATCCTCACTATAAACTAAATCTAAATACAAATGCAAAAATTAGAATTACTCCACTTGGTGGATTAAATGAAATTGGTGGAAATATGATGGTTGTTGAAACTGAAAATGAAGCAATTATCGTAGATGTTGGTATGAGTTTCCCTGATGGTGAAATGCATGGAGTTGACATTTTAATTCCTGATTTTTCATATTTACGAGAAATTAAAGATAAAATTGTTGCTGTAATTATTACTCATGGTCATGAAGATCATATTGGGGCTATGCCTTATTTATTTAAAGAGATGCAATTTCCTATTTATGGCACATCATTGCCGCTTGAAATGATTGGTTCAAAATTTGATGAACATAAAATGAGAGAATATAGATCTTTATTTAGAGCTATTTCAAAAAGAACTCCTATTAAAATTGGAAATGATTTTGAAATAGAGTGGATGCATATTACTCACTCTATTATTGATTCATCAGCAATTGCCATTAAAACAGCTGCTGGAACTATGATTCATACTGGAGATTTTAAAATTGACCACACACCATATGATGGATTCCCAACAGATATTCACAGACTAGCTCATTATGGAGAGGAGGGTGTTTTAGTTTTAACTTCTGATTCAACAAATTCTCACTCACCAGGTTTTACAAAAACAGAAAAAGCAGTTGGTCCAACATTTGAAAGAATTTTTTCTACTTCTCAAGGAAGAGTTATTATGTCAACTTTTTCTTCAAACATTCACAGAGTTGCCCAAGCTATTGAAAAAGCTCTAAAATATGGTAGAAAAATATGTGTTATTGGAAGATCTATGGAGAAAAATCTTGAGATTGCTATGAGTTTAGGTTACATTAAATTTCCAAAAGATCAATTTATTGAAGCTCATGAAGTAAATAAATATAGTGACAATGAAGTTATGATTGTAACAACTGGTAGCCAAGGTGAATCTATGAGTGCTTTATACAGAATGGCAATTCATGAACATAGACATGTAAAAATAAAACCTGATGATCAGATAATTTTATCTGCAAAAGCTATTCCAGGAAATGAAGGAAGTGTTTCTGAAATTATAAATCATCTTTTAAAAGCTGGTGCAAATGTAGCTTATCAAGACTATACTGATATTCATGTTTCTGGTCATGCTGCACAAGAAGAACAAAAACTTATGCTAAGACTTATTAAACCAAAGTTCTTTTTACCTGTTCATGGTGAATATAATCATGCTTTAAAACATGGGCAAACAGGTGTTGATTGTGGTGTTTTAGAGAGAAATGTCTACGTTATGGCAGATGGTGAGCAAATTGAGGTTAATCCAAAATATCTTAAAAAAGTAAAATCTGTAAAAAGTGGTAAAGTTTATATTGATAATCAACTAAACAATAAAATTTCTGATGATGTAGTAATAGATAGACAAACTATGGCGAAAGAGGGTATTGTTATGATTGTTGCACAAATAAATGAAAATGATAGAACTTTAGAAGGTAAACCAAAAGTTGCTTCATTTGGATTCATTTCTGACAAACAAGATAGATTTTTTACAAATGAAATTGAAGAACTTTTAAATACATTTCTTTTAAATGCAAAACCAGGAATTCTCAAAAATACTAGAATTTTAGAAGATGAATTGAGAAAAGTTGTTAGAAAACATTGTGTAAGAAAGTACAAAAAATACCCAATGATTGTTCCTACTATATTTGTTCAGTAAGGTGTAAATATGAATTTTAAAGAGATAGTGAAAGATGTTTTGCTTATTGAAGCAAAAGAGCTAGAGAGAGCCTCATACTCTATCTCTTTTGATATTGAAAATATTGTAAACTTAATTGTTAAATCAAAAGGTAAATTAATAGTTACAGGAGTAGGTAAATCTGGTCTTGTAGGAGCGAAAATAGCAGCAACATTAGCTAGCACAGGTACAAGTTCTTTTTTCCTTCATCCAACTGAAGCTATGCATGGAGATTTAGGAATGATTGGAAAAGATGATATTGTTCTTGCTATTTCATATAGTGGTGAAAGTGAAGAACTTATTCAGATTTTACCTCACTTAAAAAGATTGAATGTTCCAATGATTGCAATGGCAAAAGATTCTAATTCTACTTTAGCAAAATATTCAGATTATTTTATGAATATTTATGTTGAGAAAGAAGCTTGTCCTCTTGATACAGCCCCAACATCTTCTACTACATTAACTATGGCAATTGGTGATGCTCTTGCTGTTTGTTTAATGAAAAAAAGGGATTTTAAAAAAGAGGATTTTGCTTCTTTTCATCCTGGTGGTAGCTTAGGAAAAAAACTTTTTATAAAAGTACATGATCTTTTAAGAAAAGATAATCTTCCTGTTGTTTCACGTGAAACAAAATTAAAAGAAGCAATTATTACCATGAGCGAAGGAAGATTAGGTTCTGTAATTATTGAAGATGAGCAAAAAAGAGTGGTTGGAATTTTAAGTGATGGTGATTTAAGAAGAGCCTTAATGAAAGATAGTTTTTCAATTGATTGTAAGGTAGAAGAAATAGCAACACTAAATCCTAGAACTTTTGATGATGAAAATCTCCTAGCAAGTGATGCTCTTCAAATAATAGAAAACTATAAAATTCAACTTCTTATAATAACTAATAAAGATAAAAAACTAGTCGGAATACTACATATTCATGACTTAATAGAAGCAGGTATAAAATGAAAAAAAATTTAGATAAAAAAGAAGTTTATGAGATAGTAAGATTAAATAAGTTTATATCTCATAATAGTAATTATTCAAGAAGAGAAGCTGATAAAGTAATTGCTGATGGTCTTGTAAGAGTAAATAATAAAGTTGTTACAGATCTTGCAACTAAAGTTAAAACAACAGATAAAGTTGAAATTGGTAAAAAAGTTATCAAAGAAGATAAAAATAAAATGTATACAGTTATAGTTTACAATAAACCAAAAGGAGAACTTGTAACAAAAAGTGATCCGCAAGGAAGAAAAACTATTTATGATGGTTTAGATTCAAAATATAAGCACTTTTTGAGTGTAGGGCGGCTTGACTATGCCAGTGAAGGATTATTGCTATTAAGCGATAGTGTTGATGTTGTAAATGCTTTGATGCATTCAAATCTAGAAAGAGTATACAAAGTTAAGGTAAGTGGTTTAATAACTCCTAGCGTTGAACAAGCTATGCAGCAAGGTATAACTATTGAAGATGCAAGAAAAGGTGCATATGAAAAAACATCAATTAAATCAATGACTTTTGCACCATTTTTAGCTTACGATATACAAACAAATGGAGAAAAATTTTCTAAATTAAAAGTTGTAATAAGTGAAGGAAAAAATAGAGAATTAAGAAGATTCTTTGCTCATTTTAATTTAAATGTTATGGATCTAAAAAGAGTTGAGTATGGTGGAGTTAGCTTAAATAATTTGCCAACAGGAAAATCGAGATTTCTGACAAAAGAAGAATATAAAAATTTACGAATTTTTTTAAATGAAGAAAATGATAGACCTATCTAATAAATATAGACCAACATCACTTGATACTTTTGTTGGTCAATCTCACATTATTAGTAAAGATAAAGCTCTTTACAAACTAATTAAACAAAAAGATATTCCTCATCTCTTTTTTTATGGTAAACCTGGAACTGGAAAAACAACTTTAGCAAAGATTATTGCAAAAGAGATAAATACGGATTATTATTACTTCAATGCAACATCAATAAAAGTGGAGGATTTAAGAAAGATTTTTGATAGATACAAAGATAGTTTTATTAAACCTTTAATATTTATAGATGAAGTTCATAGATTATCAAAAAATCAACAAGAGGTGCTACTACCAATAATGGAAAATTATGATTCAATAATAATTGGTGCTAGTACAGAAAATCCATTTTTTACTTTAACAAATGCTATAAGATCTAGATCATTTTTATATGAATTTCTACCTTTTACTTATGATGAATTACTTTATATTCTAAATAAAGTTTTTAAAGATATTGATATAAATATAAATAAAGAATGTATAGATTACTTAATATATTCTAGTTCTGGTGACGCCAGAGCAATGTTAAATTTGCTAAACTTTGCATATAAAGTAGATAAAAATATTGATATTAATTTACTTAAAGAATTAAGATCGAATGTTATTGGTGATGGAGTTAGTTCTAGTAGCTCACATTATGATTTAGCAAGTGCAATGATAAAATCTCTAAGAGGTTCAAATATTGATGCAGCCTTATATTATATGGCAAGATTAATTGAAGGTGGAGAAAGTGTTGATTTTATAACTAGAAGATTAGTAATATTTGCAAGCGAAGATATAGGTAATGCAAATCCGAATGCATTTAATCTGGCAGTTTCTACAATGCTGGCTTGTAGCAAAATAGGGTATCCAGAATCTAGAATAATATTATCACAGTGTGCTATTTATTTAGCATCAAGCCCAAAATCAAATAGTAGCTATAAAGCAATAAACAAAGCTCTACAAACAATAAAAGATGGTAAAATACTTGATATTCCTAAACATCTTGACTCCAAACATATTGGATATTTATATCCACATGATTTCGGTGGCTATGTAGAACAAAAGTATCTCAAAGAAGACTTGAAACTATATGAATCACTTGATATAGGATATGAAAAAACTTTATCTGACTGGATAAATAAGATTAAATCAATAAATAAAGGAAATAAAGATGGAATATTATAGCTGGATTCTAACATTTCACGTAGTTTCATTTATGTCTTGGATGGCAATGCTTTTTTATCTACCTAGACTATTTGTATACCATGTTGAAAATATTGACAAAAAAGATTTCGTAGAAGTTGTAAAAA
Organism: uncultured Aliarcobacter sp.; assembly: GCA_964384195.1. Taxonomy (GTDB): domain Bacteria; phylum Campylobacterota; class Campylobacteria; order Campylobacterales; family Arcobacteraceae; genus Aliarcobacter. The sequence goes on along the minus strand of CAYLKG010000004.1, from coordinate 39,408 downwards.
TCCAAGAGTATAAAATATATAAGTATATAGGACATCCTGCTATGTGGGCTACAATATTAAGTGGTTTAGCTATGCTTTACATAAATAATGCATTACTAACACAAGATTGGATGTATGCTAAATTATTTATGCTTGCCTTATTAATTGCTTATTCATATTCGCTTGAATATTATAGAAAGCAACTAGAAAATAATACTTGTCAGAAAAGTGGGAAATTCTTTAGAATGTACAATGAACAACCTACAATGTTAGCTATTTTAATAGTTGCTTATGTTATTACAAAAAGTTTTTCATTAATATTTTCAATGATTATTATTGTACTATTTGTATTTATATCTTACATGATTCTAAAACCTAAAAAGGCAAAAAATTGAAATTTGAAAAATACTATTTATTAGACACAAATATATTATTAGAAGATGCAACAAATATATTTAGATTAAGTGATGAATCAAGAAACCTAATTATATTAACTGAAATAGTTTTAGATGAAATTGATAGTAAAAAAAGTGGATTTGATGAAATCAACTTTCAAGCAAGAGAGTTTGCTAGAATATTAGAAAATTCTAAAATCATAAGCTCAAAAAAATATAAAGATAAAAAAATTATTAGATTAAATATTTTGAATGAATTCAATACGGTTGTAGACATTGTTTCAAAAGATGAATATATTGCTTCAAGTAAAAATATTTCTCTTAATATTTTAAATGATAGAAAAATACTAGAAATAGCAAATGAAATTGAAGAATTTTACGAAAATAAAATTATATTCATTTCAATGGACATTATGGCAAGAACTAGAGCATTAAGTCTTGATATAAAAACTGATGCATTAAATGGTAAAGAAAGTATAGATTTTGATTATAACTTTATCAAAAGTATTGAGATAAATTTCGAAGATTTAGAGTTTTTAGATAATCAAGAAATAGTAAAATTTGATAAAGAATATAAAGTAGATGAATTTTCATATTGTTTTAAAGTAAAGAGTTCAGATCAAGTTGTTTTAGCATCAATTCAAAATAAAAAAATAAAACTACTAAATGAAGAAGAAGTTCGTGATCAAATAATAACACCTTTGAACAAAGAACAACTATTTTTTTCAAATGAAATTATCAATCATTTTTATAATGTTTTAATAGTTGAAGCAAAAGCAGGAAGTGGAAAAACACTACTTGCACTAAGTGGAGCGCTAAAACTTGTAAAACAAAAATATTTTCAAAAAATTATATATATAAGAAACTCTATTGAGTCTTTAGATAAAGGTGAAGATGTTGGTTATTTACCTGGACTTGAAGAAAAATTCAGAATATATAATCATCCTTTGATGGATAGTTTAGATTACATAGTAAGAAGTGAGCACAAAAGAAAGAGAAGTAAAAAAATAGAGACTCCATACACACCACTTGAAGATAGTGAGGCAAATGCTAGAGTAGAACAGTTAATAGCAAATTATGGAATTGAAACAATGTGGGTAGGAGAGATGAGAGGAAGAACTTTATCGAATAGTTTTATTATAATTGATGAGGCACAAAACATGTCAAATAAAACAATGCAAATGGTTTTATCTCGAATTGATAGTAGCTGCAAGGTAGTAATTTTAGGTTCAAATAAACAAATAGATAATTTCTATGTAAATAAATATACAAATGCTTTAACAACCTTATTAAAATCTACAAAGTATGAAAATAAATTTGTAAATATTTTTGCAATCAAACTAGAAAAAGTATTAAGAGGTCCAATAACAGAATGGGCTGAATCAATATTTTAAAAAAGGTTTCTAATATTGACATGGTATTCATTTAATTTACAATTGTGATATAATACATCATAAAATTTGTAAAGGAATACAATGTCACTTCTACAATATAGTTCAAAAGAGATGTTTTCAGCAACTGATTTAGTTAGAAAGAATAAATCTATATTTGATAAATTAAATAGCAATGAGATTCAAAAAGCTGTAATTCTCAGAGATGGTAAACCGTCTGCAATTTTGCTTGATTTCAATGAATATGAAAGAATTATAGGTGAATTCCTATCTTTAAAAAATATATCAACAGATAATCAAGACTTTATTCAAAATAAAAAAATAGAAAATAAGACAAAAATAGAAATTAGTGATGATGAATATAAAGCTGCACTTCTTGAAATTGAGAAAATAGGTAAAAATATTTCCGATGATAAAAAAATTGATAAAACTGAAGCGTTAAAAGATTTTTGGAATTAAGATAGAATGTTTCCCGTGAAACATTCTATCTTAAATATGTTTTTTTATACCATAAGGAAAATATATATAAAGAGTAAAGATGTTGTTTAAACTTATTTGAACTTGCCAATGTATAAATATGCTTCAAATAATTCTCATTAAAAAATTGTGTTTGTCTATTTACTTCTAAAATAGTTTCTAATATTGAATTCCCAAATTCACTTTGCAACCATTCATTAAAAGGTGAATTAAATCCTTTTTTTACCCTATTTATAATTTGATTTGGTATATATTTTTGAGCAATCTTTTTTAATAAATATTTATTTGTGTTTCCAATTTTAATATTACTATCAACACTAAATACATATTTTAAAATATCATTATCCAAAAAAGGTGTATGAATTTGTAAAGAATTTGCTTTTGAAACTCTATATATTTTTGTTAAAACTGGATTTGCAACCCAAAGTTTTATATCAATATAACTCATCCAGTCAACAGCATCTTTTTTTGGATTTTCACTTTTAAATGTAGGAACATTTACAAAAAGCTTTCTTTTTTGCATATCATTAAAAACTTCACCAAATGAATTATATATATTTTGTTTTTTTACGACTCTTCTTAAATATTCACTCTCTTTAGTATTGTTTTGCAAGGCTCCTATAATCTCATCTAAAAAGAAGAATTGGTTTTCGCTTAAAGAATCTCGAAAATTATAATAGTTAAGAAACTTCGAATAATTATCGTAACCTAAAAATAATTCATCAGCACCTTCACCAGATAACAATTTATTTACACCAAAATCTTTAACGCACTTTAATAAAATATTTAGTGGAATAGCTGCACTATCTGCATGTGGTTCATCAAAATTATTTAAAGAGCTATAAAAATTTTCAATATATGTTTTTTTATCAATAATTATTTCATGATGATTGGAAGCTATATGATTTGAAGTAATTTTTGCATAATCTAGCTCACAATAATTTTTATATTCACTATATCCAATTGAAAAAGTATCTATTTTCTTACCTGATAGTTTTGTATATATTGAAGAAATTAATGAACTATCAACTCCACCACTTAATAGTGTACTAGGAGAAGATATAAGACGTTTTTCTATTGAAGTGTATAAAAGCTCTTCCAAAGTCTTTAGAGCAGAAATTTCATCGTTTACAGCCTTATAAGTATTTATTTTATAATATCTTTTTTTGAACAACTCTTTATTGTTTTCATAAACTATATAAGAAGCCTCTTCCAGTTTATAAACATCTTTATAAAAAGTATCCTCTCCAAAAGTAGAAAAATACTGCATATATTTGCTAAGAGCAACTTTGTTTATTTTTGGTAAATTTTCATTTATTGGAAGATGATTTAAAATATCTTTTATTGAAGATGAAAAAATAAAATCACCATTTTTAACTGTATAAAAAAATGGAATATTACCAAATCTATCTCTTGCACAAAAATATATTTTTCTTACTTTATCATAGATACAAAAAGCAAAGATTCCATCAAGATTAGATACAAAATCAAAGCTATATTTTAAATATAAACTTTCTAATAAAAGAAACTCATCATCAAATGAAAAATTTTTTTTATTGTAAATCTCGCCTTCAAAATAGATAACCAAATCTTTAAATTCAATTTTTTTCATATTTTCACTTTATAAAAAATTTAATATTTCAATATAAAAATATAATAAAGCTACAAAAATAGCAGAAGATATTAAAATTGTTGCAGCTACATCTGTTGGTTTTGTATTATAAATTACAGAAAAATTAACATTATTTACAGCCAATGGCATCATCAATTCCATTATTAAAATAGATGCAACCATAGTATTTAAATTGGTAAAATTGACAACTATTAAAATACCCGCTATTGGAAGTAAAATATGTTTTACAAAGCTTATTTGTAAAGATAATTTCCAGGGTATGGATTTTACTTTTACACTATATAAATATGTTCCAAAAATAATTAGCTGTAAAGTTAAAGAAGTATAAGCACCCATTTCTAATGCAAAATTGAACTCTTTTGGAATAGGTACTTGATAATAATTTACTAAAAGGGCAAAAAGGGCAAACCAAATCACAGGAATTTTAAAAATAGATTTAATAGAGTCTTTGAAACTAAATTTATCTCTAGCAAAAAAATAAATTGAAATAGTGTACATAAAGAAAATATTAGTAATATTTATAATACTTGTATATGGAACACTTTGTTCTCCAAAAAGCGCAATACCAAGAGGAATTCCTAAATTACCAGTATTACCTATTAAAGCGGTTGCTAAAAAAATATTTTCATCTGTTTTAGATGCAAAAATAATTTTTGAATATAAAAGCATTAAAAATAAAGTCGATCCCATACTAATGAGAAAAAATAGTGGAGATATAACAAATTCATAATTTATTGGTTCCTTTGTAAGACCCCAAAAAATCATTATAGGTTGAAGAAAATATAAAGATAGTAAAACTAAAGATTTTTCATCTATTTGGGTTTTTAAATTTTTTTTTGCAATAAAACCCAAAAAGATAAAAAAGTAAATGGGAAGAACAGATAGTATTGCTTCCATAATTTATCCTTTAATATGAGTTGAAGAGAGATGATTAATCTCTTCTTCTACTTCTTCTAGGAGCTCCAGATTTATCAGATGGTTTAGAAGAAGTTTGACTTCTTGTTCGTGAACCAGTAGATGATTCATCTCTATCTTTTCTCTCACCCCTGTCACTTCTATTTCTATCTCTTTTAAAATTATCTCTTCTCCCATTTCTATTTCTAGAACCATTTCTATCATCACCTCTATCGTTTTTTGAAAGTAATTCTGTAAGTTTCTTAATATCTATTTCACTTTTACCTATGTTATTATTTCCTTTTACATAAGTTTTAGAAGCAATAATTGAAGCTAGTTTAAATGCAATTGTTGAAATATCAAACTCTTCTTTTAACTCCTCAACAATAGTTATTGCATAATCTTTTATCTCTTGATCTAAGATAGATTGTTTAAGTTCATCTATTTTTTTCTGTTTAACAGTTGAAATATTTGGAACAACTTTTGACTCTAATTTTGCACCAATTGTTTTTTCAATTCTTTGAAGAGTTCTAAACTCATGAGGTGTTACAATTGAAATAGCCATTCCATCTTTTCCTGCTCTTCCAGTTCTTCCAATTCTGTGAACATATGATTCACCATCAAAAGGTAAATGATAGTTAAATACGTGAGTTACATCATTAACATCAAGTCCTCTTGCTGCAACATCTGTTGCAATTAGTATTTCAAGTTTTGATGTTTTAAATGCTTTTATAGCTTCTTCTCTTTGTTTTTGTTCCATATCACCATGTAATGATTTAGCCATAAAACCTTGAGATAATAAAAATGTAGATAATCTATCAACATCTTTTTTTGTTCTACAAAATATAATAGATTTTTTTGGATTTTTATAATCAAAAAGTCTAATCAATGCATCATCTCTTTCTCTTTCATCAACTACATAGAAAGTTTGAGTAATATTTTTATTTGTAACATCAGATTTTGTAATTGTTACAAATTCTGGCTCTTTTAAAATTGTTTTTGCTAAATTTTTAATAGCTGTAGGCATTGTTGCTGAGAAAAGTAGAGTTTGTCTATCTTCTGGAAGATATGTGAAAATATCTTTAATATCATCTAAGAATCCCATATCAAGCATTTCATCAGCTTCATCTAGGATTACAAATTTTGGTTTAATTTTTATATGTTCATTTTTTAATAAATCTAAAAATCTTCCAGGAGTTGCTACTATAACGCTTGCCGTTTCTATTAATTTTAGTTGTCTTGAGTAAGATTGTCCACCATAAACAGTTGCTGTGTTAATTCCTAGAAATTTTCCAAATTTGAATAATTCATCGCTTACTTGCATTGCTAATTCTCTTGTAGGAACTATTACAACAGCTTCTGCATTTTTTCCTGTTAATTGATTTAAAACTGGTAAACCAAATGCTGCTGTTTTTCCTGTACCTGTATGAGCTTGCCCAACAATATCTCTTCGATCTAAAATATATGGAATAGCTTGTTCTTGAATAGGACTTGGTTCTTTAAATCCTGCTTCGTCTATTGCTTTTTGCAATAATTCTTTAAAATTAAAATCGTTAAAAGTCATTTTTTACCTTAGTATATATTTAAAATATACACTCTTATATCTTAAGATACCTCTTCCCATAAATGTACAATTAAAATCTAATTTGAATCATGCAAGTAATCTAGTCTAAATTTTTGGTAAACTACCAAAATAAAATGGGCATATAAATGTGTATAATTTTGAGGATTGTATCTAAGTTTATATTAAGCTTTGCTTTAAGAAAAAGAGCAGCGCTCTAATTCTTATAAATCATCTAAACCTTTGTAGTTTTCAAGGTATTTAGTATCATAGTTGTTTGAAATAAAATCTTTATTTTCCATCATTTTTTTATGGAAAGGAATTGTTGTTTTTATTCCTTCTACTTCAAATTCTGCTAAAGCTCTTTTCATAATATTAATAGCTTTATTTCTATCTCTTCCCCAAACGATTAATTTTCCAATCATCGAATCATAATAAGGTGGTACAACATAACCTGTGTAAATATGAGAATCAACTCTTACATTTCTTCCACCTGGTACCATCCACTGTGTAATTCTTCCAGGACAAGGTAAAAATGTATTTGGATTTTCTGCTGTAATTCTACACTCTATAGCATGTCCTCTAAATTTAATTGACTCTTGTGGTGGTACTTTTTCACCTTCAGCTACTTTAATCATAAGTTCAATAATATCTATTCCTGATACCATTTCTGAAACTGGATGCTCAACTTGAAGTCTTGTATTCATTTCCATAAAATAGATATTTTGTTTATCATCTGCTAAAAACTCAAAAGTTCCAGCACCTTCATATTTTAAGTATTTTGTAGCTTTAACAGCAACTTCATGAAGTTTAGCTCTTGTTTCATCATTTAATAAAATAGCAGGTGATTCTTCTATAACTTTTTGATGTCTTCTTTGTAAAGAACAATCTCTTTCACCTATATGAATAGCATTACCATGAGAATCTCCAACAACTTGAACTTCAATATGTCTTGGATTATTAATAAATCTTTCTAAATACATTGTTCCATCACCAAAAGCTGCAAGTGCTTCACTAGCTGCTGCCATAAAGTTTTGGTCAAACTCTTCTTCAGTTTTTATTAATCTCATTCCTCTACCACCACCACCAGCAGCGGCTTTTGCCATAATTGGATATCCAATTTCTCTTGCTATAGTTCTACCTTCTTCTAAAGTTTTAACAGAACCTTTACTTCCTGGAACAACAGGAACTCCAGCTTTTATCATTTCTTCTTTAGCTTTAGATTTATCAGCCATTTTTTCCATTACTTCAACAGATGGTCCAATAAATTTAATATTGTGAAGTTTGCAGATTTCTACAAAATCTTGGTTTTCTGATAAAAATCCATATCCAGGAAAAATTGCATCACAACCAGTAATTTCAGCCGCTGTTATAATTGCTGGAATATTCAAATAAGATTCACTTGATTTTGCGCCACCAATACAGATAGCTTCATCCGCATGTTTTAAATATGAGGCATCTTTATCACCAGCACTATAAATAGCTACTGATTTTTTTCCCATTTCCCTAATTGTTCTAACAGCTCTTTGAACGATTTCTCCTCTGTTAGCTATTAAAATTTTTTTAATTTCTGCCATAGGAAACTCTTATATTTTTTCTACAACAAAAATCGGCATATCATATTCAACAGGAGATGAGTCTTGAACTAAAATTTCTAAAATTTTACAATCGAATTCAGCTTCAACTTCGTTCATAATTTTCATTGCTTCTAAAATACAAAGTGTTTGACCTTTTCTAACTGTATCACCAACTTTTACAAATGCTGGAGATTCTGGAGATGGAGAAGAATAAAATGTTCCTACCATTGGAGCATTGATTGTATCACCTTTGCTTAATAAACTTCCTTCACCTGAAGTTACAGCTGCAGGAGCCACAACTGAAGATGAAACTTGTGCAACAGGAGCAGAAACTTCAACAGCAGGTGCAGTTGTAACAGTTGTAACACCACCTTCAAAACCTCTTTGCATAGAGATTTCGAAATCTGCTTCTTTAATTCTTAGTTTATTAAGTTCACTTTTATCGAAAACCCTAATTAACTCTTTTATATCTTTAAAATCCATATTTTGCCTTTATTTTAGTAAAAAATTTTCCTCATAATATCAAAATTTTTCTAATAAATAAATTTTTACCTATATAAAATAAGTTTTATTTAAGAATAAAGATAAAATTTCTTTTTTGTTATAATAAAAAAATTTTTGATTTAGGATTCTAAAATTATGTTAAATGATAGAAGTTTTATAAATATTGCAAAAGAGATAGCACTTGCTTCAAAATGTGTATCAAAACAAGTAGGTGCAGTTATAGTAAAAGATGGAAGAATCTTATCAACAGGTTATAATGGTACACCAGCAGGTTATATAAATTGTAGTGAACACTGGAAAGATGAATATACAAAAGATCACCATGAATGGTCAAAAACTTATGAGATTCATGCTGAAATGAATGCTATTATTTGGGCAGCAAGAAAAGGTATAAGCATAGAAGGTGGAACTATTTATGTAACACTTGAACCTTGTAGTGAATGTTCAAAAAATTTAATTGCTAGTGGAATAAAAAGAATAGTTTATGAAAAAGCTTATGAACATACAAACTCTGAAATTATCTCAAAATTTTTAGAAGATAATGGAGTAAAAATAGAACAAATTCCTGCTATTTCTTAATAAAAAGGATTTTTTCTTCATAAAAAAATAAAATATCATAAGTTTTTCATATTTTATGTATAAAATTACTTTAATAACAAGAAGGAGAAAATATGAAAATTGGTCTTTTTATACCATGTTTTATGAATGAACTTTATCCCGATATTTGTAAAGCTACATATAAACTACTAAAAAATCAAGGTTTAAATATTGATTACCCATTAAATCAAACTTGCTGTGGACAACCTATGGCAAACTCTGGTTGTGCAAAAGATGTAAAAGTTCTAGCAATAAATTTTGTTAATAATTTCAAAGATTATGATTATATTGTTGCACCTAGTGGTTCATGTGTTACTATGGTAAAAGAACACTATGCAGAATTTTTTAATGATGACAAAGATTACAATAAAGTAAAAGCTTCTATTTATGAAGTATGTGAATTTTTACACGATATTATAAAAATTGAAAATATAAAATTTGACCACTCTTTCCCTTACAAAGTTGGAGTACATAATTCATGTCATGGACATAGAGTTTTAAAACTTGCAACTGCTAGTGAGTTAAATATTCCATATGATTCAAAATTAAAAAATCTTTTGAATAAAGTAAATAACATTGAATTAGTAACTTTAAAAAGAGAAGATGAGTGCTGTGGATTTGGTGGGACATTTAGTGTTGCAGAAGAAGCAATTTCAGTTGCAATGGGAAAAGATAGAATAAAAGACCATTTAGATTCTAATGCACAAATAATAACAGGTGCTGATATGTCATGTCTTATGCATATGGATGGAATCATAAATAGAGATAAAAATCCAATAAAAGTTATGCATATAGTTGAGATTCTAGCAGGAGTTAGGCCATGAGCACAAATCACAACCACTCAGATAATGCAACAAAATTTGTAGCAAATGACGAAAGAATGCATTGGCATGACCAAGCATTATGGTTTGTAAGAGAAAAAAGAGATAGAGCTAGTAAATCTATTCCTGAATGGGAAAATTTACGAGAGTATGCAAATCAAATCAAAACTCATACGATGGCAAACTTAGATAAATATCTATTAGAATTTGAAAAAAATGCAACAGAAAAAGGAATAACAGTTCACTTTGCTTGTGATGCAAAAGAGCACAATGAAATAGTACATAAAATTTTAAGTGAAAATAACGTAAAAAAACTTGTTAAATCAAAATCAATGTTAACAGAAGAGTGTCACTTGAATCCTTATTTAGAAAGTAAGGGAATTGAAGTTATTGATACAGACTTAGGTGAAAGAATAGTTCAACTAAGACACGAACCGCCTTCTCATATAGTTCTTCCAGCAATTCACTTAAAAAAATCTGATGTTTCAGATACTTTCCATGAAAAATTGGGAACTGAAAAAGGAAATTATGACCCAACATATCTTACACGTGCTGCAAGGGCTGCACTTAGAGAAGACTTTTTAACAGCAGATGCAGGATTAACAGGAGTTAATTTTGCAATTGCACAAACAGGTGGGGTTGTAGTTTGTACAAATGAAGGAAATGCAGATATGGGAGCTAGTGTTCCTAAACTTCATATTGCGTCAATGGGAATTGAAAAAATTATTCCTAGACTTGAAGATTTAAGTGTATTTACAAGATTGTTAGCACGTAGTGCAACTGGTCAACCAATTACTTCATATACTTCACATTTTCATGGAAGTGTTGAAGGTGGAAAGATGCATGTTATTATCGTTGATAATAAAAGAAGTCAATTTTTGAGTTCTCAAAAAAATAAAAAAGCATTAAATTGTATTAGATGTGGTGCTTGTATGAATACTTGTCCAGTTTATAGAAGAAGTGGTGGTCACTCTTATGAGTATGTAATACCAGGACCAATTGGTTCTATTTTAGGAAGTGCTAGACATCCAGAAGCTCACAATAGTTTACCATTTGCCTGTACATTATGCGGGTCTTGTACAAATGTTTGTCCAGTTAAAATAGATTTAGATTCACAACTTTATAGTTTAAGACAAGATTTAGGAGAAGCTGATTTAATTGATAGCAAAAAGAAAATGGCTATGAAAGTAACCACTTGGCTTATGAGTAAACCTATATTATTTGATTTTCTTGGAAAAACTGCAAGATTTATTGTTCCAAAACTTCCAAATTTTATAGTTTATAATAAAGCAAATGCGTGGGGAAAACAAAGAGACTTACCAAAATTCCCTAAAAAAAGTTTCAAAGAGATGTTTAAAGATGGAGATTTAGATGACTAGTAAAGAAAAAATTTTAAATTCTATTAGAGAAAATAATATTGTAAAAGATGTAAAACTTCCTTCTTATGAAAATTTTGGAATAAAATTTGATAATAAATTTGAAACATTTTCTACAATGCTTGAGAGTGTTGGTGGTAAAGCTTTAGTTATTGAAAAAGAAGATTTAGATAAAACAATAAAAGAGTTATATCCAGATGAAAAAATTATTGCTTCAAATGTAGATTTTTGTAGTTTAGGAAATTTTGATTCAAATTCACAAGATGATACTCATAATCTAAAAGATATTGATTTAGCTATTGTAAAAGGTAACTTTGCAGTTGCAGAAAATGGTGCAATTTGGATGAAAGATGAATCAAATAGACATAGGTCTTTATATTTTATTGCACAAAATATTGTTATTGTAATAAATGAAAATGAGATAGTAAACAATATGCATGAAGCTTATGAAAAACTTAGTTTTGAAAAAGCTGGTTTTGGTGTATTTATCTCTGGACCTTCAAAAACTGCTGATATTGAACAATCGCTTGTTATTGGAGCACACGGTCCAAAATCAGGATATGTAATTTTTATCAAATCTTGATATAATTGCTAAATAGGAGAAATAATGAAGTATTTTTTACTATTTAGCATACTTTTTTTTAATATATTATATGCAAGTCAAAATAAAGAAGTATTATTAATTCATTCATATCATAAAGGATATGCATGGACAGATGATATATCAAAAGCAATTGACAAAAACTTTTCAGAACATAAAGATATTGAGTTTACAACTGTATATATGGATACCAAAAGAATAGATGACTCATCTTACTTAGAGGATCTATCAAAATTATATAAACAACAATTTTCAAATCGTAAATTTGATTTAGTAATACTAAGCGATAATAATGCTTTTGATTTTGTATCTAAATATTATGACTATTTATTCAAAGATGCTCCTATTCTATTTTGTGGAATAAATAACTATAATAAAACGATATTAGATAAATTACCTCTTAAAGAAGTTTCAGGAGTTGCAGAAGAGGTAGATATAGAAAAGAACTTTGAACTAATTTCAAAATTACATCCAAATTTAAAAAATCTTTTAATTATAAATGATAAATCTATAACTGGTTTAGCTGTAAAAAAAGATTTAAATCCAATAATTGAAAAATATTCAAAAAAATTCAACATAGAATATACAGATAACCTAGAAATAAGTGATTTAAAAGATAAAGTTTCTGAGTTGGAAAAAGGTGATAGTGCAATTTTATTTGTACTTTTATTTAAAGATACTACTGGAAAATATTTTACATATAAACAAAGTTTTGAAGAGGTAAGAAAAGTAAGCCAAGTTCCTATTTATGGTCTTTGGGATTTTTACTTAAATAGTGGAATGGTTGGAGGATTATTAACTTCTGCAATTGCTCAAGGAGATACTGTATCAAAAATGGCACTAGATGTGCTTAATGGAAAAGATATAAAAGATATTCCAGTAGTTGAAAAATCACCAAATCTTTATATATTCAATTATGATGAATTAAAAAGATTTAATCTTAATGTCTCAAAATATATTGATAATCCTATAATTATCAATGAACCTAGTTCAATATATAAAGAGCATAAAAACTTTTTTATTATTACAATTCTTACAATTTCACTATTAACTATAATCGTTGTAGTTTTAAAAGCAAATATACAAAGAAGAGAAAAACTTGAACGTGAACTTTCAAATAGAATAGAGTTTGATAAAGTGCTTTTGGATACCATTCCTAATGCCATTTATTATAAAAATGTTGATGGTCATTTTTTAGGTTGTAATACAGCTTTTGCATCTTTAGTAAGTTCTACAAAAGAAGAGATTATAGGAAAAACCGCTTTTGACTTTTTCCCAACAGAAATTGCGACAAAAAATACACAAATTGATAAAGAAGTATTAAAAACTTTTACTACAATTAGTTTTGAATTTACTTTTTATACTTTATCAAATGAGATGAAACATATCATTTTAAATAAAGCAGCATATAAAAACATAGATGGAACTATTGGTGGAATTGTTTGTATTATGGACGATATGACAGAAAGAACCCAACAAAGACAATTTTTAATCCAACAAAGTAAATTGGCTGAGATGGGAGATATGATTGCAGCGATTGCGCATCAATGGAATGAGCCTTTAGTTGAATTATCTGCACTTGTTCAAGATATTGAAACATCTTATTTGCTAAATGAATTAAAAGATAATGATGTAAAAAATTTTGTTAATGATTCTATGATTCAAATAAAATATATGTCTAAAACTTTAAGTGATTTTAGAAATTTCCTAAAACCTTCAACAAAAAAAGTCCTTTTTTCAATTTCAAAAGCCTTAAATGAAATAAATGAAATTATAGGAAAACAAGTTTTTTATTCAAATATAAATATGAATTTTAACTATAAAAATAAAAATGAAGAACTTCTCATTTACGGATATGAAAATGAATTTAAGCAAGTTTTACTAAACATTATAAATAATGCAAAAAATAAAATTGTTGAAAAAAATCTTCCTTTAAATAAAAAAGGAGAGATAAACATAAACATTCAAAGATGTGAAAATTGTAATATGATAGAAATTATTGATGATGCTGGAGCAATTGATGAAAAAATCATAAATTCAATTTTCGAACCTTATTTTACAACAAAAGAAAATGGAATGGGTTTAGGTCTTTATATGGCAAAAATAATTATTGAAGATAAAATGAAAGGCACTATTAGTGTTCGAAATGATAAAAATTGTGTTATTTTCACAATAAAACTTCCGTTTAAAAAGGCTTAAAATGAAAATCTTACTTTTAGAAGACAACCAAAAGTTAAATGAAACTATCACTAAAAGATTAAAAATGAAAAACTATACTGTGATATCTTTTACAGATGGAGCAGAAGCTTATGCAAAAATAACAGAAGGTTTTTCATGTTTTATATTAGATATCAATGTTCCAAATGTTGATGGAATAAATATTTTAAAAAAAATTAGAGAGTTTTATGAAATTGTTCCAGTTATTATAATAAGTGCAAGTGTTGAACTAGATATTATAAAACAATCTTACGATTTTGGCTGTAATGATTATTTGAAAAAGCCTTTTTTCATAGATGAATTAGAGATAAAAATAGAAAAACTCTGTCAAATAAAAAATGATAAAATCTATTTTGATGAAAACTCATATTTTGACTTTATATCTGCAACAATAACTATAAATGACCAAGAAATTAGATTAACAAAAAAAGAGAAACTTCTTATGAATCTATTTCTTAGTAAAAGAAATCAAGTTATCACTTACGAAACAATAGAGAACTATGTTTGGGAAGGAAACTTTGTAACATTGGAATCTATAAGAAGTTTAATAAGAAGGCTAAGAAAAATCTTAGACAAAGAGTTTATTCAAACAGTTATTGTCACAGGCTATATTTTTAAAAATATTTAGTTTTTCTTCTATTTTAAGCTATTAAAAATCATATAAATCTCATATCATTTTATTAATATCCTTATAATTATTTTAACTAAGGAGGTTTATATGCAAACTTGGCAACAAGTATATGCACCAATTGGAGGAAGTTTAGGTTTATCTGCACTTGTAGCACTAATTCCTATCGTTTTTTTCTTTTTGGCGCTTGCAGTATTTAGAATGAAAGGTCACTATGCAGCAATCATCACATTAGCATTATCGATGATTGTAGCAGTTTTTGGATTTGAAATGCCAGTTAATATGGTATTTGCATCTGCTGAATATGGTTTCTTATTTGGTTTATGGCCAATCGCTTGGATTATTGTCGCATCAGTATTCTTATACAAATTAACTGTAAAAAGTGGACAATTTGAAATTATTAGAAATTCGATTATTTCAATAACTGAAGATCAAAGAATTCAAGTTATATTAATTGGTTTCTCATTTGGTGCTTTTTTAGAAGGTGCTGCTGGTTTTGGTGCACCTGTTGCAATTACAGCTGCAATTTTAGTAGGACTTGGATTTAAACCATTATATGCAGCTGGATTATGTCTTATTGCAAATACAGCGCCTGTTGCTTTTGGAGCACTTGGAGTTCCAATTATTGTTGCAGGACAAGTAACTTCAATTGATGCTTTTACAATTGGAGCAATGGCAGGTAGACAGTTACCACTATTATCTTTAATTATTCCTTTATGGTTAGTTGCAATGATGGATGGATGGAAAGGTATAAAAGAAGTTTGGCCAGCGGCTTTAGTTGCAGGAGCAAGTTTTGCTATTTCTCAATATCTTACTTCAAATTTTATAGGTCCTGAATTACCAGATGTTACTTCTGCTATAGTTTCTATCGTTGCAACAACAGTATTTTTAAAATACTGGAAACCAAAAAATGTTATGAAAACAGTAGAATTAGATGAGGTTGTTTCATCATCACATACAAGTGCTCAAGTATTAAAAGCATGGTCTCCATTCATTATTCTTTCTGTAATGGTTACAATTTGGACAACAGATTGGTTTAAAGCTTTTTTTGCAAAAGGTCAAGTTTTAGCAAGTACTATTTTCAAATTTGAATTCTCTGCTATTCATAATATGATTTTTAAAATGCCTCCAATTACTAGTGCACCAAAGTCTTTTGATGTTGTATATACATTCAATCCTATTTCAGCAACAGGTACGGCTATTTTCTTAACAGCTATTATCACTTTATTTATTTTTAGATTAAATATATCAACAGCTACAAAAACAATGGGTGAAATACTATTTGAATTAAAATGGGCTATCGTATCAATTGGTATGGTTCTTGGTTTTGCATTTGTAATGAACTATTCAGGTATGTCTTCAACTATGGCATTAGTTTTAGCAAATACAGGTTTCCTATTCCCATTCTTCTCTCCGTTTCTTGGATGGCTTGGAGTATTCTTAACAGGTTCAGATACTTCATCAAATGCACTTTTCTGCGGATTACAACAACAAACTGCTCAACAATTAGGACTTAATGAAACATTAATGGTTGCAGCAAATACAACTGGTGGGGTTTGTGGAAAAATGATTTCTCCTCAATCAATTTCTATTGCTTGTGCATCAACAGGAATTGTTGGAAAAGAGTCTGATTTATTTAGATTTACAGTTAAACATAGTTTAATTCTTGTAGTAATTATGGGACTTATAACTATGACTCAAGCTTACGTTTTAACATGGATGATTCCATAACTATATATTAATTTTATTTAGGTATTTTTCCTAAATAAAATTATTCTTTTATAAATATCATATTATTATCATTTCGTAAAGTTAAAATTTATATTTTATGAATCCTAGGAGAACTAATATGTTAGAAAGTCGTTACCAAAAATTTTTTGATGAAATTTCATTAAAAATCTCAAAAGATAAAATCTTCACAGATAAACTTCACACTTTAGCTTATGGAACTGATGCTTCATTTTATAGATTAATTCCAAAGATTGTAATCAAAACTGATAATTCTAAAGAGGTTCAAGATATTATTGAACTTGCAAACTCTATGAATTTAAGTATAACTTTTAGAGCAGGTGGAACTTCACTTTCAGGGCAAGCAATTAGTGATTCTATTTTAGTTATAACTTCAAGAAACTTCTCAAACTTTAAAATTGCAAGTGATGCTAGTTATATCTCACTAGAGCCAGCATTAACAGGTGCACAAGCAAATGGATTACTTGCACGTTATTCTAAAAAAATTGGTCCAGATCCAGCAAGTATAAATGCAGCTATGATTGGTGGAATTGCAGCAAATAATGCTTCTGGAATGTGCTGTGGAATTTCACAAAATTCATACAAAACTGTAAAATCAATGAAACTAATTTTTTCAGATGGAACTAAACTTGATACAGCAGATGAAAATAGTAAAAATGAGTTTAGAAAAACTCACAAAGATTTTTTAGAAAATTTAAATAAGTTTTCACGTGAAACAAAATCAAATGAAGAGTTAAGAGCAAAAATAGAGAAAAAATTTAAAATAAAAAATACATGTGGTTACTCAATAAATGCCTTAATTGATTTTGAAGATGAGTTTGAAATACTTCAACACTTAATTATTGGAAGTGAAGGAACTTTAGCATTTATCGAAGAGATAACTTATTATACAGTTGAAGATTTAAAAGACAAAGCAAGTGCCTTGATTTATTTTAAAGATATGAATGAAGCCTGTCATGCAGTTACAAAATTAAAATTAGCACGTGATTCTAAAGAAATTATTGTTGATGCAGTTGAACTTATGGATAGAGTAGCTTTAAGAAGTATTGAAAATGACCCTGTTATGCCAGAATTTATCAAAGATTTTGATGAAGATGTAACTGCACTTTTAATTGAAACACGAGCTTTAAGTGATGAAAAATTAAATATCCAAATAGAGCAAATTGAAGATTTACTAAAAGAGTTTGAAGTAAAAAGAAAGATTTATTTCACAAAAGATGAACAAGAATATAATCTTTATTGGAAAATTAGAAAAGGATTATTTCCAGCTGTTGGAGCAGTAAGAGTTACAGGAACAACAGTTATTATAGAAGATGTTGCTTATCCTATTGAAGTTTTAGCTGAAGCTACACTTGAACTTCAAGGCTTATTCCAAAAATATGGTTATAGTGAAGCTTTAATCTTTGGACATGCACTTGAAGGAAACTTCCACTTTGTATTTACACAAGATTTCTCTGATGTAAAAGAGGTAAAAAGATATGATGATTTAATGAATGAAGTTGTTAATTCTGTTGCAGTTAAATACCAAGGAAGTTTAAAAGCTGAACATGGAACTGGACGAAATATGGCTGCATTTATTGAAGTAGAGTGGGGTAAAGAAGCTTATAATATAATGAAAAAAATCAAATCATTGTTTGATCCAAAAGGTTTATTAAACCCTGGAGTTATAATAAATGATGATAAAGAAGCTCACTTAAAAAATCTAAAAACACTTCCAGCAACAAATGAAATAGTTGATAAATGTATTGAGTGTGGTTTTTGTGAACCAACATGTCCTTCAAATGAATTGACTTTAACTCCAAGACAAAGAATTGTAATAAATAGAGAAATCTCAAGACTAGAATCTATTGGAAATTATAAAGAAGCAAAAGAGTACAAAGAGTTATATCAATATGATGGAATAGAAACTTGTGCAACATGTAGTTTATGTTCAACTGCCTGTCCTGTAAAAATAGATACTGGGAGTTTAACAAAACATTTAAGAGCAGAGCAATTAACTTCTAAAGAAAAATCTATTGCAAATTTTGTAGCAAACAACTTTGGTATTACATTAAAAGGTATCAGATTTGGTCTTCATAGTGCTAATTTTATACACAGAACTTTAGGAACTTCTAATATGGAAGCTTTTACTAAAACTATGAGAGATTTAAGTAAAAATAAATTAGCAAAATGGTCAGTTTATATGCCAAAAGGAACAAATATAAACTTAAATTTTGAACAACAAGTAAAAGATAAAAAAGTTGTATATTTCCCTTCATGTATTAGTAGAACAATGGGATTAAATGATATGTCAAAAGAGGAAAAAGAACTCTTTGAAGTAACAATTGAAGTTTTACAAAAAGCTGGTTACCAAATCATCTTCCCTCAGAATTTATCAAATCTTTGTTGTGGAATGCCATTTTCTTCAAAAGGATTTAATGATGCAGCGCATACAAAATCAAGCCAACTTGAAGAGGCACTTTTAAATGCAAGTGAATTTGGAGAATATCCAATTTTATGTGATACAAGTCCATGTACTAAAAAAATGATGGAAAGTTTTTCTCATAAATTATCAATTTATGAACCAATAGAGTTTGCATTAGAGTTTTTAACAAAAGATTTAGAATTTACTCCAATTGATGAACCAATAACAATTCATACAACTTGTAGCTCAAGAAAAATGGGACTTGAAGACAAATTCAAAAAATTAGCAAATTTATGTTCAACAAATGTAATAGTTCCTGCTGATGTAAAATGTTGTGGATTTGCAGGCGATAGAGGATTTAATTTCCCAGAATTAAATGATTCAGCGCTTAGATATTTAAAAGAGCAAACAAATGGTGCTAAAATGGCATTTTCTACAAGTAAAACTTGTGAAATAGGATTGAGTGAAAAATCTGGGCTTGATTATAACTCTATTTTTTATCTAATAAATAGAGTTACAAAAGAAAGGAGTTAAAAATCTTTATTCCTTTCAAACTTGATATTTACATTTTTTTTGGTAAAATATCTACTTTATTAAAAAAGGAATAAAAATGCACAAACTTTTATTATCACTACTTTTAGGTTCAACTCTTAGCTTTGCTTCAATGGTAAATGGTGTAGCAATACTAGTAAATGAAGAGCCTATTACACTTTATGACATAGAAAGAACTATGGTTGTAAACAAAATACCTAAAAATGAAGCTGTTAGCTACTTAATTGATAAAGCACTTTATGACCAGCAGGTTGAAAAATATAATATAACAGCAGACATTTTTGAGATAAATGATTATATCGAAAAACTTGCAAACTCAAATGGAATGGATGTTTATACATTCAAATCTATTGTAAAACAAGAGTATCCAAACTATGAAGTCTTTGAAAATGAAGCAAAAAATGCTGTAATTAGACAAAAACTAATACAACAAATTGTAAAAGGTCAATTAGCTGTTGCAAATAATGAAGATATGGAGTTATATTATGAAAAAAATAAAAATAAATACTCTAGTGCAAGAAACTTTGAAGTAGTTCAATATACTTCAAAAAATAAAAATAGCTTGAGTCAAGTTGTTCAAAATCCAATGATGAATCCAAGTGATGTTACAAAATCTAACTTAAATTTAGATGCAAATAATCTTCCTGCTCAATTTCAATATATTTTAAATAATACAAAGAATAGTAGTTTTACACCAATATTTACTGCAGATAAAAACTTTGTAACAATGTTTATTGTAAATAGAAGTGGTACAACAACACAATCTTTTGAGGCTGCAAAAGCAAAAATATTTAATGATATTATGATGCAAAGAGAACAATCATTTTTAAAAGAGCATTTTGAAAAACAAAAATTAACAGCAGATATTAAAGTATTAAGATAAGGATAGTAAATTATGTCAAGTATGTTTGAAACGGTAATAGGTTTGGAAGTTCATGCACAATTAAACACAAATAGTAAACTATTTTGTTCTTGTGCAACAAGTTTTGGAGAAGAGGCAAATAGTAATACATGTCCTACATGTTTAGCTCTTCCAGGTGGTTTACCTGTATTAAATAAAGAAGCTGTTCACAAAGCAATTATGCTAGGAACTGCTCTAAATTCTAAAATAAATCAAGTATCAATTTTCAATAGAAAAAATTACTTTTATCCAGATTTACCAACAGGTTACCAAATATCACAATTAGAAATTCCTGTTGTTGGACTTGGTGAATTAACAATAGATTTTCCAGATGGGAGAAGTAAAACTATTGGAGTAACAAGAGCTCACTTAGAAAATGATGCTGGTAAAAATATTCATAGTGGTAACCATTCACAAGTTGATTTAAATAGAGCTGGAACTCCGCTTTTAGAAATAGTTTCTGAGCCTGATATGAGAAGTGCTGAAGAGGCTATTTTATATCTTAAAAAGCTTCACTCAATTGTAAGATATATTGGAATTAGTGACGCAAATATGCAAGAAGGAAGTTTTAGATGTGATGTTAATGTTTCTATTAGACCAAAAGGTGATACTAAATATTACACAAGATGTGAAATTAAAAATATGAACTCTTTTAGATTTATTGAAAAAGCAATTGCATATGAAGTAAATAGACAAATAGAAGCTTGGGAAGATGGAGAGTATGAAGAGAAAATTGTTCAAGAAACAAGACTTTTTGATACAAATACTGGAGAAACTAGATCTATGAGAGGGAAAGAAGATGCTGCTGATTATAGATATTTTCCAGATCCTGACCTTCTGCCTTTAATTATTTCAGATGAAATGCTAAAAGAATACTCGAAAATTCCAGAGCTTCCGGATGAGAAAAAAGCTAGATTCGTAAAGGAATATGGACTTAAAGAGTATGATGCTTCTGTTATTACTTCATCTTTAGAAATGGCAAACTATTTTGACTCTATGATGAATGAAGGAATTAGTGCAAAAAATGCTACAACATGGCTTACAGTTGAGCTTCAAGGAAGATTAAAAGAGGGTGTTACTATTGAAGAATCTCCAATAGATGCAAAAACTTTGGCAACTATTGTAAAAAGAATTGAAGATAGCACAATTTCAGGAAAAGCAGCAAAAGAAGTTTTAGATGATTTAATTGCAAACAATTCTAACAATGTTGATGCAACAATTGAGAAATTAGGACTTAAACAAGTTTCAGATGATGGTGCATTACTATCAATCATTGATGAAATTTTAAATGCAAACCAAGATAAAGTTGCTGAATATAAAGCTGGTAAAGAGAAAATGTTTGCATTCTTTGTTGGACAAACTATGAAAGCTTCAAAAGGAAGCGCAAATCCAAATAGAGTAAATGAGCTAATAAAAGAGAGATTATCTTAAAATGAAAAAAGGTGTAATTGCAGTTATTGGTGCAGGAAAATGGGGACAAGCTCTTCATTTTGCACTAAATTTCAAACAAGAGTGTTATATAACATCTAGAACAAAAAGAGATTTAAAAAATTTTGTTGATTTAGATTTTGCTCTTGATTGTGAATATCTTGTGATTGCAATTCCTGCTCAAGAAATAAGAGAGTGGTTAAAAACTAATTTTACCTTTAAAAATCAAAAAATTCTTGTAGCTTCTAAAGGTATTGAAGCTAGCACAGGAGCTTTTTTAAATGATATTTATGCTTTACATGTACCAAATGAGAATATTGGATTTATTTCGGGTCCATCATTTGCTGCTGAAGTTATAAAAGGACTTCCTTGTGCTTTAGTAATAAATTCAATATCAAAAAATATATATAAAGAGTTTAGTAAATTTTTCCCAAATTTCATTAAAACATATTATAGCTTAGATGTAATAGGTGCTGAAATAGCTGGTGCTTATAAAAATGTTTTAGCAATTGCAAGTGGAATTTGTGAAGGATTAGCTCTAGGGAAAAATGCTCAAGCTTCATTAATAGCAAGAGGTTTGGTTGAGATGCAAAGATTTGGAATGCATTTTGGTGCAAAAGAGTCATCTTTTTTGGGGCTTAGTGGAGCAGGAGATCTATTTTTAACAGCAAATTCTACAATGAGCAGAAACTACAGAGTTGGACTAGGACTTGCGGAAAATAAAAGTTTAGAAGATATTTTAAAAGAGTTAGGTGAAGTTGCAGAGGGTGTTAAAACTGCTTTTGCAATAGATAAATTATCAAAAGAAAATGATATTTATGTACCAATTGCACATGAGGTAAAACTAATACTTGAGGGGAAAAATCCAAAAGATAGTTTAAAAGATTTATTAAATAAATAAGGCTAAATAATGAAAGCATTTGTTGTAGAAAAAGATGAAAACGAGAAAATCATATCAGGCGTAAAAGAGTTTGCTAAACCAGTTTGTGAAGATAATGAGATTTTGATAAAAGTTAATTATTCTAGTTTAAACTACAAAGATGCTCTTAGCTCAATAGGTCATCCAGGTGTTACAAGAGTATTACCACATATAACTGGAGTAGATGTAGCTGGTGTTGTTGAAGAATCAAAGTCAACTATTTTTGAAGTAGGACAAAGAGTTGTGGTTACTGGTTATGATTTAGGAATGAATACAAATGGAGGACATGCCGAATTTGTAAAAGTTCCTTCTTCATGGGCTATTAGAACTCCTGATTCAATTAGTGATAAAGAGATTATGGCTTATGGAACAGCTGGTTTAACAGCTGCATTAAGTATTCAAGAACTCCTGAAAAATGGAATAAACCCTGAAGAGAGTAAAGTTTTAGTAACTGGTTCAACTGGTGGTGTTGGTTCTGTATCTATTGCAATTTTAAATAAATTGGGGTTTAGTGTAACAGCTATTACAACAAAAATCAATAAAAAAGAGTACCTAATAAGTATAGGCGCAAAAGATATTATTACAATTGAAGATTTTATGCAAAATTCAAATAAACCTCTTTTAGGTACAAATTATGATGCAGTTATAGATACAGTTGGTGGCGATATTTTAGCTCAAGCACTAAAGCAATTAAAGTATGATGGTGTAGCAACTTGTTGTGGATTAACAGCTTCTTATGAGCTAAATACTAATGTTTATCCTTTTATTTTAAGAGGAGTTAGATTGATTGGTATTGATAGTGTTGAGTGTAAATTGGAGAAAAAACAATCAGCATGGGAAAAACTTGCTGGATATTGGGCAATTTCTTGTATAGAAAATATTATTAAAGAAATATCTCTAGATGAGATAAAAGAGGCTTATACTGAACTTTTAGAAGGAAAAGCTAGTGGTAGATATGTAGTTAAAATAGCTTAGTCTATTAAGCTATATTTATCTCTTTATTTTCAATTTTTCTGCTATAAATTGTTTCGCTACCAGAGGCAAGTATTTTTGCTTGCTCAACCCAAGAAAACTCTTCTATGGATTTTTCTGCATTTATTGAAGAACCAATGATAATACAATCTTCATTTTTCCATTCTGATATTTGCTTAAAGGTATTTATCCCCATTCTATTTAGTTCAAATTCTAATTTAGAATCAATACCTTTAATCTTTTTTAGATTGTCTTTTGTTTTAGTATTATTGCGAATTTTTTGTATTTCAAATGATTTAGAAGAGTTTAATTTTCCTATTATATAACCAATGAAAATTCCAATAATTAGGGCAATAAATAAGTTTAAAATAATTTGTAAAGCGACTTCTATCATTGTTTTACTGTTTCTTTTAATACAATCTCAACTCTTCTATTATCTTCAGAAAGACCCAATTCATCTTCTTGTGCAATTGGAAATTTGTTACCATAACCGAAAGATTTTATATTTTGCTCATTTAACCCAAATTTAATTAAATTATTTTTAACAGCCAATGCTCTTTCATCTGATAATTTTTGATTTAATTTAGGATTTCCTTTTGAGTCAGTATGTCCACCCACTTCAATATCAAAATTGTATTCTTTTAAAATATTTGCAATTAGCTCAACTATTTTCGTTGACTCCGGAGTTAAATCTGTGCTTGCTCTTGCAAATGTTATTTTATTATCTTTTAAAATAGAATTTATTTTGTCTTGAACTTCTTTTATAGTAGGGACTTTAACAACTGCTAATTCTACATTTTTTGTATCATATTGAATAATTTCTTTTACTTCTTCAGCTAGTTTACCTATATCTTACACTGATACTTTAATATTTAATGTAGCTAGTAAATTATTTTTTGAATTTATTTCATTTAAAATTTTAACGCTATCTTCACTTTTAACATCACCTACAACCTCCAAACCTTTAAAAGTATAAGAAATCTTTGCACCATTTACTGCATTTTCATTAAATTTTTCAATAAAAGGCTTAAGTTTTTCAACTAATAAATAATCAATAAAAACATCTTCATTGTATGTAAGATTTTCTTTTTTATCTATTTTTAGAGTATTTGAAACTATCTTTAAATCATTTTCATTGGAGAATATTCCACTTAGCTTTAAGATATTATCAGTTTTTTCAATAGTGAAACTAAAAGGTATTTTTTCAGTTTTATTAGTAAAATAGTCATAATTATAAATAGTAATAATATTTAGAATTACGAAAATTATCAAAAAATAGAAAATTTTCTTAAACAGAGTCATTTAAAATACCTATTAGAAATCATCAAAATCAATACTACCTTTTGAATAATTTACTACATTTCCTTCAAAAAAGTTTGTTCTTTGGTCATTAAAACTTGCATATCCATCAACCCACGGAATTGGATGTTTAACATTGTATTCAGGTTTATAGCCAACAGCTTCTAACCTTCTATCTGCTAAGTATTCAATATATTGTCTAATAATACCATCAGTGAATCCCAAAATTTGTCCTTGAGTGATATAAGCTCCCCAAGAAGATTCAAGTTCTACGGCCTTTCTAAACATATCACGAACAGTTTTTTCTAACTCTTCTGTAAATAGCTCTGGTCTCTCTTTTCTTACACTATTTATCATATTTTGAAAAAGTATTAAATGAGTAACTTCATCTCTTTGAATAAATCTTATCATTTGTGAACTTCCAAGCATTTTTCCAGATTTTCCAAGCGCATAAATTGCGGCAAATCCTGCATAAAAATATAAGCCCTCTAAAATTTGATTTGCAAACATAGCTAAAAGTAATTTCTCATCATTTAATTCACCATGTGACAAATTATCATAAACACTTGCAATATAAGTATTTTTCTCTTTTAATTTTGCATCATTTTTCCACATATCGTAAATCAAGTCTGTATTATCAGAAATTGATTCAACCATAACTGCATAAGATTTACTATGATTTGCCTCTTCATAACTTTGTCTTGATAAACAAGCATTAATCTCAGGAGCCGTTATATATGGATTAATATTGTCCATTAAATTGTTTGTTTGCAAACTATCCATAAATATTAACTGCGATAAAACCAAATCGTACATTCTTTTTTCTGCTGGAGTTAAATATTTATAATCTTTAGCATCTTGAGTCATTTGAACTTCTCTAGGAAACCAAGTATTTGCTTCCATCATATCCCATAAATTAAGAGCCCATTGATACTTCATTTTTGTAAAATTAATCATTCCATCAGGATTTCCACCAAAAACTCTTCTATCATTTAAACTCTCATTTGATTCAGGATTATAATTAGTTTTTCTTTCCATTTTTTTTCCTTTTTTAAAAAAGTGCCTTAGTTATTGACAACCAGCACACTCCATACTTCTATCTTCTACATCATTTTTTGCTTCAGGGCTTTGGCTTCTTAAATAGTATGTTGATTTAAGACCTAATTTCCATGCTAATGTATAAATCTCATGTAAATATTTTCCACTTGCTTTATCCAAACTCATAAAAATATTCGTACTTTGACCTTGATCTATCCATTTTTGTCTAATTGCAGCTGCTTTTATTAAATCAAGTTGGTCTATATCAAATGCAGGAGTATAATATCCCCAAGTTTCAGGACTTAATTTTGGAACAACAACAGGAATTAATCCACTTAAATTCTCTTCAAACCATTTTCTTTTATAAACAGGTTCAATAGCTTGAGTTGTACCAACTAAAATTGAAATAGAACTTGTTGGTGCAATTGCCATTAGGTAACCATTTCTCATTCCATCTTTTTTAACTTTTTCTCTCAGGGTTTCCCAATCGCAAGAAGAATCAAATAAATCTTTCTCAACCAGAGCATTTACACTTTGTGGGGCAAAATCATGTGGCATAAGACCTTCACTCCAGTTTGAACCTTTAAATGTTGGATAAATACCTTTTTCAGATGCTAAATTTGAACTTGCCAAAATTGCATTATAAGATATTGTCTCCATAACTTTATCAATTTTTTTAAAATGTTCTTTTGAACCCCAAACAATTTTAGAAGATGCAAGCATTTCAGCCTCACCCATAACTCCAAGACCAATACTTCTTGATTTTAAATTTGTTGCTTTTACCTTTCTTAATGGATAAAAATTTAAATCTATTACATTATCAAGCATTCTAACAGCTATTGGTGTAACTCTTTTTATATCTTCACTACTGTTTATTCTTGAAAGATTTATAGATGCTAGGTTACAAACAGCTGTATCACCATCTGTTTTCTCTTTTTCTACAATAAATATTTTTTTACCATCAATACTATCTAAAGCTGTGATTTTATTTGCTCTTTTTTCTAAATTTCCATCAACTTTTACTAAATCATTTTCTTCAAAAACTTTGATTGTTCCATCTTCAAACTCTATTTTAATTTTATAATGATTTGGATTCGTATTTTGGAAAATCTCTGTACAAAGATTTGAACTTCTAATATGTCCTACGTGAGAATTTGGATTTACCCTATTTGCTGTATCCTTAAAACATAAAAATGGACTTCCACTTTCAAAATATGAAGTCAAAATCTTTTTCCATAAGTCTTTTGCTTTCATTCTATCTTTTGTTATGCTCTCATTTTGCTCATAGGCTATATATTTAGCCTCAAATTCATCACCATAACTTTCACTTAAATCTTTAACTTCAACAGGATCAAAAAGTGTCCAATAAGAGTCTTCTAAAACTCTTTTCATAAATAAATCACTAATCCACAATGCAGGGAATAGATCGTGGGCTCTTCTTCTTTCTTCACCAGAGTTTTTCTTCAAGTCAATAAAATCTACAATATCCATGTGCCAAGGTTCTAAATAAACAGCAATAGCTCCTTTTCTAGTACCCAATTGATCAACAGCAATAGCAATATCATTTGTGATTTTTAGAAATGGAACCGTACCACCGGCTGCATTTTTATGACCATCAATAGCCCCACCTAAACTTCTAATTTGGTTCCAATCCCAACCGATTCCTCCACCATATTTAGATAGAAGTGCCATCTCTTTATATCCATCAAAAATACCTTCAATATTATCAGGGCTTGAACCAATATAGCATGAACTTAATTGATGTCTATTTGTTCTAGCATTTGATAATGTAGGGGTTGCAAGCATAACTTCAAATTTAGAAATAACATCATAAAACTCTTTTGCTCTTTCTTGCTTATTCTCTTCATTTTGTGCTAAAAACATTGCTATTGCCATAAACATTTGTTGAGGCAATTCTATTGGTTGACCTTTATTATTTTTGATCAAGTATCTGTCGTATAGTGTTTTAACACCTAAATAGTTAAATAAAAAATCTCTCTCTTGTTTAATATAGCCATTTAAGTCATCTAAATCATAACCATTAGCTAAATTTGGAATTAATCTCCCAGCTTCAATACCAAAATTAATATATGATTTTAAATGACAATAAGGCTCCCCTTTAATCCCATGTGTTGCAATACCTACTCTATGATATAAATCATAGAGAAATAATCTAGCAGCAACAAAAGTCCAATTCGGAACATCTATATCAATTTTCTCAACTGCTGTTTTTATTAAGGCATCTTGAATATCACTTGAGCTCATACCATCAATAAATTTTATATGTGAATCTAACTCTAATTCACTTTGACTAACTCCATCAAGACCTTTTGTAGCTTCAATAGTCATTTTTTGGATTTTTGTAATATCCAAAACTTCTTTTCGACCATTTCTTTTTTGAATCATAATTGTCATTTGTTTGCCCCTAAAAAAATTATTTAAAAACTCTATTAAAAATTTTATCTACATTTTTTGTGTAATAATCAAAGTTAAAACACTCCCTTATTTTCTCTTCACTTAAAGATTTTCTTAACTCGTCATCCGCAAGTAAGAATTGAAGATATAAAGACTCACCTTTTTCATTTGTAGTAGATTTTCCTTGCTGTATCTCTTGCCAAACTTTCATTGCATTTCTTTGAACAATTTTATAAGCATCTTCTCTACTTACACCTTGAAGTGGAAGTTCAAGTAAAACTCTTTGAGAAAATACTAAACCACCTGTTAAGTTTAAGTTTTTCATCATATTTTCAGGCATTACAGTTAAGTTTGCAATTACGCTATTCATTCTATGAAGCATAAAATCTGTTGTTATAAATGCATCTGGTAACCAGAATCTTTCAGTTGAAGAGTGTGAAATATCTCTTTCGTGCCATAAAGCTACATTTTCCATTGCAGGAATACAGTAAGCTCTAATCATTCTAGCTAGTCCTGTGATATTTTCAGTTAAAATAGGATTTCTTTTATGTGGCATTGCTGAACTTCCTTTTTGTCCAGCTGCAAAATACTCCTCAGCTTCATAAACTTCTGTTCTTTGTAAATGTCTTACTTGTACAGCAAATTTTTCAATACTTGAAGCTAAAAGAGCTAAAGAAGTTGCAAGTCTTGCGTATCTATCTCTATGGATTACTTGATTACTACAAGGCTCTGGTTTTAAACCTAATTCTGCCATTGCATACTCTTCAAGTTCTAGTGGAGCATGAGCAAAATTCCCCATAGCTCCAGATATTTGTCCAACAGCAATTACCTCCAT
Organism: uncultured Aliarcobacter sp.; assembly: GCA_964384195.1. Lineage (GTDB taxonomy): Bacteria > Campylobacterota > Campylobacteria > Campylobacterales > Arcobacteraceae > Aliarcobacter. Next base: position 10,245 of record CAYLKG010000004.1, on the reverse strand, counting down.
AGTCTCTTCAAGATTTTTTAAATGACGTGCTACTTCATCATACCAAACAGCTAAAGTTAAACCAAAAGTAATAGGCTCACCATGAATACCATGACTTCTTCCAACCATTAAAGTGTATTTGTGCTCTTGTGCTCTTTTTTCAATAGACTCCATAAGCATTTTTACATCTTTGATGATAATTTCTAAAGAGTCTCTCATTTGTAAAGCAACACCAGTATCAACAGCATCCGAAGAAGTCATTCCATAATGAAACCATCTACTCTCTTCTCCTAAACTCTCACTTACACTTGTATTAAACGCTATTAAATCATGTTTTGTAATAGCCTCTATCTCTTCAATTCTTTCAACTGAAAACTTAGCATTTTTTACTATCTTTTCGCAATCTTCATCAGGAATAAGACCTAATTTATTCCAAGCTTTAACAGCCGCTTTTTCAACTTCTAACCAAGCTGCGTATCTTGCTTCTTGAGTCCATTTTGAACTCATCTCAACTCTAGCATATCTTTCAACCATAAAAAGTCCTTATAATCCTATTTGTATATTTTTTATTATATTATTGTCAATAAATTTGAGTCTGTATTGTATCCAAATAATATAAAATCAAACAAAAATTGAATAAAAAACAAAGGATAAAAATTGCCATTCGTGCTAAAGAAATTTAAAGCTATAAAAGACAAAAAAATACAAATCTTTTTAACCCATTATTTAAACTATAGCCCTAAAATAGCACAAAAACTTGTATCAAAAGGAAGAGTGTTTAGAACTGATATGAGCTCTTTTAATCCAAGTGATACAATAGACTGTGAAGAGATTTTTATTGGACTTTTTGAAGGTCAAAGCAGAGGGCTAAAACCTCTTTTAGAATTTAATAATTTTGCAATTTTTGATAAGCCTACAAATCTCATGGTTCATCCTATTTCAAAACATACAGCTTATTCATTACTTGATGAAATTAGATTTCATTTTGGAGAAGATGCAAATTTGATTCATAGGATTGATGCTGAAACTTCTGGTCTTGTAATTGTTGGTAAAAATAAAAAAAGTGAGATAGAACTAAAAGATATGTTTCAAGAAAAAAAATATCACAAATCTTATCTCACAATTGTAAGAGGAAAAATAGAAAAAGAGCTAACAATAAATAAACCCCTGGATAAAGAAGGTCTTTTGATTGGGGTAAAAATGAAAGTTTGCTCAAAAGAAGAAGGTGGAAAAGAATCAATTACAATAATTAAACCTTTAGAATATAACTTTGAAAAAAATTTAACCCTCATAGAAGCAATTCCATTAACAGGAAGACAACATCAAATAAGAGTACATCTTCATCACATTGGTCATACAATTTTAGGAGATCCAATTTATGGAATTGATGATGAAAATGCAGAAAATTATCTAAACAAAACTTTAAAACATGAAGATAGATTTAATTTGAGTGGCTCTTCTAGACTTTGGCTTCATGCAAACTATTTGGAATTTTCTTATGAAAATATTACTTATAAAATATTTTCAAAAAATGATGAGATTTTTAGGGAGTTTAAAAGAAGCTAAAAGCAAACAAAAGTTTGCTTTTAGGACTATTTTATAATATTTGCTAACTCTTCTTTAGTAGAGATTTTATCAATTTTTACAACTTTTCCAGCTTCTAAGCTATATACAATAATTTTTCCATCTTCTTTTGTAAAATTTGCTTTATTTGTATCATCTAAAAGAAGAATTGAGAATGGATATTTTTTCATTTTTGGAAGAGCAATGAATTTTGAAATAAGACTAGGCATTCCAGAGATATCAGCAACATAAACTGCACCATTTTTCTCTAATACATTCTCTTTTTCACTAATTGGTAAAAGATAATCTCTTAACATATCACTCGTTTTTTTATCACTTGCAAAAAGAATAGTTTTTACGTTTGTACCAATTGTATGCTCTTTTTCAAATTGGTCTTTAATTTTTATATCATTAACTGTTGAATCAACATTTAATGAAGCTGCATTTAATCCTAAAGCTAAAAAAGTAGCCAAAAGTAATTTTTTTATCATATTTGTTCCTTGAAATTTCTTACGATTCTATCTTTATAAAGTAAACAATAAATTAATTGTCTTTTATAAGAGTTGGTAAATTCCACTTTCTATAATAAGCAAGAACTCTTAAAACAACTCCAAACACAAAAACAATTGATAAGCTAACAAAATTTCTTAGCTCAAACATTTCCAAAAGATATATCACAGAACCAATAATTAAAGCAACTGTTGCATAAAATTCAGAGACTAAAATAAATGGCATTCTATTAATCAAAACATCTCTTATTGTACCACCACCAACAGCTGTTATAAATGCTAAAACTAAAACACTTAAAAAATTAAATCCACTCTCAATTGCTATAATAGAACCTGTGATTGAGAAAGAGACAAGTCCAATTGCATCTGAAATTATAAATGCCCATTTTCCTTCAAGATTAGTGATTTTGTGTAGTTTAAATAATATTGCAATTAAAACAGTTCCAATTACAAGTGTTAAAGGAAGATTTGAAGTAAAAACATAAGGTGTTCTATCTGCTAAAACATCTCTTATCATTCCTCCTCCAAAAGCAGTTAAAAATGCAGAGATAAAAACTCCAAGAATATCAAGTTTGCAGTGAACTCCAATTAGAAATCCACTCAATGCAAAACATATAATTCCTATAATATCAGCAATTTCAAATGCACTCATATAAGAAGCTCTTGCATTGCAAGTGCTGTTTGTCTTATCTCCCATTGGGCATGTTCATCAAGTCTTAATTTAAAATAGTTATCAAGTTGTTTTGGCATAAATGCACCCCAAATTTGTGTATATCCCATCTGTGGTATTACTCTTCTAGCCTCTTGCGGTTTTACACCTGCTTCAAGTAACTCAAAATATAACTCTTCACTTTGTTTTATTAAATCTAATACTTTTTGATTATCTTTTAATTTGTCACTTACATAAAATTCAAAAGGTACTCTTTTACCACTTACATATCTTCTGCTTAACTCTTGCCAAGATATTCTATGTCTTACCATTTGGCTTCTTGTTGGTAAATCAACTTTGTATAAAAATACTTTGAAATAATCTTTTATAATATTACACTCTTGCTCTGTATTAAAAATTGTTCTAATATCAAAACTAAACTCTTCTTTTAAATTTTCAAAATCATATACTAATGCTCTGTAATTTGTAAGTAGATATTTATCATCTAAATTTTCACCAAATTTCTTGCAATTTGAATACTCTAATTTTAAAATTTCTTGATGCATAGGGTTTTCATAATCAAGTAAAACAGGAACAAACTCAAAACTAGAACTTGGCAATCCCATACTTTCTGCCATAAGTCGGTTATATAAACTTTCACTTCCTAAAGCTTTTGGATTTTGATAACAAATACTTGCAACTTGCGTAATAGCTAAAATTCTATTTTCTTCATTTAAATTTGCTTTTGAAAAATCCCAATTCTCTACAAAAGCAATATCATCTCCTAAAATATTCTTTTTTTGATTTATTAAATTTATCATCATTATTCCTTTTGTAAAAAATTAAGCCAGATTATACAAAATCTCTAATTTAAAGCAGTTAAAGCCATTTTCATAGCTATATATTAAGTTAAAATTATGTCTGTCTACTATTTTTTTTACAATACTTAATCCCAAACCAAATCCATCTCTTTGAGAAAGTTCTTGTGTAAAAGGCTTTAAGTAGTATTCAAACTCTTTTGAAAGTTTGTCACCTTTATTTAAAATAGATATCTCATTTTTATCTACTTTTATAATGATAGGAAATGTTACGGCATATTTTAAAGCATTATCAATCAAATTTTTAATAGCAATTGATAAATAATCTAAATCAGCTTCAATTTTAAAATCTTCAGAAATTTCTATCTCGATTTTAGACTCATCTTCTAAGTAAAGTTTCCCTAAAGATTCTAAAATCAAAGTTTCAGCACTAAATGTTGATAAATTTAACTTTGTAATATTTAATTTTTCAAGCTCAATCAACTCATTTGTCAAACTTTCTAAATCATAAAAAATCTTTTTAAGTAGCTCTTTTTGAGAAAAATCATCTATTTTTTCTATTGCAAATTTGCCTTTTGCTATTGGAGTTCTTAACTCATGCCCAATGTCTCTTAGCAACTCTTCTCTTGTTTTTATAGAGTTTTCAAGTGAACTTGCCATAGAATTGAAATTATTTGCTAAAGTACCAATTTCATCATTTGAGTTAATATCTATTCTTGTTGATAAATTACCATTTGCAAAAGTTTTTATCTGTTTTGTTATAGTTTTTAAAGGTGATAAAAGTTTGATTATAAATAAAAATATCAATAAAAGAACAAAAATATCTAAAAATACTAAAATATTTAAAATAGTTTTATCGCTTAAACTCTCTTCATCCAAAGTTTTAAAAAGATACTCCTCATCAAGATACTTTATTTTTAAAAAATATATGTTTGATGATTTATATTTTAAAATTGAAATTTCCCCAAAAGTTGATTCTTGAAAATATATAATTTCTAAATTATTTTTATCTAAATTTTCTACTTTTTCTAAATTATTTTTCAGAATTAAAGAGTCAATATAATTTTTATTTTCAATGTTTCTAAAAATATCATCAATTACTTTTAGATACTTATCTTTTGCAAAATTATCTACTCTTTTTGCATTTATATTATCTATCCACAAACCAATAACAGCCATTAAACTAAAGCTTATAGCAAATAAAAATATTAACTTCTTAAAAATTGACATTTCAACCTACAAACTTATAGCCAATTCCCCAAACAGACTTTATATATTTGGGGTTTTTAGAGTCATCACCAATTTTTGCTCTTATATTTGAAATATGCATATCAATAGTTCTATTTTTTGTATTTAAGTCTAAAGAACTAGCATTTAAAATCTGCTCTCTTGAAGATATTTTGTTTTGATTTTCTACTAAATATATAAAAATTTCAAACTCAATTTTCGTAAAATCTACAGGAAAATCATCTATTATAACAGTCCTATTGTCTTTATCAATTGTGAAATCACTAATTTTGAAAGATTTATTAGAGTTTCTTTTTAAAATTGATTCTATTCTTAAAACCAATTCTCTTGGTTCATAAGGCTTAGCAAGATAATCATCAGCACCTAGCTCAAAACCATGTATTTTATTTCCTATATCTCCTCTTGCTGTTGAAATTATTATAGGAATATTTTTTATCTGTTTTAATTTATTAAATAAATCAAATCCATCCATAAAAGGCAACATTAAATCTAAAATTATAATTGCGTAATCATTGTTGGTTTTGAAATCTTCTAAAACATCTTTTGGATTATCAAAAGCTGTTGTAGCAAATCCATAATCTTTTAGATAATCGATTATCAAAGCTTGCATTTGTAAATCATCTTCTACTAATAAAACTCTTTTACTCAATTATCCACTCCTTAAAATGATCAGCAAATTCATCTCTTTGCTTCTCATTTAAAATTTCTAAAATCTTTTTTATTCTTTTTGCTTCTAAAATTGTAGCTCTTTTTTTCATCTCTATAACTTTTTCGAAATACAATTTTTCATCAAATTTTGAATCTTCAATAATATCTTCAAGCTCATCTTCAACATCATCTTTAAATTCATAAAACTCTTTGTATTCATCTTTTAATTCTAAAAGAATATTTTTAATAGCTTTTACTTGAGAAGGATTTAGATTTAAATAGTCAAGATTTTTATATGAATGTTTATATTCATCCTTCCCACTAGCATTTAATACCAAAACAATACTACATAAAATCAGAAATATTTTTAATATTTTCATCTTCAATTAATCCTTTTTCAATATCACTATGACAAGCTTTACAATTTGCAACACTTTTAACTTTTTCATTTTTAAAAACATCTTTTGGAATATCTTTATGTCTTTTTTCCCAATAAGAGGTTTTACTTAAAGCTATTATATCTTGATTGTTAATTGAACTCAAAAAATAAACACTAGCTTCCATTGTTGAGTGTTCGGCACTATTTTTTATTAGAAAACTTAAAATATCTTGGTTTATTTCTTCATCAATACTTGCATCATCACCAAAATGATTCTCTAAGTTCCCCATAATTAATTCCCACGATTTTTTAGGCAATAAATTTGGTGGGATAAAGAGTGTGACAACTTGCACACTCATTTACAAAGGCAATATTTTGAACTTTGTAATCAATTGCTTCATACTTTGAAGCAACAAAAGGATTGTTTGGTTTATAAATATTAAAAGCCAAAAATGAAACAAATACTAAAAACATAAAAATAGCAAATAGTTTTTGTAAAAATTTTAATTTTATACTCTCATTTGAAGTAGTCATTTTATAACCAGTAACTATTGAATTTAGCGTTTCATGTTTTTTATGAAGTAATCTATCAACAGCAATTCCAGCTAAATGAGCAACAATTAGAGCAATAAGAGAATTTGCAAAGAACTCATGGACTTCTTCAAAAAACTCCATATCTTTAGAAAAAGAGTTATTTAAAAAAGATAGTATTCCTTTTCCCTCTTGTATTCCATAAGCCAAAACACCTGTAATTATTGCTAAAAACGTAACTACTAACATTGCTATCATTACATAAGAAGCTAGTGGATTGTGACCAATATATTTTTGTTTATCATCAAAAATATTTTTCAAAAACTCTTTTGCTTCATTTTTATTTGCTGGAAAATCTTTAAATAAAGAGTATTTTGGACCAAAAAATCCCCAACCTAACCTAAAAACTAATAAAATTAAAATTGAATATCCAATCATTGCATGATAGTTGAGAAGTTTGTCATCGTCAGTTAAAAAAGCAAATAGTATAAAAGCTGCAAACAAGAAGTGAAAAACTCTTGTAGGCAGTGACCAAATATATGATTTTTCCATTTTAATCATCCTTTTCCCATTTTCCATAATTTGGAATATTTACATCTTCTTCACTAAAAATACCTTTTTCAGCATTTTTATGACAAGCTGTACAATTAAAAAGTCCTTTTACCTCTTTTTGAGTTATTAAATTCTCTTTAATCTCTTTATGTTGTTTCTTCATATAAGGCATTTTTGAAATAGAATCAGGAATAGTACCTTTTAAATTCTCAACTATTTTTCTACTTCTTTTGTAATCCATACTTTTTTCAGCACTGTTTTCATTTAAATAATTAGCTAGTGTTTGAAAAGTTTTTTCATCAACACTTGCATCATCACCAAAATGGTTGCTCAAATTTGACATCATTTTATTCCATGCACTACTTGGTAAAAGACCTGCAGGATAAGCAAAATGACAACTTCCACACTCATTTTTATAAACTTCATTATCAACTGGCTTGATACTTACTTTCATCTCATCTGCATATAAAAAACAGCTAGTAAGTGCTAAAAGAATTAACTTTTTCATATTAATTCCTTATTATTTATTTATGATGTAAGTTACTACATCACCTTTTTCAAGGGCTGTTCCTTCACGATTATAAACATCATTGAAGTTTCTTTTTAACCATTTTTCAATCTCAGCTCTATTCGTAAATCGGTTTGGATTTGCTTTTGGAGATAATGCATCTATAGTTTTACCTGTAAAGTGGTTTTCGCTTGCTTTATTTAAATCTGTTCCATGACAAGATGCACAAGAGATTAATTCTCCTTTTTTACCAACATGTTTTGATAAAAAAATATCTTCACCTCTTTTATAATCGAAACCTTTAAAACTAGAATTTTCTTTTAAAGCCTCTTGTTTTAAAGAATCTAAAAATTCATCTACTGTTGCACTAAAACTTAAAGTTGCTACTAAAGTAGCTATTAGAACCGCTTTCATAATTTGCTCCTAAATATTATTTTATATTTAGAATTTTAGAAGAATAGTTTAAAGATATTATGTTTTATTAATTGACAATTTATTTACAATTCGATTTATAATTAAAATTACTAGCCAAGCTAAAATCATTGTAACTAGTGTATGACTTAAAAAATGGTCACCAATCAGTATTTTATATCCACCCGTTAAAACTCCAATAGTTATACCAAAAGTAAGAGCAATTTTTTGGTTTCTGGGATTTTTAAATAAAAAATATAAAGCCATCAAAGAAAATCCCATTGTCGCATGACCAGCTGGCCAACATCTTTGTTTCTTCTCTTGAACATAATCTTTTGGATAGCTTTCGAGAATTTTTACATCTATAGATTTTCCACCAAACTCTATAATATCAACTGGACAAGGAACATTTGTAATATTTTTTAAAGTGGCTAAAGAAGGTACTAAAACAAGAGACAATGATAAAATAATCAAACCTTTTTTGTACTTTTCAAGTAGCTTAATCTTTTTAAAGAAAGAAAAAATTGTAGTAAAAACCACAATAACAGAAAAAACTATAAATAATTTTTTAAATCCACTATAAAAAATTAAATCTGCTAAAGGCTCATCTTTTGATATAGCCCAAGTTTTTGTTTGAACATCATAAAATAGTGATTGAAAATTTAAATCAAGGTCTGTAAATTGAAAGAGTAAAATTACAGCCCAAAGAAAAAGGGCTGTAAAGATAATTTGTTTATTCTGGTTTTCTAGCATCATTTAAAATATCCAAATCTTTTTTATAAACCTCAGTTTTTATCTCAAAAAGTCCCAAAAGGGTATCAAATAAATTATCATGTGAATACTCTTTGTCTTTATTGTCTCTTATTTTACTTTTATCATATTCATGTGCCATTTGACCATCACCTAACCAAATAAGTGATGCAACTTTTATTTGTTCTTTTGGAGCAATTGCATATGGCATTCCATGTAAATATATTCCATTTTCACCTAAACTTTCTCCATGATCTGAAACATAAAGCATACCAGTTTCATGTGTATTTTCATATTTTTTTAAGAAATTTATAGTTTTAGATAAAAAATAATCTGTATATAAAATTGCATTATCATAAGCATTATTTATCTCTTCTCCTGTACAGTTTTCTAACTGATTCGTTTTACAAACTGGAGTAAACTTTTCAAACTCTTTTGGGTATCTTTTATAGTAAGCAGGTCCATGATTTCCCATTTGGTGAAGAACTATTAAAATATCTCTTCCTTTATTTTTTTCTATATAATCCTCAAGACCAACTAGCATTCCTTCATCTCTACACTCATCATCACAAATTGTATTTGTTTTAGATGTTTGATAATCTTCGTAATCAACTCTTAAAGCAACACCTTTTGAATCAGAGTTATTGTCTCTCCATAATATAGCAATATCTTGAGTGTTTTTTAGTACATCTAAAACATTTTTTGTACCAGCACCTTTTTTGTAACTATAATCATCTTTTGGGAATATAGAAAACATACAAGGAACAGAGTGAGCTGTTGAAGTTCCACAAGAGTACATATCTGTAAAACTTACAAGATTCTCTTGTTTTAGTAAAGGATTAGTCTCTTTTGAATAGCCATTTAGTGAAAATCTATCAGCTCTTGCAGTTTCTCCAACAACTAAAATAATCAACTCTTTAGGTTCATCTTTTACTTCAACAACTTTTGAATCCAATCCTATATCTTTAATTTCAGTAGGAGCTGTATCTAAAGTTTTATGTACATAGTTTCCAATACTATACATCCAATAAATAGGATTTATATTGTATCTTAGAGGTTTATTTTCTCTAAAAAAAGATGTATAAAATTTAGAAAAACTAAAAACAATAACAAAAATAACTACCAAAGCTAATACTATAGTTTTTAATTTTGAGAGTAATTCACCTTTGAAAGACTTATAATTTATTCTAGTTTTGTATACAATATAGGCAGGTAAAATAGCTAGAAAAACTATATAAAATATTAATCTAAAACTAAATAAATCTACAGATTCCTTAAGACTTGTTTGTAAACTATTTCTAATCATTTCTGTATCAATAACAACACTATAAGTATCCATAAAATATGCTGTAAATGCAGAAACCACAAAAAGAGTCATTAATATTGGTTTTGTAGTATATTTAGAACTAAATAAAGTAAATAAAGCAATAATTAAAAAAGTTAAAACAACAGATATTGATAAGAAATATAAAATATTAGAACCGTTAAAACCGTAAGTATTAAAAAGGTCTTTAAAAAATTTATAATTATAAAATAGGGTAAAAAATATTGCACTAATAGCTATTAACCTATTTTGTGAAAGTCGTAACACTAAGCTCCCTTGAAATGATTTTAGAAATATTATCAACAAATAATTAATAAATACCTTAACTTTCGCACCTAAAACCAAGTAGTTTTCCAGTCACATCTCTTAATAGATC
>CAYLKG010000003.1:0-79797 GCA_964384195.1 uncultured Aliarcobacter sp. | reverse complement strand
TTGAGCTTAGAAGATATTGGCTTGGCTGCTTGGTTGAATTTGCAAGTGGCTCAAAAAGGAAATTTTTCTGAAAATTGGCAATTTCTTTTTTAGAAGATTTAGATTTTAAAATTGTTGAGACAAATTTTATACTCAGAAACCTCGAAAAATTGTGATTATTGCTTTAAAAAATGATATTTATTAATTTTAGTGAAGTCAAACCTGATTTAAATTATGAATCTGTTATTTGAAATCTGGCCTATCAAAAAATTTCAAAATAAAAAGAAGTGTAGATTATTTTTTACAATTTAAAAAACTAAGGGTGAAGGTCGCAGAAACACCCTTAGTTACATTTTGTATACTTATTTTGTAGTACAAAGAAATTATAATTTATATTAATAGCAAAAAACTAGCATTTTGATAAAAGTTTCATTTTTCTATTTAACTTGATTAATATCACTTTTTTGGTACTATTTCTAATTACTTATGGAGAATTTTTTGTACGAAAAAGAGTTAGAAACTATAAAGAAGTCACACCGTTTTAGGAATAGGGTGATTTATGATAAAAATTTATTAGACCTTGCTTCAAATGACTATTTAGGTCTTGCACAAAATAGAAAACTTTTTGAAAAAGCTTACAAAAGAGTTTTAAAAAATCATTATTTCTCTCCAAAAGCCTCAATGCTTGTAAATGGTTATTCAAAAATTCATCAAAAATTTGAAAATTTGCTTTGCAAAACTAATGGTTTCGAAAAAGGAGTTATTGTAGGGAGTGGTTTTCTTGCAAATATCTCTATGATTGAAGCCTTGGTTCGAAAAGGTGATACTCTTTTCATTGATGAAGATTACCATGCAAGTGGGATTTTAGCTTCAAAATTATTAGATCCTAAACAAGTAATAAATTTTTTGCATAATGATGAAAAAGATTTACAAGAAAAGTTATCGAATTGTCTTTCAAAAGGAAGAAAGATTATTGCAATTGAAGGTGTTTACTCAATGAGTGGAAACCTTGCAAAAAAAGAGATTTTTGAAATAGCCAAAAAAAATAATGCTCTTTTAATTGTTGATGAAGCCCATAGTTCAGGAGTTATTGGACCTAATTTATTAGGAATTTTTGATTATTACAATATTAAAATAGAAAAAAATCATATAAAGATGGGAACTTTAGGTAAAGCATATGGCTCATATGGAGCTTATATTTTAGCCAGTAAAGATATTATTGAATTTTTACAAAATAGAGCAAAACCAATTATTTATTCAACGGCTCCAAGTCTTTTTGATACCGCTTTTGGTTATGAAAGTTTAAAATATCTAATGAATAATAAAAAGCTCTTAAGACAAAAAATTAAACAAAATTTAAGTATAATCCAAAGCTATTTAGGAATAAATTCAAATTCACTTATTATTCCAATACTAGTAGATGATAATGAAAAAGTTTTAAAGATACAAGATGTATTGAAACATAAGGGCTTCTTAGTTGGTGCGATACGACAACCAACAGTTAAAAAAGCGATAATTAGGCTTATTGCAAAAATAGATATAAAAGATGATAAGTTAAAAGAAGCTTGTAATTTAATAAAGGATTTAAATGCAAATAAATGATTTGATAAAAGGTAATAAAAAATTTAGAGAAGCTAGATTTTCTAAATATGAGACAGATTTAAAACAACTATCAAAAGATGGGCAAAATCCAGATATTTTATTTATAGGATGTAGTGATAGTAGAGTTACACCGGAGTTAGTACTTGATACAAAACCAGGAGATATGTTTACATTAAGAAATGTTGGAAACTTTGTACCTCCCTATAATCCAGATAATGATTATCACGGAAGTAGTGCAGTTATTGAATATGCAGTTTGTGTTTTAGGTGTAAAACATATTATTGTTTGTGGTCACTCTCACTGTGGAGCATGTAAAAGTCTTTATCAAGATTTAGGAGATTCTCCTGATTTAATAAATATTAAAAAGTGGCTAGAGCTTGGGAAAAAAGCAAAAGAGTATACACTTTTAGCAACTATTGATAAAGAAAATAAAGAACAACTGTATAGAACAACAGAAAAAGTATCTATAGTGTATCAAATGGAAAACCTTCTTACATTCCCTTACATTGTGAAAAAAATTAAAGATGGTGAATTGCAAATTCATGGTTGGTATTATAGAATAGAAAATGGAACAATTGAATTTTATGATGGAAGTGATTGTACTTTCAAGCCTTTAGAAGAGTTTAGAAATGAATTCACAAATTAGAAGACTTCCAAAAAAAACTATAATAATTATTTTTATAATTTGTGCAGTTGCTTTAATTACTTTTTTGCTTCTGCAATTTTTAAAAGAACAAAAAATTACTGAAATTTTATCAACATTAGGGCATAAAAATATATCAAATGTAAAAGTTGTAAATAAATTAAGTGTTGAAGATATACAAACAAAAATGAAAAGTAGTGTTTACAAAGTTGCTTTTTATGATAATGATTTAAAGCAAACTTGTATGGGATTTTTGCACCATGAAAAAAATAATACATATACAAAAGATTTAGACTGTAAATAAGAGGATATGATGACTTTAACTGAGAAATTGGAAAACAATATTAGATTAGATTATGAAGATGGGGTTAAACTTTTTGATTTAGATGTTATAACTTTAGGAAATTATGCAAATAAAATTAGAGAAAATAGACACCAAAAAAAGACATATTTCAATATAAATAGACACATAAATCCTACAAATATTTGTAAAGATGTTTGCCAATTTTGTGCATATAGTGCAAGTAGAAAAAATCCAAACCAATATACTTTAACTCATGATGAGATTTTAGAAACTGTTAGAAACTCTTCAAAAAATGGAATAAAAGAGGTTCATATTGTATCAGCTCACAATCCTTCTACTGGATTACAGTGGTATATGGATATTTTTAAAAAAATTAAAAAAGAGTTTCCAAATATTCACATAAAAGCCCTAACAGCTGCTGAAATACATTTCTTAAGTACAGAGTATAATTTAAGCTATGAAGATATAATAAATATTATGTGTGAAAGTGGTGTTGATTCAATGCCAGGTGGAGGAGCTGAAATTTTTGATGAAAAGGTTAGAAAGAGAATTTGTGGTGGAAAAGTAAGTTCTGCTCAATGGCTAGAAATTCATAAACTTTGGCATCAAAAGGGTAGAAAAAGTAATGCAACTATGCTTTTTGGGCATATTGAAAGTAGAGAAAATAGAGTTGATCATATTTTAAGGCTTAGAGATTTACAAGACTTAACAGGTGGGTTTAATGCTTTTATTCCTTTAGTTTTCCAAACAGAAAATAATTATTTAAAAGTAAATGCCCCAGTTACTGCAAATGAGATACTTAAAACTTATGCAATTTCAAGAATTTTACTTGATAATATTCCAAATATAAAAGCGTATTGGGCAACTTCTACAGTAAAATTAGCTTTAATTGCTCAAGAATTTGGTGCTAATGATGTAGATGGAACTATTGAAAAAGAGTCTATTCAAAGTGCTGCTGGAGCGAAAAGTAAGTATGGAGTTGCACGAGATGAGTTTGTGGAACTGATAAAAAATTCTGGATTCACACCAGTTGAAAGAGACAGCATTTATAATGAACTAAAAGTTTGGTAATTTCTTGCTAGACTAGTTTTTCAAAAAAATTTCATTTTTCTTATATTCTGCATCTCTTGATTTGTATGCTCTTGATGAGATTTTAAAAAGTTAAGATTCTTTAAAAATAGATTCTCTAATTTCTTTAAGTCTACTAGAGTTATAGATTAAGATCTTCAATTTTTTTTGGTGTTTGAATTTCTAATTTATCAAATTTTAAAGTATGTTTTCATAAAGAGCTACAAGAAGCAGAAATAAATACTAATAAAATTAGTAATATACTATTTTTCGTATAATCTGCTTTTTAAAATATAATTAATATCAACTGCAATTACAGTTTCATTGAATGTTTTTTCAATAATTGCCATTGCGCCATATCTTACAAATAAAGCTTCAAGATTAGAATTTGGTTCACATTCTATTACAATTTTATTATCAATAATTTTTACTATTCTAATATGCTCTTGCCCAACTAACTCAATAGCTTTTTCTACCTCAGATAAAATAGCTTTTTCGATATCTAGTTTATTTTCATCTTTTTCTTTTAAAATCTCTTGTTTCTCTGTTATAGATTTTAACTCTTCTTGTTTAGTTTGAAACTTATTGTATAGAAAAAATGCTATTGCCATAGTAAAAGCCAAGGCAATAGCAATTTTCAGAAGTTTTAAGTTTTTATTTCTTTTTACTACTACTATCATTATTTAATTACTAATGTTGTAAATAAAATTGTTTTAACACTATCTTTTGCTACTTTTTTATCTACATCTGTAGGAGGAATATTGTTTAACACACCATTTATATCATTTACTAAATCATCTATTAAAAGATTTTTCCCAGTAACAGTCAATAACTCGTCTGAGCTTCTAGCACCAATTTGGGAAATTACAACATCTATAATCTCAGGCTTATAAGATTCTACAACATCAGCAATAGTTGGTTCACTACTTTTTATTGAAAAAGAAAGTTTCATAAGTTTTTCTTTTCCTTTTGAATCTGTTAAATTTAAAACAAGATCATTTATATCAGCTTTAAAATTTCCAGCTTCAGCTGAAGTAGTAGCAAGTTGTTCAGTTTGAGTTTGGTTATTGTTTTTTGAATTTTGAGTAGATAAGAAATAAAAACTTCCAGTAATAGCAATTAGTACAAAAATTAGTGCAATAAGAATCATCATTGATCTTTTTCGACTACTTTGATTTTTTACTTCAGTATTACCTTCAGCCATGCACCTACCCTTTTTACTTGTTTATCACAACATATTGACAAATGTGTAATAATAGAAAAGTAAGAAACATCCATAAACTTTAGTATTTGTGTTATATTTGTTTCTTTTAATTTTTAAATTATATCAAAAACATTATCAATTTTACTCATTGCTATCTATTATCAAAATATCTGCTGCATTTTTTGTTTCATAGCATTTTGAATTTTTAATACTTTGCTACTAATCTCAATTTAATTTTTTTTAAATTTGTTCATTTCTGTAGTGTAGAGATATTATCTCTTTTTTTTCTTTTTCAATTTGTGAAAGTATATTTTCAAGCTCTTTTTCTTCATAAAAAGTAGATAATTTTAGTTTTAGTTTACTTAGTTAAAGTTTTTCCTAGTTAATGAAATATTTATTTCTTGGTCACTTAAAAAGCCAATAAGAATAACAATTATCCTAAACACAAATTTTTTTTATCTTTAAATATATTTACTTTGAATAAATTCTTTCATTCTTTCTTGTTAGATTTTTAAAGCAAGTGTTCTTGCTTCTATTTTTTGTTCTTCTAAAATATACTTAAATTGCTAAGCTTGTTTTTGAAGTTCTATTTATACCTTAAAATAAGCATTTGATCAGTTTGATTTTTTTAAGAGTTTATGAGATTATGTAATTTATTAATCAAAATTATTCACCAATAGTTAATGTACTATTCCATACTCTAGTTATATGTATTCCTATAGACTCACCTACACAAGGTAGAGTAATTAAGATAAATATAAAAACAATTATCATTTTTGGAATAAAGCTTAAAGAAAGTATTGTTTAGTTGAGTTAATTCTTAGAATACAGATATTACAAGCCTCTATTATAGTTAATAATAAGTAAACCTAAAAAATTATTTTACTGTACTTTGAGTAATACTAATTAAATTTATGTTAATCTTTTATTTTTATTGTAATTTCTAAAGTTTTGTTATTTAAAATTTTAGAGAAAAATTTTGCTAACTCATCAAGATTTGAGCTACTAATGTTTAGAACTTCATTATTGTTTAAAATTTCAACGCTATTTTGTATAGGCTTTTCAAAAGATCTTTGTTGCACTGATTGTTCAATATTTAAAGCATCAAGCAAATCTTTTTCACTTATGAAATCAAGCTCAGAAAAATTATTGTTTTCCATATTTACTTCTTTTGTAGCTTCTTTTTTCTCTTGTTTAGTCTCTTTGATTTTAGTTAGAAGATTGTCTAGCTCAAGCTCTTTTGTTATATCTAAAACTTCATTTTCTATATGTTCTTCTTTTTGTGGATTATCTTCAAAGTTATCTTCAAAAGTATTATTTGAAATGCTCATTAGATTTTTAAGAAGTTCTTCATCATCTAAAGATGAACAAGTATCGTTTATAGTATTATCATCATAATAATTAAATGATATATTATTCAGTCCAATATTATCACTAAAATCTACATTGTTTTTATTAACAGTGATATTTTCTTCTGTATCTACAAAAAAATTATCATCTAGCATAATATCTTGCTTTGTCATATTTAAATTATCCTCAAGAAATGAATTTTCGTCATTTATTCCTTTTTCTTGTTCATATTTTTTTAAAATATATTTTGGGATTTCTTCTAAAGAATCTACTGATAAATCAGCAATTCCTCTATCTAATAAGAATTCTTCTTCTATTCCATCTTTTGGAGTAAGAAATTTTATTTTTTTTGCAAATGAATTTTTCTTTATTATTTTTGAGCTATCAATTAAAAATATCTCTTTTGGATTTTCAGTAATTATCTCTTTTAAAGCATTAAGACTTTCAACTTCTTTTATTAGGTTGTTTGCTCCTAGCTTTAGTTTAATATTTGAATCTATTAAAGTTTTATGCATCTCTTTTTTAAAATGGGATGTTCCATATATATAAATATTCAATATTCTTGCCCTATAAATATAGTTTAGTGGTCTAAATTATACCTTTTTTTATTGAATTTTTGATAAAAACTAAGTATTCTAATTTTGAAGATAAATATTGAGATATCATTTCGTGGTTATATTTTTTGTTTCTAGCCTTTTTTCTCAAACTATCAAGGATATTTCAAACGTAATAGGAATAAGAGATAACCAATTAATAGGTTATGGGCTTATAGTAGGACTTGCAGGAACAGGTGACAAATCAAAGTTTACAATGCAAAGTTTACAAAATCTTCTTAGAAATTCATATATAAAAATCCCAGCAGGTTCTATTAATTCAAAAAATATTGCAGCAGTTATGGTAACAGCTGATTTACCAGCTTTTTCAAGACAAGGTGACAAAATAAAAGTAAAAGTTTCAACTATTGGAGATGCAAAATCTATTGATAATGGTGAGCTTTTAATAACTCAATTAAAAGGTGTAGATGGGAATGTTTACGCACTTGCTCAAGGAACAATTGTAGCAAATGAAGCCAATAAAACAACAGGTTTTATTTATGATGGTGCAACAGTTGAAAATGAGATAGAGTTTGATTTCCAAAGTGAAAAATCAATTCAGTTAAGTTTGTTTAAAAGTTCTGCTACAAATGCTGATTTAATAGAGACAAAAATAAATCAAAAATTTGGTCAAAAACTAGCAAGTGCTATAGATACAAGAACTATTGAGGTTCAAAGACCAGCAAATGTTCCAATAGTAAAATTTATAGCAACAATTCAAAATATTGAACTTGATTCAACATTTAAGAAAAAATTGATTATTGATATGAATAGAGAATCAGTAATTACAGGTGGAGATGTTGTTATTGACCCTGTTACGATTGCAAGAGGAAGTTTTACAATAAGAATTAGCAAAACACCTTTAAACCCACAAGAGTGGGACGATATGAAGAAAAATCCAGGAGTAAATATTGGGGATGATGTAAAAATTGCTGATAAAGCAATAGTAAATATTGATAATGCAATGATAAATACAAAAAGTAACCCAACTGTTTCTGATTTAGTAAGATCTATGAAAGTTATGAAGCTTCCAATGAGTGAGATTATTGATACATTGAAGCTTATAAAAGAGATGGGTGCTATTGATGCTGAAATTGAAGTAAGAGGATAAAATGGCTGAATTTTTAAGTCAAGATGAAATAGATGCCCTTTTAGATATTGCCGAGCAAGGTGAAGACCTTGAAGGTGCTAGTCCTCTAGATAAAGTAGTATCAAAAGAGAAAAACTACTCTATATATGACTTTAAAAAGCCAAATAGAATTACTCCAGAACAACTAAAAGCATTTTCAACTATGCATGATAAGATGCTTAGAGATTTTATAAATGAACTCTCTTCTATGCTTAGAAAATTAGTAGATGTAAAACTTACTTCAATAGAACAGATGACTTATGGAGAGTTTTTACTATCTATTCCACAAGTTACATCACTAAATACTCTATCTTTTAAGCCACTTGATGGAAGATTGGTTGTAGAGTGTAATCCTGGAATTTCTCACAAAATCATTGCTGATTTACTTGGAAGTGGAGCTGTAAATACTTCTGATAATATTGATAGAGAATTAACAGAAATTGAAGTTGAAGTTTTAGAACATTTTTACAAGATGTTTATAAAAATTATGCATAAAACTTGGGGTGAAGTAACTAGTTTAAATTTTAAAATAGAATCAAAAGATACAAATGCAAACGCTATTCAAATTGTTTCAGACCATGAGGTAGTTTTGCTTGTGGTTTTAGAAATAATAATAGATGAAGATTCAGGTTATTTTTCTATTTGTTATCCAGTTTCATATTTTGAATCTTTGCTTGATAAAGTTGTAGAAAAAGTATTTACAGAAAATAGTAATAGAAAATCAAGTAGAAAAAGAGATATAAAAACTCTAATAGCTGGTGCAAAAATGGAAGTAGAAGCTATAATGGCAGAAACAGAACTAAGTGCAAGAGAGATACTAAATCTAAAAGAAAATGATGTGATAGTTTTCTCAAAAAATGCAACATCTTCATCATCTACAATCTATATAAACAAAAAAGAGAAATTTTCTGCTATTTGTGGACTTTCAAATAATAGAAAAGCTATACAAATAAAAGCAAACCTAGATAAAGAAAAACAAGAAACTCTTGATAATCTACGAGCTATGAGAGAAGAGAGAGAAGTTAAAGCAAAAGAGCAAGCTGAAAATATTAGAAGACTTTTATCAAAAAAAGTTTAATCTAATAAATATATACAAAAACTATAATTTATAAAATCTCAATAATTTTATGTAGCTAATTAAAACAAATATCAAAAAAGAGACTTTAAATCTAAATTTTTATCTATAAATAAAAAAGATTGAGCAAAAGCTCAACCTTTGAAGAAAAGTGTTATATTCTAAAAAAATTAGAATGAATAAGCAACTTGTAATCTTCCCATATTTTGATCAACAGTTTCTTTACCAGAAGTTTTTTCTTCTTCAGTATAGTTACCATATCTAACATAAGTATTTAAGTTTTTAGACATTTTATATGTTAATTGTCCATATACTTCTTCTGCTTTAGTATTATCAAAACCTACAAATTTAGCAGTTGTAGCTTGATCATCAGATGATAAGTTACCATAATGCATTGTGAAGTTTAAGTTATCTAAAATATCAGCACCTAAAGCAGCTTGCCAGTAATCAGCATCTGCGTAACCATTTGAAGTAATATTCCATCCTAAAGATGTATTTTTAGCATCTTGATCTAAAGCAGTTAAACCACCTTCTTTATCAGTTTTTGTATATGCAAGTCTTGCATTAACGATATTGAATTTACCATCAACTGCTAATCTAAACATACCATTATCAGAACCTTTTTCTGTAGCAGTACCATTGAAAACATTAGCATGAGGTTGATGACCGTTTCTTGTAAATACATAATCATCAGTTAAATTTAATGCTACATATCTAGCTTCTAAACCAATTTTCGCATCTTTTGCTAATTCAATTTTACTTGTTGCTGCTAAAGTGTAAGAATTAAATGTATTTTGTAAACCTGCATACCAAGCTTCTAGTTTAACAAAATCTAAATCACCTTGAACTGTAGCAACATACATATTTCTACCATCATCAAGATTTAATGTACTAGTACTAGTATCACTATCAGTAGATTTTAAGCTTCTTTTTAAATTTATATCAGATAAATTACCAACATTTGTGTTATTAAAAAAACCAGCTCCCGCAGTAACTGGTCCTACTGTTGTAAGAGCTAAGATACCAGTACCATTTTGCTCACTTCCATTAACATCAGTTGCAACAGTATATGGAGTAGCTAAACCTTGTTTACCAATGTTCACAACAGTATTTGGAATAGCTGTTAATCCAAAATATGCATTAGATAAACTAACATCAACGTTTTCATCACCAGCAGTATTTTTCTTAGCATTTGTATCAGCCCATCCAGAATCAGAACCACCAACTAAAAATCTTGAATTAAATTTAACATAGTCATTTACTTTCGAAGATAAATTTAATGCAACCTTATATCTATTGTTATCAGTTGTACTACCGTTTTGTTTTCCTGCAGCATCAACTGAGTTACTTTGTGCATTATCATATCTATAAGCTACCGATCCAGATACTTCTACATCTTTGATTGCTTGCTCTAAAGGTTGAGCATTAGCTGTACTAAAACCAGCAACTGCAACAGCAGCAACTAAACTAATTTTTGAGATTTTTCTCATGTGTTTTCTCCTAAAATTTCGAAATTTTAATCGATTAACCAAAATGTATAATTATTTCAGTCCACCGTTGCAGGCATTTTATAAGAGATAAAATTAAACTTTTCTTAAAGTCGGTTATTTCTAGTTAATTTTCTGTTAATTTAAGGCTACTTTTAAATTAAAAGTAAACAAAGCTAATTTATTGATAGGATTAAGTAAAAATTATTTTTTTAAAGTTTTGATAAATGAGTAAAGATTTACTCATTTATAGATGTATCTATGGCTTTTTCGTAGTATTTATTTAGGTCAAAAAGCCCATATTCTAGTGGATTTGAGTTTTCAAACTCTTTGTTAAAATAGTCATAAGCTTGCCAAAAATTTGTATTTGCTCTGTTTATAGTATATTTTTGAAATTTTTCGTGATATTTTGGTGTATCTTCATAGTTTTGGATTAAATCAAAGAAATCACTTAAATCATTTTGGTTTACATATATAAAGATATTTGGATATGAACCTATAAATCCTTCTATAAAATCTATGTCATCTTTTGTAGGGTCTAGTCTTGATTCTTCATCAAACATTAAAGCTACATTTTTGTGCCATCTATTTACTACTAAAGTGTAGTTTAGATTTTGTTTGTTGTTTAGAATAATTCTAATAAAAGCTACATTCGCTCCTTTTCCTACAAAATGTTGTATAACTTTTGAGACATTTGGAGTTGATAAAGACCTAAAAGCTTCTTGTATTTCATGTTTTGAATTGTAAGATTGTTTAATAGGTGTTGGAGTGTAATCTTTTTCTACATAATTTATCTCATCTTTTTTTGTATTTGTATATTCTAAAAGGTTTCTTGTAAACTCAAGTTTATAATCTTTTGTTTTAAATTTAATTCCTGTTTCATTTTGGCTTGGTGTATATGTAGTAAGATATTGCGCTAGCCAACCAATATACCATGTGTTAAAATAGTCCATTCTACTTTTTTGTGGTAAAAACTCCAAAAAGTTGCTTTCTCCTTCAACTCTTAATCTGTCCATATGAGTTCGCACCAAAAGTTGATGTGCTGTATTTCCAAATACATCAAATCCTGCAACAAGTGAGTAATAAATTCGCTCTAAAAGAGGAAAATCTATAACCCAAAGAGTTTTTGGTGTATTTCCTAAAGCTCCAAGATGTAGTGATGCTGAATCAAAGTGTCTATATATTGTAAGAATTGAATCACTGTTTGAACTATTTCTTAAATAATTTAATTTTAAACCATCTTTGTAATATTTTTTGTAAATAGTAGCTCTATTTTCTTGATAGACTTTTGTCTCTTTCTCTTTTCCTAAGTTTTTAAAAGTTTGAAAAAGACTTGGGTCCTCTCCTAGTTGGTTTGGCACTTTTAGGTTTTCAAAATTGTTTTTCAAAAAGTTTTTATCAACTATACTTAAATCATATTTTGGGTCCATAAATGCCACCCAAAAATGGTCTTGAATAACATTTAAAGCTATTTGACCTCTGCAAACAGGACCTTTGATAAATGTATTTATCATAAAATATATATCTTTTAACATAAATTCATAACGGCTTAATGCTGGAATTTGTTTGAATACTTCTAGGGCATTTGGATTTGTTTTTTCGTTGTAGTTTGGAAGATATGGTTCTTCTTCCCATTTTGGTTTTATAAAAATATCATCATAAAATTTTAGTTTTTCATCATCGATTTTATAAACCATATGCGTTTTATGAACTATTGTAGAGCTTACTTTTTGAAGTCTGTAGTAAAAAGGCTGTTTTATCTCATCATAAGGAAATCTTGTAGCTATAATTTTTGGTTTTTGTCCTGTTGGAGTGCTAGAACGAATTAGTTCATAGAAATTATTACTTGTTTCATCAAAATATATGTGTGCTAAAAATAGATGTTCATATATATATCTAGCTGTTACTTTGTGTTTTATATTTGGATTATTTAAAAAATCTTCAAATTTTTTTATCTCATTTTGTTCAAAGTCCAAAATTTCTTCTTCTTTTGTATCATTTTTATATCCACTATCAAGCCAAGTCATAAGAGTGTTGTATTCTGATTTACTAAGTCCTGGAAATCCATAAGGCATTGCTTTGTGTGGATTTTTATCAAAGTAATTTTCTAATTCATCTTTATTTTTTACACAAGTTAATTTTTCAGTTTCGGGAGAGTAGTTTCCTTTTAACTGTGGATTTAGCTCTTTTTGAAATAAATATTGCATCATTATTGATTCATCTGAATCTATATCTTTATCTAAAACTGAAGAGAAGTTTTTATTTCTCCAATCATTTGTGGAAAAAGCATCAACAAAAAGTCTTGTAGGTTCTGATGCATTTAATCTTTGAGCATAAACTTCATTTTTTGAACTACCTCTATCTAATCCTTCATAAGAGTCTAGTTTTAGCTGGCAAGGTGAATTATAACAAGAGTGGCAAGAAACACAACGTTTATCAAGTATTGGTTTTATATCTTTTGAAAATGATATCTCTTTTTCTATTCTGTCAAATTCTACTTCATCTAGTTCTTTGTTTGAACAAGCAGTAAATAAAAGAGTAAAAAGTAAAATTATTAAAAAATGTAGTTTCATATTGCCCCTAAAACAAAAATATCAAGATTATATAAAAATTTTATTTTTAAAGTGCTTTTTGCTAAAATCCAAAACTAAAATAAAAGGAAAAAAATGCAACATTTAATACGAACTTCTGATTTTACAAAAGAGGAAATTTTAGATATTTTTAATGATGCTAGAGTTTTTTTAGATTTTAAACCTTGTGATATTTTGAAAGGTAAAATTATAGTTACTTTATTTTTTGAAAACTCTACAAGAACTAGAAGCTCATTTGAAATTGCTGCAAAGAGGCTAGGAGCTGAAGTTGTAAATCTTGATGTTGGAACATCTTCTACAAAAAAAGGTGAGACGATGTACGACACAGTTGCAAATATAAATGCCATGAAACCAGATGCAATTATCATTAGACATAGTGAGTGTGGTTTACCTGAGAGTTTAATAGGATATGTTGATTGTCCAATAATAAACGCAGGTGATGGAAGACACTCTCATCCTACTCAAGCTTTTTTAGATCTATTTACAATTTATGAATATTTTGGTGGAAAAACTGAAGGTAAAAAAATAGCTATAGTTGGTGATGTTAGAAATTCAAGAGTTGCAGGAAGTAATAGAAGACTACTTCCTAGATTTGGAATAGATGTAAACTTGGTTGCACCTGATTGTTTTAAATATGAAGGAAATGAGTTTAAGCAATTTAGTACGGTTAATGAAGTAATAGATGATATGGATATTATAATGAGTTTAAGAAGTCAGTTAGAAAGACATAATATTACATATTTTGAATCATTACAAGAGTATGCGAGAGATTTTTGTATAACTACAGAGTTGATGGAAAGAAAAGATTTCCTACTTTTACATCCAGGACCTGTTAATAGAAATATAGATATTACAGATGATGCTTTAAAACATCCTAGATGTAAAGTTTTAGAACAAGTTACAAATGGTGTTGCTATTAGAGCTGCAATTTTGAAAAAATTGATACTTAGATAAATTGGACAATATAAAAAACTTATTAAACAAATATGGCTCTGAAAATGAGCCGTTTTTGTTTCTGCTATCTTATGACTTACAAAATTTTTATATAAAAAAATTAGAAAATCTTGATGAAACTATAAAATATGAGCTAAATAGCTTTGGAAATATTTTTCATAAAGAGTACTTTTTGGATAAATTTCCAACATCTTTTAAAGAATACAAAAATAAATTTGAGAAAATAATAGAAGAGATAAAAAGTGGCAATAGCTATCTTTTAAATCTAACAACAAAGACAAAAATAGAAACAAATCTTAGTTTAGATGAAATTTATGATTATTCAAATAGTTTATTGAAACTAAGAGTAAAAATAGATGATTTTGATTTTGTCTGTTTTTCTCCTGAAAAATTTGTAGAAATTATAGAAAATAAGATTTACACATATCCTATGAAGGGTACAATTGATACAAAAATAGAAAACGCAAAAGAAATTTTACTAAATTCTTCAAAAGAAAAAGCCGAGCATACAATGGTTGTTGATTTGCTAAGAAATGATTTGGGAAAAGTTGCATCAAATATAAAAGTTGAAAACTTTAGATTTTTTGAAAAAATAGAGCTTAAAAATAGGGGACTTTATCAAACTAGTTCAAAGATAAGTGGAATTATAAAAGAGAATTGGAAAGAGTGTTTGGGAGATATTATTTTGGAACTTCTTCCAGCAGGCTCTATTACAGGAACACCAAAAAAATCAACAGTTGATATTTTAAAAAATGTTGAAAATTATGATAGAGGATTTTACACAGGTATTTTTGGAATTTTTGATGGAAAGAGCCTTCAAAGTTTTGTTCTTATTAGATTTATTGAAAAAATAGAAGATGAGCTTTTTTATAAAAGTGGTGGTGGAATTACTCTTGATAGTGATTTGAAACTAGAGTATGAAGAGCTTATAAATAAAGTATATTTACCATTTTAAAGGATTTTTATGTATTTTGAAACAATAAAATGTGAGGATTTTGAAGTTTTTAATTTAGATTTTCATAACAAAAGAGTTGCAAGAACTATTGGAAAAAACTTAAATTTACAAGAGTATATAACTCCACCTACAAATGAACTTTTAAGATGTAAATTAGTTTATGATAAAAATGAAATTTTGAGTGTAGATTATTTTCCTTATAAAAAAAGAGAGTTTAAAACTTTTAAAATAGTTTTTGATGATGAGATTGAGTATTCAAAAAAATATCTAAATAGAGAGAAATTAGATGAATTATTTGAAAAAAGAGAGTTGTGTGATGAAATTATAATAATTAAAAATAAAATAGTTACAGATACTTCAATAGCAAATGTTGCAATACTTGAAGATGGTATTTGGTTTACCTCTAAAAATTGTTTGTTGAATGGAACAACAAGAGCTAGATTGATTGAAGATAAAAAAATATTTGAAAAAGATATAAGTTTAGAGATGTTAAAAAAAGCACAAAAGTTTGCAATATTCAATGCAATGATTGGATTTTTAGAGTTGGATGACTATTCATTTAAATTATAAACTCTAAATATAAGCTTCTCCCATTTATTTTCTTTTCCCCAGTCTAAGTTTACTTTTTTTGTGAATTTTTCATTTGTAATATAGTAAGAGTCTATTTCATTGAAAGCAAATTTTGGTTTTAAATCAACTCTTCTTGAAAAAGGAATTACTACAGAGCTTAGATTATCTAGTACAAGTGGAGATTCATTTTTATTTTCACTGTATAGCAAAACCATGTGGTTTTCTCTTCTTGATTTTACTTCAACAACCGCAAAATATAGATTTTCTTTTTTAATTCCTAATTCTAATAGAGTGAAATATTTTGCGATAGCATAATCTTCACAATCCCCATAACCATTGATTAAGAACTCTTTTGGAGTTGCCCAGTGATCATTTATTCCAGTACTTTTACTATCAAATTGAGGAAGTATTCTGTTTATAAATGTATTTGTGTGAGATAGCTTTTTAATTAATTCATAATCTTTTATTTTTATTTTTAGCTCTTCATATCTTTTAAGCCTATTTTCTATAAATGATTTTTTTTTGAGAGTTATTTATAATTTTATAATCTCTGCTTGTTAGTTTAAATTGGTAAGCAAACAAGGAGTTTGATAAAATTAGAATAAGGATAATTAGCTGTTTCATAAGATATAATAACAAAAAATCTCTAAAAGGAAAAGCCTTGTTTAATGATGTTATAGAAAGTTATGAATATAAAGAGTTGATTGAAAGCCAAATTAAGGAGCAGATATCTTTTTTATTATCAAAGAATCAAGAGTTTTCAGTGGTTTTAAATGTAGATAAAATTGCGTTTGATCCAGAACTTCCAAAAGATTTGATGGAAAAAATTAATCATTTTGCCTTGTTTACTTTATCAAATTATACATATACAACAATAAGTTTATATAGCGATTTTCTAACTTTTGAAACAGGATTTGGTGAAGAAAATATAGGGAGTGTACTGTCTGTGCCATACTACACAATTTTACAAATTATTGTAGATGATAAGGCAATATTTGTTAATCATACAGCAGCCGTTGATGAGTTTAAAATACAAAAACAAGAAAGAAGTTCAGCGGACGTTTTTAAAAATAATCCTAAAAATAGAAAATTTAATAGTTAAAAAGTGGGTTCAAACCACTTTTTATTTTTTTGGAGAGAACTTAAATAAAGCACTTCCCCAAGTAAGTCCACCACCGAAAGCATCAAATAAAACTGTATCACCAGCTTTCAATCTACCTTCCTCAAAAGCATAGTTCATAGCCATCGGAATCGATGCAGCTGATGTATTTCCATACTTATCAACTGTTATTACTGTTTGCTCTTCTGTTAAATTTAAAGCTTCACCAACAGCTTTTATAATTCTATAATTTGCTTGGTGTGGTATAAAATGCGTAATGTCTTCATTTGAAAGTTTATGTTTTTCAAGCATTTTTATAACATCCGAAGTAAGAGTCTTAACAGCTAGTTTAAAAGTCTCATTCCCTTTCATGGTAATACATGCTAATTTTGCATCTAAAACTTCTTGTGAACATGGATTTTTACTTCCACCTCCTGGAGTTTTGATCAAATCTTCATAATTTCCATCACTAGAACATTCAACATCTATAATTGCTTCATCTTTATTATTTGTAGCACTAATAATAGCAGCCCCAGCACCATCTCCAAATATAAAACAAGTATTTCTATCTTCATAGTTTAGAATAGAGCTATATTTTTCTGCACCAATAATTAGAACATTTTTTTTCATTCCAGATTCAATAAATGCCTTTGCAATGCTTAAAGAGTAAACAAATCCTGTACAAGCGGCACTTATATCGAATGCCATAATATTTGGAAGATTCAGTTTTGCTGCAATTACACATGCAGTTGAAGGCATACATAAAAAATCAGGAGTTACTGTTGCACAGATTATTAAATCTATTTCTTCTTTTTTTATTCCCGCTCTTTGTATAGCTACTTCAGCTGCTCTAGCACCTAAATCAGAAGGTACTTCATTTTCTTCGGCCAACCTTCTTTCTTTTATACCAGTTCTTTTTGTAATCCACTCATCACTAGTATCAATAATTTTTTCAAAATCTGAATTAGTCATTATCTTAGATGGAATATAAGCTCCAATTGATCTAAAAGCTGCATAAGTCATTACATTTTCCTTTAGTATTAAAGAGTTTTTTCTTTAATACTATAATTTACTAATCTTTGTTCAATAATATTGTCTAGATTTGAACTAGCAGCTATTATTGATTGAAAGATTGCATTTTTTATTGCTTTAGGATTTGATTTTCCATGAGAAATTATAACAGGAGCTTTAACTCCCAGTAAAGGAGCTCCACCGTATTCGGCATAGTCAACTTTAACTTTTAAGTTTTTAAACACTTTTCTCATTAATACAGCACCAGCGATTGAAATAAGAGATCTTTTTAGATTTTTCTTAATTATCTTACCAATAGTATCTGCAACTCCCTCGGCAGTTTTAAGTAGGATATTTCCTACAAAACCATCACAAACAACAACATCTACAGTTCCTTTGAAAATATCACTACCTTCTACATTCCCTGCAAAATTAGGAATTTTTGATAGTAACTTATATGCCTCTTTAGTTACTTCATTTCCTTTGCTTTCTTCTTCTCCATTACTTAAAAGACCAATAATTGGCTCATCAAGTCTTAGTACAGATTGAGCATAAGCTTGTCCCATAACTGCGAATTCAAATAGATTTTTTGCATTACTATCAACATTTGCACCTACATCTAAAACCAAAGTATTTTGATTTTCACTTGTTGGCATAAGTGTAGCAATTGCGGGTCTAGAAACACCTTTTATTCTTCCAATTCTTAAAGTAGCAAGGGACATAGTAGCACCAGAATGCCCAGCTGATACAACTGCATCTGCTTTACCTTCACGAACTAACTCTATTGCTTTGTAAATTGTGGATTCTTTTCTTTTTAAAGCATCTGTTGCACTATCATGCATTGATATAACATCATCAGCTTCATGTATTTCTACTCTATTTAAAAAAGTAGGTGGGATAAGTTTAAGTAGTTTTTCTTTATTTCCAACAGCTATAGCTGTAAAATTTATGTTATTTCTAAGAGCTTCTACCAGCCCTTCAATTATAGGCTCAGGACCGAAGTCCCCACCCATTGCATCAATTGCAACCTTTAACATTAGTTTTTATATTCACCAGTGTTTGGGTTAACCATGTGAGGCATTTTCCAAGAACCATCGCTATCTTTAACAGGTCTTTTCAATGTAATTTTATAATGAGTTCTTCTCATTGCTGATCTTGAATGAGATACTCTTCTCTTTGGTACTGCCATATTATTCTCCTTAAAATTCTTTTTCGAAAAGTTGATTATCTTCTAAGCAGTTTTTACAAATATGATAATCACTTTTTATGCTATTTAATTCGCTTTGAATAATTTCATCAAAGTCTATTAAACTATTTTCTATTTCTATTACTAAAAACTCTTCATCGTCACCTTTATAAATTCCATCACTTAAAAGAAGTTTTAACTCTTCATCTAAGAAAAAAGGCTCTGAAGAACCACATCTAGAGCAATCTATATCAACATTGCCCTTCAAATTAGCTTCGATTTTTACTAAAGATGATGAAATTCTACAAAAAGTACCTTCAATTTTAACTGAATCGAAAGAAGTTTCTAACTCTTTTTTTATAGTTGGTACTTTTTTAAACTCTATTTTCATTGTTTAATTGTTTATTAACAAATTTCTCTTTGTGCAAAAAAGAAAGCAATTTCAACTGCAGCATTCTCTAATGAATCTGAACCATGAACTGCGTTAGCATCAATAGAATCAGCAAAATCTGCTCTAATTGTTCCAGCTGCAGCTTCTTTTGGATTAGTTGCACCCATTAATCCTCTGTTAGTTGCCATTGCATTAGCACCTTCTAAAACTGAAACTACAACTGGTCCAGAAATCATAAATTCAACTAAATCTTTGAAGAATGGTCTACTTGCATGAACTGCATAAAATGCCTCAGCATCAGCTCTTGAAAGTTGTAATTTTTTCGTAGCAGCAATTCTTAATCCAGCTGATTCAAATCTATCTAAGATTTTTCCAACAACATTCTTTGCTACAGCATCTGGTTTGATGATTGATAACGTTTGTTCCATCTAATTTGTCCTCTTTAATTTTTTAAGTCGCGGATTATATCTAAAAAAATAAAAAAAGACAAGTAAAAATACTTGTCTCTGTAAATAAGATGTTTATATATTGTATTTGAATTATTCAATTACAGGTGTACCTGCTGTTCCTCTATCTTCTTTTTCAATTTTACTAGTTCCTATTTCATCCCAAACTATACATCCTTCAGTTGGACATGCATCAGCACAAGCAGGAGCATCATTATGACCTACGCACTCAACACATTTATCTTTATATACATAATAAATATCTTCACCAGTTGGATTATCATCATTATCAACTATAGCACCAACTGGACATTCATCCAAACAAGCATCACAGCTGATACAAATATCAGTAATTAAAACAGCCATTTTAGTTCTCCTAAATAATTTTAGGTAACTGTAACAAAGTAAATATAAAACTAACTTTAAATTTATACTTAAAGATAAAAATTATTACAAGAAAAATATTTTTAAATTTAAGCTAACTGTAAAATTTGTCTGATATAATTCCAACATTAAATTTATTAAAAGGATTAAATATGTTAGTAACAAAAAAAGCACCAGATTTTACAGCAACGGCAGTGTTAGCTGATGGAACAATAGTAGAAGATTTTAACTTATATAAAAATATTGGAGAAAAAGGAGCAATTTTATTCTTTTGGCCTTTAGACTTTACATTTGTTTGTCCATCAGAAATTATTGCATTTTCAAAAAGAACAGATGAGTTCAAAGCTAGAGGAATTAATGTAATTGGTTGTTCAGTTGATTCTCAATTCTCTCACTTTGCATGGAGAGAAACTGCAGTTGAAAACGGTGGAATTGGAAGAGTAAAATTCCCAATGGTTGCAGATTTAAGTAAACAAATTGCAAAAGATTATGACGTATTATTTGGAGATTCTGTAGCATTAAGAGGTTCTTTCTTAATAGATAAAGATGGAACTGTTAGACATGCTGTAATTAACGATTTACCATTAGGAAGAAATGTTGATGAGATGATTAGAATGGTAGATGCAATGTTATTTACAAATGAATATGGTGAAGTATGTCCAGCTGGATGGCAAAAAGGTGATGAAGGAATGAAAGCAAACAAAGATGGTGTTGCTGATTACCTAGCAAAAAATGAAGGTAAATTATAATATTTATTTTTAATTAGGGTGTACTAAATTTTTTAGTACACTTTTTTTATTTTCTTGACAAATTTTAAAATATTAACTAAAATTTAACTTTTACTTTAAAAAAATCTCAAAAAAACTACAAAACTACATAAATTTATGTGAAATCAAAGGCAAATATACTCATGGAAGAGTCTAAAGAAGAAATAAAACCCAAAACTACTAAAAAAACGAGAACTCATATTCCCGTTGATGGTTATAAAATAGAGCAATTAAGAGAGTTACCAATAGAAACTTTGCTTGATATTGCAAATGATTTAGATGTTGAAAATCCACAGGAACTAAAAAGACAAGACTTAATGTTTATGATACTAGCTTCTCAAATAGATGCTGGAGGATTTATTTTATTCACAGGTATTTTAGAGATAAAAGAGGGTGGATTTGGATTTTTAAGAGCAATTGATGGAAACTTCTCAGATACTTCAAATGACTCATATGTGAGTGCTACACAAATTAGAAAATTTGCATTAAGAACAGGGGATATTGTTACAGGACAAGTTAGACCACCAAATAAAGATAGTGAAAAATATAATGCTCTATTAAAAATTGAAGCTATAAATTATTTACCTGTAAAAGATTCAAAAAATAGACCTTTATTTGATAACCTAACTCCTTTATACTCTACTAAAAAATTCAGTTTTGAATATGAATCACAAAAAATGACTGGAAGAATGCTTGATTTATTTGCTCCTATGGGTAGAGGACAAAGAGGTTTAATAGTTGCACCACCAAAAACTGGTAAAACAGAACTTTTAAAAGAGTTAGCTCACGCAATAAGCAAAAATCATCCAGAAGTTACTTTGATGGTTTTATTAATAGATGAAAGACCTGAAGAAGTTACAGATATGCAAAGAAGCGTAAAAGGTGAGGTTTATAGTTCAACTTTTGATTTACCTGCTCAAAATCATGTAAGAGTTGCTGAAATTGTTATTGAAAAAGCAAAAAGACTTGTAGAGATGAAAAAAGATGTTGTTATTTTACTTGACTCTATTACTAGACTTGCAAGAGCTTACAATACTGTAACGCCAAGT
Source organism: uncultured Aliarcobacter sp. (assembly GCA_964384195.1). Classification (GTDB taxonomy): domain Bacteria; phylum Campylobacterota; class Campylobacteria; order Campylobacterales; family Arcobacteraceae; genus Aliarcobacter. Next base: position 57,960 of record CAYLKG010000003.1, on the reverse strand, counting down.
AGTGGAAAAGTTCTTTCAGGTGGGGTTGATGCAAATGCTCTTCATAAACCAAAAAGATTTTTTGGAGCTGCTAGAAATATTGAAGAGGGTGGAAGCTTAACTATTGTTTCAACTGCCTTGATTGAAACTGGTTCGAAAATGGATGAAGTTATTTTTGAAGAGTTTAAAGGTACTGGAAATAGTGAAGTAGTTTTAAGTAGGAATGCAGCAAATAAAAGAGTTTATCCTGCGCTTGATATTATTAAATCAGGAACTAGAAAAGAGGAACTTCTTTTGTCTCCTGATATTTTACAAAAAACTTGGATTTTAAGAAATGCTATTTCTCAAATGGATGAAGTTGAAGCATTAAAATTCTTATACTCAAAGATGCAAAAAACAAAAAATAATGATGAATTCTTTGCTTCTATGAATGAATAAAAACTTTATTTTCGCTTAAAAATGTCTAAAAAAGTAAAATATTTACAAAGTTGTAGATATTTTACTTGTAATTTAAACAAAATTAAATAAAAGCTCTGATACAATCCGTCTCCGAAATTTGAACAAAAGGAAGGAAAATGGCGAATATTAATGAACTTTTAGATTATCTAAAAAGAACAAGTCCTGGGCAAGATGAGTTTCATCAAGCTGCTGAAGAAGTTTTACACTCACTAGAGCCTCTATTTGAAAAATATCCAAAATATAAAGAAAATAAAGTTTTAGAAAGGTTGGTTGAACCTGAAAGACAAATCATGTTTAGAGTTACATGGGTTGATGATAAAGGTGAAATTCAAATCAATAAAGGGTATAGAATCCAATTTAGTTCAACTTTAGGACCATATAAAGGTGGATTAAGATTTCACCCTACTGTAAATACAGGAATTATTAAATTCTTAGGATTTGAACAAATATTTAAAAATGCATTAACAGGTCTTCAAATTGGTGGAGGAAAAGGTGGAAGTGACTTTGACCCTAAAGGAAAAAGTGATAATGAAATAATGACATTTTGCCAAGCCTTCATGACTGAATTACACAGACACATCGGTTCAACTACAGACGTTCCTGCTGGAGATATTGGAGTTGGTGGAAGAGAAATTGGATATATGTTTGGAATGTATAAAAAACTTGCAAACGTATACGATGGAACATTAACAGGTAAATCTCTAAAATGGGGTGGATCTCTTGCTAGAACTGAAGCAACTGGTTATGGTTGTGTATATTTTGCAAAAAATATGCTAGATGCTAGAGGAGAGAGTTTAAAAGGTAAAAGATGTGTAGTTTCTGGTTCTGGAAATGTTGCTATTTATACTATTGAAAAACTTTATCATTTGGGTGCATTACCAATTACTTGTAGTGATTCAAAAGGTATGATTTTAGATGAAGAAGGAATCGATTTAGATTTACTTAAAGAGTTAAAAGAAAACCAAAGAGCAAGATTAACAGAATATGTAAAATACAGAAAAGGTGCCAAATATATCCCTGTTGAAGATTATCCAAAAGGAAAAAATGCAGTTTGGTCTGTTCCTTGTTATGCTGCTTTCCCAAGTGCAACACAAAATGAGTTAAATTTAGAAGATGCTAAAGAACTTATTAAAAATGGTTGTAAATGTGTAAGCGAAGGTGCAAATATGCCTTCAACAAATGAAGCAGTAGATTTCTTTGTTGCACAAAAAATTGCTTATGGTCCTGGAAAAGCAGCGAATGCTGGTGGGGTTGCTACAAGTCAATTAGAAATGGCGCAAAATGCAGCTATGATTTCTTGGACATTTGAAGAAGTTGATGCTAAATTAGAGCAAATTATGTATGGAATTTTCCAAAGAGTAAGCAAAACTGCTGAAGAATTTGGTGAACCTACAAACTTTGTTTTAGGAGCAAACATTGCTGGATTCAGAAGAGTAGCAGATGCTATGATTGAGCAAGGTATTATTTGATAAATGCTCTTGCTAAACTTGAGGATTTTTCCTTAAGTTTATAAAAAAACTATCTACAAAATATAAATCTATAATAAATACAACCCAATCAATTTTGAAAACTTAAAATTTTTTTTCCTTTTGTTCAATTATAATTTTAAGTTTTCAGATTGTTAAAAAAATATCATATTTCAACCAAACTTTTAACATTTTAGTTATATCTTTTTAGCTATAATTTTTTCAATTTTTCAATAAGGAAATATTTGAAAGTAGGACTTTTTGACTCAGGTCTTGGTGGTTTGACTGTATTAAATGCTATTTCTAAGACATTAAAAGGTGCAGAAATTTTTTATGTTGCTGATACCTTATATGCGCCTTATGGAGATAAAACGAAAGAAGAGATATTCTGTAGGTGTGATAAAATAACAAAATTTTTATTAGAAAATTATGGAATAGATGCTTTAGTTGTGGCATGTAATACAGCAACATCAATTATAATAAAACATTTAAGAGATAAATTTCCATTTTTAATAATAATTGGAATTGAGCCAGGAATTAAACCTGCTATAAGCAATACAAAAACAGGGAATATTGGTATTTTAGCTACAGCTTCTACTTTAAAAGGTGAAAAATATAGACTTTTGGTAGATGAACTTACAAAAGCACATGATGTAAAATTGTTTGAACAAGCTTGTGTTGGTTTAGTTCAACAAATAGAAAAAGGTGAAATTTTAACTTTACAAACCTATGAAATGCTTGAAAATTGGTTGAAGCCAATGTTACACAATCACGTTGATACTATAGTTTTAGGATGTACACATTATCCTTTAGTTAAAAAAACAATCAAAGATATTATGGGACAAGATGTTTTGCTTATAGATACAGGAGATGCAATAGCAAAAAGACTTATGATTTTGAGTCAAAATGCTGGGCATATAAATGAAGGTGAATTGGATATTTTGGTTTTATACACAGGAACTATAAATACTAGTATGGTAAAAATGATATTGAAAAAAAATAAATTTGAATTAAGGAAATGTGAGATATGAGTAGTATTCAAGATAGAGTTTTGGCTTTAAAATACAGACCAAAAAGATTTGAGGATTTAATAGGTCAAAGTACAGTTTCTCAAACATTAAGTCTTGCTCTTGATAGCTCAAGACTTTCTCATGCTTACTTATTTTCTGGTTTAAGAGGAAGTGGTAAAACTAGTACTGCTAGAATTATGGCAAAAGCACTTTTGTGTGAAAAAGGACCCACAAGCAAACCTTGCGAAGTTTGTGAAAATTGCCTCAGCTCAAATGGCGGTAAACATCTTGATATCATAGAAATGGATGCTGCAAGTAACAGAGGAATTGATGATATTAAAGAGTTAATTGAACACACAAAATATAAACCTAGTCTTGCTAGATTCAAGGTTTTTATCATCGATGAAGTTCATATGCTTACAACTCAAGCATTTAATGCCTTACTAAAAACTCTTGAAGAACCTCCAGGATTTGTGAAGTTTATTCTTGCCACAACAGATGCTTTAAAATTACCAGCAACAATTCTTAGTAGAACTCAACACTTTAGATTTAATAAAATATCACAAAATGATGTAGTTCACCACTTAAGTCATATTTTGCATGAAGAGAAAATTGAGTTTGAAAAAGATGCTTTAAGTATTTTAGCTAGGGGAGGACAGGGAAGTTTAAGAGATACCCTTACTTTGCTTGACCAAGCAATAATATTTTCAAAAAATAGGGTTGATTCTCAAAGTGTAGTTGAGATGCTAGGTTTAATAAATCCAGAAAAAATGGAAGCAATTTTTTCTATGGTTTTAAATCATGGCGATATTAATGATATTTTAAAAGAGCTAGAAATTTATGAAACAAGTCAAATAATTGATGAGATGACACTGTATTTAAAAGATAAGATGATTTTAAAAGATAGAAGATTTGATGTTGTTGTTTTTGATAGATTTTTTAGGATTTTAAGTGATGCAAAGCACCTTTTAGCAATAAATAGTGATGGAACTTTTGTTTTGATTCTTACTTTTATGAAATTAATGGAAGCAACAAAATTAAAATCAATAGATGATATTATAAATCAAATTGAAAAGATTGATGCAAAACCTGATACTATAAAAACAGTAAAGATAATTGAAACTGTAAAAGAAGAGATTATAAATAAGCCTATTGAAAATATTATTAAACATGAAGTCCTAAAACAAGAAATTAAAGAGATTACACATGAAGAGCTTGCTTTAAATATAGCTCCTTTGGAAATCATCGATGCAATTCCTAAATTAGAATTTGAAACTCCTTTTGATGAACTTCCAATGGTTAAGCCTGAACAAAATATTGTGAAGGAAGAGCAAAAAAAAGAGATTGAAATCGAAAAAGTTCAAGAAGTTTTTTACAATCCTATTGAAGAAGTAGAGTATGTGCCTTTTGAAGATGAGAGTGATGAATCAAGTGATTTGTATACAAGATTGACTGAAAAAGTTTATGATAGAGATTTTGAATTAGGTGAGTGTTTTGAGAAAAACTTTATATACAATGGTTTTACAAATAATGTTTTACAAATAATTTCTTATGCAAAAGATGAAGAAAGAAAACTTTTATACAAACATTTTCCAATTATTAAAGCTTTTGCACAAGAGGTTTATGGTTCAAATGTAGAGCTAGATTTTAAAAAGGAAGAGGCCACCATATTAAATGAGCCTTTGGAAATAAAAAATAGTGAAAATAGAGTTGAAGAAGATTTAAAAGAAGATATTCAAAATGATGTAGGCTCTATGATAGAGGATATAGAAATTGGTTCAGGTTGTGTTGCTAGCATATTACAAACTCAAAATGAAGCTTTATCTTCTAAAGAGTTGCAAGCAAATGATATTTTGAATTCAAAAATGGTAGATAAGATAAAAGAGCTTTTTGATATTAGAAAAATTACAGTAAAATCACGAAGTTAAAATTAACTTTTTCTTAAAGTTAAAAAGATAGACTATAAAAATTTTTTAAAAGGAAGATATATGATGAAACAAAGTCAAATCCTACATTCATGTAGAAAAATTTCTACAGTATTAGCTATGAGTACAATTTTAGGAGCATCACTTTTTGCTAATGATAATTTGGTTTTAGAGTTTGAGAAAAAAAGAGTTTCTCAAAATCCAAATGTAAAAGTTAAAGATATAAAAATAAATACAAAAAAAGAGTTGGCAATTGCCGGATGGACTGGATATATTATAGATATTGATGCGGTTGTTCAAGGAAAAGAGATAAAAGCAAAAGATTTTTTATTTACAAATGGTACACATATTGCGCCTGAATTAATTGATTTAAAAACTATGCAATCACTAAAAGATAGTATTGTGCCAAATTTGACTGATAAATACTATTCTAAAGCAAACTTTATAGCTGGAAATGAACAAGCAAAAAATAAAGTTGTATTATTTTCTGATCCACTATGTCCATTTTGTATGGACTATATACCAACAGTTATAGCTGAAGTTAATAAAAATAAGGAGAATATAGCTCTATATTATTACGCATTTCCTCTAACTCAAATTCATCCAGCTTCTCTTCCTTTATCAAAAATAATTGATATTGCACATAAGAAAGGTGTTGCTGATATTATTACAAAAGCATACACAGCAGATTGGTCAAAATATTTTGATGAAAAAGCTACAGATGAGGCAAAAATCTTAGAAGCATTTAACAAAGAATTTGGAACAGATATAAAAATTGAAGAGTTAAGCAAAAAAGAGATAAATGAAAAAATTGCAAAAGATATAAATATGGGTGACGAGGTAATGGTTTCAGGAACACCAACAATTTATGTAAACGGTGTAAAAGAGACTCCAAAGTTTAATTTTGAAACTTTAGGAAAATAATCCTATGGAAAAACTTGTAATTGCAACTAGAAGAAGTCAACTAGCACTTTGGCAAAGTGAGTATATAAAATCTGAACTTCTAAAACATTATCCAAATATGCAAATTGAACTTCAAGAATTTGTAACAAAAGGTGATAAAATTTTAGATGTTCCTTTAGCTAAAATTGGTGGAAAAGGACTTTTTACAAAAGAGCTTGAAGTTGCTATGCTTGAAGGAACAGCACATCTCGCTGTTCACTCTTTAAAAGATGTTCCAACACAGTTTGAAGATGGTTTAACACTAGCTGCTGTTTCAAAAAGATTTAACCCACAAGATGCAATTCTGAGTAATAAATATACTTCTTTAGATGATTTACCAAAAGGAGCTATTGTTGGAACTACTAGCCTTAGAAGAAGAATGGCTATAAAAATGTTAAGACCTGATCTTGAGCTTAAAGATTTAAGAGGAAATATTAATACGAGAATTGCAAAGTTAAATGCTGGTGAATACGATGCAATAATTTTAGCAGCAACAGGAATTGAAAAATTAAGTCTTCAAAATGAAGTTAAATATTTTTCAGCAATTCCTACAGATGTTATGATTCCATCTATGGGACAAGCTACACTTGGAATTGAAACAACAACAGATCCAAAAATTATAGAAATCGTAAAAGTATTAAATGATAAAAATGCCGAAATTGAATCGAAAATCGAAAGAGGATTTGTAGATACTCTTCAAGGTGGATGCCAAGTTCCTATTGGTGTAAAAGCTACGATTTTAGATGAAAAATCTGTAAAAATAGATGCAATTGTTGGATTACCTGATGGAACTGAATATATCAAAGAAAGCAAAGTTGCAGATATAACAACTTTTGAAATTGCTGGTAAAGAATTTGCTCAAGATTTTATTGCAAAAGGTGCAGTTGAGCTTTTAAAAAGAGCTGAAGCTATGGCTTTTAAATAAAAAACTATAATAAGGAAAATGTTATGAGAATAAATTTAAATGATACACTTTTTTGTTTAGTAGATGTTCAAGAAAAACTTTTTCCTCACATTGGAAATAAAGAAGAATTAGAGAAAACTCTTCCAATTTTAGTAAAAGGTATGAAAGTTTTAGATGTACCTATTATTGTAAATGAACAATATAAAAAAGGAATAGGTGAAACAATTGAACCATTAAAGGAACTAGTTTCGCAATATCAATCTTATGAAAAAACAACATTTTCGGGATGCCAAAATGATTCAATTTTAGAAGCATTAAAAGCTAGTGGTAAAAAAAATATAGTTGTTGCTGGAATTGAAACTCATGTTTGTGTATTGCAAACTTGTATTGATTTACTTTATAACGGTTTTAATGTTATTTTAGTTACAAACTGTAGTGGTAGTAGAAAGAAACTTGACCATAAAATGGCTATAAAAAGACTTATTCAAGCAGGCGTAATACCAACAACTTATGAATCAATATTATTTGAATTAACAGTTGATTCAAAAAATTCTAGATTTAAAGAAATTTCATCTTTAATTAAGTAGTATTATCTGAGACTTAAAAATGTATTTTAAGTCTCTTTTTTACAGATTTTATTAGTGATGAGCCTTTTTATCATGCACTTCTTTAGTATGTGCATGGTCTTCTTCTCCTTCAGCAAATTTAAAAAATTTAACATAAGCTTCAATGTACTCTCTTCCTGCATCTACATTGTTTGTATCAAAATTCTTTAGAGCCATTACCTTGTCAAATCTCTTTTTTAATTCAGCTTTTTTATCTTTTTCTATTAGACTTTCAAGAGGAGTTAAATTTCCTATCTCGATACTTTTATCTGCTGCTAATACTTTTTTATCTATAGTAGTTCCAGCAGGTTTAATTCCTGTATATGGTGCATCTTCGCCTTGTCTATGAATTCTTACTAGTTCTCCAAAAAAATATTTTTCAGCAATTTGTTTTGATTCAGGACTAAGATCTTTTACTTTCATACTAAGATTAAAAGCTTCTTTTAGTTCTTTCTCAGCATTAGGTTGAATCCATTTTAGTGCATAATTAATATTATTTTCTTTCATTGCTCTTTGACCATCTATAACTGTTGGTCCATCTATTGTGTCACAATGTGCATTTGAATTTGTAGCAAATGCACCAACAATTAAAAATGTTGTTATAAATCCAAATTTCTTTATATTTCTTAATTTCATATTTCACCTCAAAAAATTTAATGCAAGTGATGTTACAGGAATAATAATTGCTAGGTATTGATAGTAATCAATCTGTATAGAGTTGGTAAGGAATCTGAAGTTAAGGCTAAATACCTTAACTTCGAGTTATTTCATAATATCAGCAGGTGCGTAAACTTCACCCTTCATAATAATTCTAGCACTTCTACTCATTGTAGCTTTATCAACAATATATTTACCATTCTCTTTTTTAATAACCGCTCCAACTTTTAGTGTTCCTGATGGGTGTCCAAACTCAACAGCAGATTTTTCTCCTCCACCGGCAGCTAAATTTACTAAAGTTCCTTCAACACAAGCAGCAACTCCAATAGCAACAGAAGCTGTTCCCATCATAGCATGGTGTAATTTTTGCATAGATAAGGCACGTACATGTAAATCGATTTCATCTGCTTTAACTTCTTTTCCACTTGAAGTAGTAAAATCAGATTTTGGAGCAACAAAAGCAATTTTAGGAGTATGTTGTCTAGTTTCTGCTTCACTTAAATCAGAAATTAATCCCATTTTTAGTGCACCATAACTTCTGATTTTTTCAAATCTTGCAAGTGCTTCAGTATCACTATTTATATCAGCTTGTAATTCAGTTCCTTTGTACCCAATATCAGCAGCATTTAAAAATATTGTGGGAATTCCAGCTGTAATCATAGTAGCTTTAAATGTACCAATTCCAGGAACTTCTAAATCATCTACTAAATTTCCAGTTGGGAATAACTCTTCGCTTGGATCAACTGGTTCTGCAAACTCCAATAAAATCTCTTCAGCAGGGAAAGCAACACCATCGATGTAATAATCACCCATCTCTTTTACTTGTCCATCAACCATTGTTACATAACAAAGAATTGTTTTTTTAATATTTGCTTGCCAAATTCTTACACAACAAACTCCATTTTGTGGAACATTATCAACAAGTCCTTCATGGATTGCAAAAGGTCCAACAGCAGAGCTTAAATTCCCACAATTTCCACTCCAGTCCATGAAATCTTTATCAATTGCAACTTGTCCAAAATAGTAATCTACATCATGATTTGGAACTGTTGATTTCCCAACTAAAATAGCTTTTGAAGTACTAGAAGTTGCTCCTCCCATACCATCCATTTGTTGTTTATAAATATCAGGGCTTCCTACTATTCTTTGAAGAAGTTTATCTCTTTTTGCTTTATCTTCTTGAGCTTCTTTTGGTAAGTCTGCAATATTAAAAAAAGTTCCTTTTGAAGTTCCACCTCTCATATAAGTTGCTTTAACTCTAATTTGTGGTTTGTATGTACTCATCTGTTTTCTCCTAGATATTTTAAGCTTTTAAAACTTTTTAAAATGGTTTTTGTTTTAAATCACTTTAGAAAATTTTAAATTAAAAAAAGTGAGGCTTTTATAGCCTCACTTTAAAAGATATTACTTAGCAGCAATAACATCTTTTGCGAATTTTTGTAAAATTCCACCAGCTTTGTAAACTTCAACTTCAGCAGAAGTATCTAATCTACAAGTTACTTTGAACTCTACTTTTTCTCCATTTGCTCTAGTCATGCAAACAGTTAAATCACCTCTTGGCTCAATATTTCCTAGAATATCAAATGTTTCAGTTCCAACTATATTGTAAGTGTGTCTTGTTTCACCATCTTTAAATTGAAGTGGTAAAACACCCATACCAACAAGGTTAGTTCTGTGAATTCTTTCAATAGATTCAGCAATTAGAACTTCAACACCTGCAAGTCTAACACCTTTAGCTGCCCAGTCTCTTGAACTTCCTTGCCCATAATTTGTTCCAGCTATGATAATTAATGGTTGTTTTCTTTCCATATAAGTTTCTATAGCTTCCCACATTCTTGACTCTTTGCCTTCTGGCATAATTTTTGTCAAACTTCCTTGTTTAACATTTCCATTTTCATCTTTAACCATTTCGTTAAATAGTTTTGGATTTGCTAAAGTTGCTCTTAAAGCAGTATTGTGATCACCTCTATGTGTTGCATAAGAGTTTAAGTCTTCTAAAGGTAATCCCATTTTTAAACAATACTCACCAGATGCACTTTTTGCCTGAATAGCATTTGAAGGTGATAAGTGGTCAGTTGTAATATCGTTTGGGAATACTCCAAGTGGTCTTAAGTTTTTAAGAGCTGGCATACTCATAAATGCATCTTCCCAATAAGGTGGTTTTTGAATATATGTAGATTTAGCATCCCATTTATAGAATGGCTCAGCTGCCTCTTTTGCACCTTTTGCGAACATTGGGTCATAGATTTTTGCAAACATTTCTGGTTTAACAGCACTATTTACAACAGCATCAATTTCAGCATCAGTTGGCCATAAATCTTTTAATCTAATATCATTTCCATCTTTGTCTTTACCTAGAATATCAGTTTCAATATTAAATCTGATACTTCCTGCAAGTGCATAAGCAATTACAAGTGGTGGCGAAGCTAAGAATGCCTCTTTTATGAATGGGTGAATTCTTCCATCAAAGTTTCTATTTCCAGATAATACAGCTGTTGTATAAACACCACTAGATGCTGCTTCTGCTTCAAGTTTTGGATCTAAAGCTCCACTCATACCATTACATGTAGTACAAGCAAATCCAACAATACCAAATCCTAATTTTTCTAATTCACTTAATAATCCAGACTCTCTTAAGTATAATTCAGCAACTTTAGATCCTGGTGCTAATGAAGATTTAACCCATCTCTTTCTTGTTAATCCAAGCTCATTTGCTCTCTTTGCTAATAAACCAGCTGCAACAACGTTTCTTGGATTTGAAGTATTTGTACATGAAGTAATTGCAGCAATTAATACAGCACCATCAGGAATAACTTCATTTGTAATTTCAATTTTTTTAGTAATCCCTTCTGAATCTAGCGCAGAAACAGGAAGTAATTTATGTGGTTTTGAAGGACCTGCTAATGTTCTTGTAACAGTTGTTAAATCAAAACTTAAAGTTCTTGCATATGTAGCTTCAGCCAAACTATCAGCCCATAAACCATTTGCTTTAGCATAAGTTTCAACAAGTTTTACTTGCTCAGGAGTTCTTCCTGTAATTTTTAAATAATCAATTGTTCTATCATCAATAGCAAACATTGCAGCACTTGCACCATACTCAGGAGTCATATTAGAAATAGTTGCTCTATCTCCTAAATCTAAGTATTTAATTCCGCTTCCATAGAACTCTAAGTAAGCTGAAATTACATTGTTTTGTCTTAAGAATGAAGTTAATGCAAGAGCAATATCAGTCGCAGTAATTCCTGCTCCTCTTGTTCCTGTAATTTCAACTCCAATAATCTCTGGAACCCTCATATAAGATGGATTTCCAAGCATAACGTTTTCAGCTTCTAATCCACCAACACCAACAGCGATAACTCCAAGAGCATCAACGTGAGGAGTGTGAGAATCTGTACCTACTAGTGTATCTGGAGATGCAATTCCATCTATATTGTGAATAACTGGAGACATTTTTTCAAGGTTTATTTGGTGCATAATACCATTTCCTGGAGGAATAACATCAACATTGTCAAATGCTTTTTTTGTCCAGTTAATGAAGTCAAATCTATCTGCATTTCTTCTATCTTCAATATCTCTATTTTTTTGGAAAGCATCTGGATCAAATCCACCACACTCAACTGCTAAAGAGTGGTCAACTATTAATTGAGTTGGAACAACTGGATTGATTTTTTGAGGGTCTACACCTTTGCTAGCAACTGCTTCTCTAAGACCTGCAAGATCAACGAAAGCTGTAAGTCCTAAAATATCGTGACAGATAACTCTTGATGGATACCAAGGGAAATCTTTGTCTGTTCTTTTTTCAATTAATTGAATTAGTGATTCTTTTAAGTCAACACTAGGACATTTTCTAAGAAGGTTTTCTGCTAACACTCTTGATGTGTAGTTAAGTTTTGCAAAAGATCCTGGAGTGATATCTTCAACTGCACTTTTTACATCATAATATTTTGTATCTAAACCATCTAACTGTTTAAGATATTTTTCATTTGTCATTTTATTTTCCGTTTTTTTATTTTGAAATTTATTGTAAAAAAAAATTTAGGCTAAATTTAGCCTAAATTTTCAAAGATTATTTTCTGTCTTCTAAAGGAACGTAAGCTCTTGGCTCTGGTCCAGTATAGTTAGCTGATGGTCTAATTATTTTTCCATCTTCTCTTTGTTCAATAACATGTGCACCCCATCCTGTAACTCTTGCAATAATAAATATTGGAGTAAACATATCTGTAGGAATTCCCATTTGATTGTAAGAAACAGCAGAGAACCAGTCAAGATTTGGGAACATTTTCTTTTGATCCCACATAACTTCTTCAAGTCTTGCAGCTACATCGTACATTAACATATTTTTATTTTCTTCAGACAATTGTTTTGCAACTTTTTTGATAACTACATTTCTTGGATCTCTTGTAGCATAAACAGGGTGTCCAAATCCGATAATAATCTCTTTTTTAGCGATTCTCTCTTTGATATCTTTTTCTGCTTCATCTGCTGAAGAATATCTTTCTTGAATTCTGAATGCAACTTCATTTGCTCCACCATGTTTTGGACCTCTTAATGCTCCAATAGAACCAGTGATACATGAGTACATATCTGAATTTGTTCCAGCAATTACTCTTGAAGTAAATGTTGAAGCATTAAATTCATGTTCAGCATAAAGAATTAAAGATACATGCATAGCTTTAACCCAAGATTCTCTTGGTTTTTCACCATGTAATAAGTGTAAGAAATGTCCACCAATTGTATCATCATCAGTTACAACATTAATTCTTTTTCCATTATATGCAAAATGATACCAGTATAAAAGCATAGAACCAAAAGATGCCATTAATCTATTAATAATATCTTGTGCTGCAGCTTTTGGATGAGATTCATCTTCTTGATTTAATGCTCCAAGAACTGAACAACCTGTTCTCATAACATCCATTGGATGACAATTTTTTGGTAATTGCTCTAATGCAATTTTTACAGCGTCTGGAATTTCTCTAAAAGATTTAAGTTTTTCTTTATAAGCTTTTAATTGTTCTTTATTAGGTAGTTCTCCATGAACTATTAAATATGCAATCTCTTCAAATTCAGCTTTTTCAGCAAATTCTAAAATATCATAACCTCTATAATATAAATCATTTCCTGTATTTCCAACTGTACATAATGCTGTACTTCCAGCTGCTACACCTGATAGCGCAACAGATTTTTTTGGTTTGAACTCTGTACTTGTAGTACTCATATTTTCTCCTTAATTATTTTTTAAAATTTTAAATAAACAACAAAAGCTAATTACTTAGCTTTTCCTTTTGAAAATAATTCATCCATTTTTTGCTCATAAGCATGGTAATTTAACATATCGTATAACTCCATTCTTGTTTGCATTGTATCAAGAACTGCTTCTTGAGTACCTTTATCTTTTAACTCTTGGTAAACATTTAATGCAGCTTTATTCATTGCTCTAAATGCTGAAAGTGGGTAAAGAACCATATCAATTCCAACACTTGCTAACTCTTCAGTTGTGAACATTGGAGTTGCACCAAATTCTGTTATATTTGCTAAAACTGGAACGCTCATAGCATCAGTAAACTCTTTGTACTCTTTTAAAGTATGAACAGCTTCTGCAAAAATTGCATCTGCTCCTGCTTCAACATAAGCTTTAGCTCTAGCAATTGCTGCTGCTTGACCTTCGCTTGCGTGTGCATCAGTTCTTGCAATAATGTAAAAATCAGGGTCTAATTGATTTTTTGCATCAACAGCAGCTCTGATTCTATCACACATTTCTTCAGTAGATACTAACTCTTTATTTGGTCTATGTCCACATCTTTTTGCAGCAACTTGATCTTCAATATGTAATCCAGCAGCTCCAGATCTAATGAACTCTTTTACAGTTCTAGCAACATTGAATGCATGTCCCCAACCTGTATCAGCATCAACGATTAATGGAGTGTCACAAATAGAAGTAATTCTTCTTACATCAATACAAACATCCTCAATCATTGTCATACCTAAATCTGGTAAACCATAAGATGCGTTTGCAATTCCTCCACCACTTAAGTAAATCGCTTTGTGTCCTACTCTTGTAGCTTGTAACGCTTGGTAAGCATTAATTGTTCCAACTATTTGTAGTGGACTTGAAGCTTTTAAAGCTTCTCTGAATTTTTTTCCTGCACTTGTCATATACTTCCTTTAAAAAATATTGTAAGTTATTATACTAAATTTAAAAAAAAATGAATGTATTATTCTAAATGAAAAATTACAATTTTTATACAAAAAAAATTAATTGTACAATATTTGTTTTTATGTTGAAAAATAGTACAATATGCTAAAATAATATTAAAGGTAGCTTATGAATTTTAAAAATTCTATCGAAAAATTTGTAGAAATTTTTAATCGTTCAAATTTGAGTATTTCAAGATTTGCTTCTATGATAAATAAAGATAGAAGAACGGTTACATCGTGGATTGACAACCATGCAAATATAGAACCAACAAAAGAAATTAAAGATAAAATTTGTCAAATTTTTAGGTATCCTGATTATATTTGGGAGGATGCTTGTAGTGGTGAAGAGTTTTTAAAATCAATAACTCAAATACCTCAAAAAGAGGTTAGAATTATTGATGAAGACTATAAAGGAAGGTTACAATACATCATTGAACATGAAAAAAATAGAAGATTTGTAATTCAAGCGCAATTTCCAGGACCTATGTATAGAGATAGTGCTGTACGAAAAGTGTACAAGCATACAACTAGTGCTGATATAGAAGAGTTAAAACAAGAAAGAATAGATCAGATGCTAAGATATGACTATGATACAACTGAATGGTATTCAATAAAATCTGTTTTAAGCTTTTGTTTTGCAAGTATTGGAAACTTTTTTACAAAAGATGAAAAGATAAAAATTCTTGAACTTATGTATGAACTTTTCAACAACAATTATAATAAAAAACTGTTTCTTTTTGACTCATTTTCAAGAAAAATATATGGGATGGAAACAACATATATATCTATAAATGTAAAAAATAAAATTTTGTTTTTTAAATCTCCAATTGAATCAGTATTTATAGAAATAAGAAATAAAAATTTAGTTGAAAGAATGCACAAGTATTATAGCTCACCAATAGAAGCCCCATCACATGTAAATTTCTTGGAATCCGTAAGAATTTTAAAAATTCTTCAAGATGCATTAAGATATAACAATGACATTAAGCAGGCTTATGAGACAATAAATAGAGAAACAAACTATGGTGAACTTTTCTATAATAACCTTAGTATTGATTTACAAAAAGAGGTAACACCTCCAAAAATAGGACATAAAAGAAGTTAATAAAATTTAAAAGGATAAAAATTGAAAATAATAATTTTGGATAGAAAAACTTTAGGATTTGATGTAAGTGTTGATATTTTTTCTAAATTTGGAAAAGTAGTATCTTTTGATACCACAAAAGAAAATGAGACAAAAGATAGAATAAAAGATGCTGATATTGTTTTGACAAATAAAGTTTATGTGGGAGAAAATGAGTTGAAAGACTCTAGTGTAAAATTGATTTGTATAACAGCAACAGGCATGAATAATGTAGATTTAGATTATGCAAAAGCTAATAATATTGAAGTGAAAAATGTAGCTGGATATTCAACTTCTAGCGTTGTTCAGCTAGGGTTTTCTATGATTTTTTATTTTGTTCAAAAATTAAACTATTATAAAAATTATGTAGATGAACAAAATTGGCAAAAAAGCGATACTTTTACACATATTGATAAACCATTTTTTGAACTTGATAATAAAAGAGTAGGAATTATTGGCCTTGGAGAAATTGGAAGAGATTTTGCAAAAAAGGCAAAAGCATTTAATTGTGAAGTTGTTTATTATTCAACTAGTGGACAAAATACAAATAATGAATACAAAAGCGTAACGCTTGAACAGCTTTTAAAAACAAGTGATATTATATCAATTCATGCTCCATTAAATAGTAAAACAAAAGATTTATTAGGTTATAAAGAGTTAAATCTTCTAAAAGATGGAGCAATTTTGTTGAATTTAGGTCGTGGTGGAATTATAAATGAGCCTGATTTAGCAAGAATTTTGGATGAAAAAAATATATTTTGTGGACTTGATGTTGTTTCAAAAGAGCCAATAGAAGAATCAAATCCTCTTTTAAAAGTTGTTAACAAGCAAAGACTTGTAATGACTCCTCATATTGCTTGGGCTAGTGTTGAAGCTAGAACTAGATTGATTGAAAAAGTGGCTAAAAATATAGAAGATTTTTTAAAATAGAAATTATTTTTTAAAAAAAAGTCTAAATATTTTTTTATAAAAAGGAAGCTTCTTTTCTTGAAGCTTCTCTTCTATTATTTTTCTTAAATTACTTAAATTTTTAGGAAAATATGCATTATTTTGAATTTTCAATTTTATCTCCAAGATATTTTTGAATCTCTTTCATGGCATCTTCATTTTTTAGATTAAATTTAATCTCAATTCTTCTTGAAGCATCTTTATCCTCAGCCCCATCTTTGTTTAAAATCAAATCACTATCACTTCTTCCGCTAGAATTTATATATTTACTAATTAATTTTTTATCAATAATATTTGAGTCATATAAAAACTGCATTACAGCTTGTGCTCTTTGTTGAGATAGAGCAAGATTGCTTAGGTATGTACCATCACTATTTGTATGACCTTCAATAGTAATACTTTCTATATTTTTTCTTATTTCTTTATCTTCAAGTAAAGTTGAAAGATATTTTTTTAGAGTATTTTTTAATTCTTTTTTAGAATCTTCTTTCAAAACTGAAGATGCTTGGTCAAACAAAATATTTGAAGAAAACTTTATAGCTCCACTTTTTTCATCAATTTGTATAGAGTTTCCAAGTTTATCTTTTAATTTTGCAATAACATTTAGCTTAAGACCCGTTAAAGTTTTAATTTTAAGTTTTGCAATATCAAACTCTTCAACCATTTTTTGGTGTATTTGTGTTTGAACTAAAAGTTTATCAGCAAGGAGTTTAATCTCTTCATCTCTCAAAGTTATAACATTTGTTTTTTCATTTAGTTCACCAGCTAAATTTTGATTTTTTGTTTGTTCATCTTTATATTTTACTTCAACATCCAAAAGTAAGGCTTTTAGTTTTTCAATTTCACTAGCTTTTAGATTAATCTCATTTTTACTATTTTGTAAATCTTTTTTTGTACTTTCATAAAGATTATTTGCTTTTGCTAGTTCTAAAAATAGTTTTGATTTCTGCTCTTCACTAGAGTTTAATGCTTTTTTTTCTTCTTCTAAAATATTTTGAGTTATTGCATATTTAATAACAATTGCACCAATTACTAAAATAAATACAAAAAGTAATCCAGCCATTAAATCAGCATAAGAAATCCAAAAATTCTCTTCACTGTTTTGATTTTTTTTATACATTTTTTACTACTTACTCAGCTCTTTGAACTCTGTTAAATCTAATATTATTTTTGAAGTTTCAGAATCTATTAGCTCTAAAGAGTTTTTGATTTTTTCATCATAGCTTTCCAAACCTTGAGTAAATTTCCACTCAATTTTTTCCATATCACCTTTCATTGTTTCTATACTCTTAATGATATTCGAGTAAATTGCTTTTAGATTCTCAGAGCTTAGATTACTCATGTGAGTATTTAGTTTAATGATATTTAAATTTAACTCCTCAGTAACATATGTATATCTATCTTTTTGCTTTTCAAAATTTGAAATAATATTTGAAATAGAGTTTGATACACTATTTAAAGCAACAACTAATCTTTCATTATTTTCAATATTAGCGTCAATTTTTGAAGTTAGTAAAATCTCTTTTTCAAGTAGATTTTCAAGATTTTGAAACCTTTTTTCTATTGATGAATTTATTGATTCTAAAATATTACTTGAAGTTAATTCAGAAAAAATTTCTCTCATTTTTGTAAAGTTATCAAGATTACTTTTTAAATGAATTGATTCAATATCAAGTTTTGTCCAAAATAGAGATTTTGTGTCTTCTTTGATTTTATATGATAGTTGTTGAAATTTACTCATTCCAAATTTTTCAAAAAATGTCCACCAAATTGATAGAAATATTCCATAAATTGATACATAAAATGCTGTTCCAACTCCACCTAAAAGTTTTGTGATTTCACTTTCAAGGGCATTTGTAGCACCAGAACTAAAATCTGGCATAGAAACAGCAATAGAGATAAAAGTTCCTAAAATTCCTAAAGTTGGAAAAATTCCACTTGCAATATTTGAAAAGTTATTATTTCTTAAATTGCTTGTATAATCTTGTAAAAAATCGTCGACATCACCATTTGCTTTTGTTGTATCACCAATTGTTAGTTGATTTTTATTTGCATATTCTTTTAAGTTTACATCAACATCATGGTATAAAGTCTTGAACTTGCAAGCTACATAAAATGCATTATGTTTTACGAAAAATAGATAGATTAAAAGTATAAAACCTATTAAAACAATACTATGAATTTCAAGTTTTAAAGGTAAAATACCTAAAAAACACAAGATTACTAAAACATATAATAAAACTGGAACAGTAAGTAATGTTATAAATTTTGAGTTTATATTACAATTTGATTGTAGATTTTGGCTAATTTTTAATGAATCAGCGTTAATTATCATAAAAATTCCTTCAATAAAATGATTTTTTTTATCTAGATTTTAACATAAAAAACTATTATAAAAGGTAAATTGTTGAATCATTTGTGATTTAAAAGAAATTATCGGTAAAATAGAAAAAAATAAAAAAAGATATGTTTATGAAAAAAATTATTTCACTATTAATGATATTTATATGTTCTTTATTTTCAAATGAAGAATTTCCACTAGTTTCAACAATGCCACCTTATGAAGAATTAGAGTTTGTAAGCTATGATTATTTTCCAAAAGATAAAAATAAAGTAGAAAAGAATAGTATAAAAAAGCAAGAGTTAAAACCAAAAATTATAAACAATGAAACGAAAAATAATTTAAACATTGAACAAAAACTAGATACAAAAGTTCAAGAGAGAGTTATGAGTAATGAGCCAATTGAAAAACCTGAGATAGAAGCTAAAAAACCTAAAATAAAAAAAGTTGAAATTAAAAAAATAGAAGATACAAAGAAGCCTGAAATATCCCAAAAGAATGAGACACAAGTGATATATTTAGGTACAAAAAAAGAGTTAATTGAAGATGATACTATATAAATTCAAGTATTGAAGAAGAGTTGAGAGATACAGCTTTTAAAGAGTTTGATGAAAGCGAAGAGAAAAACAAAGATTCAAAAGCACTTTTAAAAGCTTTAAATATGGAAAATTCTATAAATTATGAAGTATCAAATAAGAATTTGCAGGGTTATGAAGAATTAATCATAGAAGTTGATTCAAATAAAAATATTATGAAGATAAAATCAAAATTTGGGAAAAGTGTAAAAGAGCTTAAAACTTATGTTGTATCAACTGCAAAAAATGGTGTTAAAAAACCTTTAGGAGAAGGAAGAATCTCTTCTATTTCTTTAAATCCTATTTGGTATCCTACAAGTGAGACAAGAAAAAGTTTTGAAAAAAAAGGTATATCTTTACCAACAGCTGTTCCTCCAAACCATAAATATAATTATATGGGGGCTGCAAAATTAAATCTTACACATGTAGTTGATGGTAACCAAACTTATAGAATTCATGGAACACTAAATGAAAAAAGTATAGGAAGTAAAGAGAGTGCTGGGTGTATTAGAATGAAGAACTCAGATGTTTTAGACTTAGCAAAAATTGTTCAAGAATTTTTTGATACAAAAGGTCCTAGCAAAGTAAAAGTTTTATTGTTGTAAATCATTACTTTTATTTTTTAACCTTTTTCTTTTAAGCCTTTTGTAGTGTTTTCTTAAAAAATCTTTATAACTTTGAGGATAGGCTCTATTTTTTGGTATGTTATTTATTATTAACGCTATTAAGAATAAAATTGTAGCTCCACTTAATACTGGAATTACAACATAAAAAAATCCCAATTCGTGAATTTGTTCATTTCCAATAACTGCTATTAAAGCAGTTGCTCCACCAGGTGGATGTAAAGTTAAAGTTAGTTGCATCATTAAAATTGAAGTTGAAACAGCGATTGCTGCTGCAAAAAATAGATTAGGTTCAAAAAGTTTATAGCTAACAACTCCTATTATTGCAGATATTAAATGTCCACCAATAAGATTTTTTGGTTGTGCAAGATTAGAATTTACAGCTCCATAAATTAAAACAGCACTAGCTCCAAAAGAGCTTAAAACAAGCATTAGATTATGGTCATCTAAAAAACTTTTATGGAAAAATGCAATTGAAATAATTCCTAAAAAAGAACCAATCCACGACCAAAGCATATTTGAAGTGTCCAAGTCTTCGGAATTTATCTTTTGAAATTGTCTGTAAAAAAATTTCATTTTAAGTACCTCTTGAGAGCTAATAGTAATAAAATTTAATTCTAGTTATTATGATTTTAGTCAAAAAAATTGACAAAATTTAAAATTTTGTTTATTTAGATATAATCTAGCTTATTTTGAAAAATGAGGTAATTTTAATGAGTATTGAACAAGAACTTTTAAATAGAAGCGATTCATCTTGTGAACTTTGTAAATCAACGCAAGATTTAACTGTTTTTGAGGTAAGCCCTAGTGATGGAAGTTTAGAACAAGTTGCACTATTATGTGGTAAGTGTAGAACACAATTTGAAGATGATAGTTTTTTAGATGAAAATCATTGGTTTTGTTTAAGTGATTCTATGTGGAGTACAGTTCCAGCAGTTCAAGTTTTATCGTATAGAATGTTAAAAAAACTTGGAAACCAAGATTTACTTGATATGATGTATTTAGAAGAAGATGTAAGAGCTTGGGCAGAGGCTGGAATTTCTAAAATTGATGATAGTGTAGTTCATAAAGATTCTAATGGCGTTATTTTAAACGCTGGAGATACAGTTACTATAATCAAGGATTTAGAGGTAAAAGGAGCTGGTTTCACTGCAAAAAGAGGAACAGCTGTGAGAAATATATCTCTTGCTTCAAATCCTGACCAAATTGAAGGAAGAGTAAATGGTGTTAAGATAGTGCTTCTTACTCAATATCTCAAAAAATCTTAATATAAAAGAGAGATTAAATCTCCTCTTTTATCTTTTCTAAATCTTTTATTTTTTCTAAGTACTGCTCTTTCTTGTTTTTTACAAACTCTATTCTATCTTTATTTATCTCTAGATATTGCTCTTTTGAATATTTAATAATTTTAAACAAATAGTTTCTTTTTGATGTTAAGAAATCTTCAATTTTTTCAAAACCAAAGTTTGCTTTTAGTTTTGCAACAATTTCATCTTCTCTTGGATGAGAGATAGAAAATCTACTAGGTTCTTTTTTGTAAAGTTCTTCAGATTCACTAATTTGTTGTTCAAAATGTGCAATTGTTGCTTGAGTTGTTTGAATATAAGAGTATGATAAAGCACCATTGAAATATGCGAATTTTTTTCTTAAAGCTGAAATGTTCTCTAATATTGCTCTATGAAAAGCTCTTAAAACATTTTCATAAACCTTAGCAGCAAAGTGTCTTGTGTTTGAGAACTCAATATCTGAGGCAATCTCTCTTTGTTTTCTTATCAACTCATAAGGTTCTTGCCACTGTACAACATCATTTTTAATTAATCTATATACATCTCTAAATGCTTCATCTGTATCTAATTCAACATTTTTGAGAAGTTTAATTGATCTTTTAAACATTTTATCAACTGTTTGGTCATCATAAAATAGGGCTTTATAAACAGCATCTGAATCAATCCAAAATGTTTCATATTCAAATTTCTCTATTTTTTCACCAAAAAGAGATTTTGACTCTTCAAATCTAATAGCTTTTTTTCTTTTTATGTTTTTAAATGTCTCATTTGCAATTTTATCCATAACAGCTTCAAGTGAGTTATAGATGCTAAAAAGTTCTTTTGAGTATTTCTTTTGAATATTTTCAAAAGCATCCTGTACTTTTTGTTCACAAGACTCTAAAACTAAGACTAAAGCATCATAAACTTTTATAATTGTTTCATATTCTTTTATTAATATATCACAGAAACTTCTTAAATCTTTTTTAATAGCAAACTCTTTTGCTTCAGCTGCTTGAGGTCTTATTGTTGTTTCAATAAAGTCTAAAACTTCTTGAATATTTGAATCTTCTAGAAGTTTTGTATTATTTGATGTATCACTTAATCTAATAGATTTTATTTTATTTTTGTGTTCAGTTAAAAGCTTTTCAATATCTGCACTATCTTCTATATCTTTTGTAAGAAGCTCTTTTTTTAGTTGAGTTAAAAGGTTTATATTTTCATCTTCAATTAAAATATCTTTCTCTTTTGCTCTTCCTTCTAACGCTTTTATAGCTGAGATTGGTACTACTTTTGCAAAGTATTTACCAAATTTATCTTTTACATAGTTTGTTGTTGTTAAAACCTGTTCAGGAGTTAATTTATCTTTTTGGTTTAAAACACACAAAGATTTATTTTTAAAATGTTGCATATACTCTTCAAGAACTTGAGCTTCAGAAAGTTTCCCTGCATTATCAATTAAAGTTAACCAGATAATTCCTCCAACATCTTTTAAAACCCTTCTAGTAACATCTGTATCACTTTGTGATTGTGAATTAAGACCTGGAGTATCAACAAAAGATATCTCTTTTAAAATTGGCATTGGAGCATAAAGTGTAAGGTATTTGATATTTTTCATATCATCTTGTCTTTGGTCTGTAAAATCAGCGATAGTTTCTATGGGAGCAAACTCTTGGGCACCTGAGTAGTAAGTTATTTTTAGTTTAAAATCTTCCCCATAATTTATAAAATTTACTTTTGATGTAACAGGTGTAATACCTGTGGGCAAAATATTTCTTGAAAGTAGGGCATTTAAAAATGTAGATTTTCCTGCACTAAATTGTCCAGTAATTGCAACTTCCATAGGATATCTTGCTCGTCTTAACTGTTTATTTAAAACTGATTGTAACTGAAGTGAAGGATGAAATTTTTCATCAAGAAGTTTATCTATAGTTTTTTTAATATCACCAATAAGTCCATCTTCATAAACAATTTCACTTAAAGAATTTTGCTCTTTAAATTCATTAGCAAAGCTTTTTAAAATATTTAAATTTGAACTCATTAGTGTAATCCTTTGATGTTTAGCATAATATGTTCAAGTTTCTTAATATTTTTGTGAAGATTTATAGATAACTCTGCTTTATTTTTATCATTTTCTTCAAAAGTTGCTATTCTATTTTGAAGACTCTCTTCTTCATTTTTCAATCTTTGCTCAAATGCTTTTAAAGGAGCATTTAGGGTATTAAAGAAATTTTCAATTAAAAGTGAACTAACTTTTTTTGCTTTTACTTTTATATCTTCTTCTATCCCTTTGAATTGAGCTTTTATAATCTCTTCAATATTTCTATCGAGTTCATTTAATTTTCCTTCTTTTGAACCACCAACAGCAGAGATTATTTGATTTACCATAATTTCATTATTTGAAGTTAAAAATCCACTTTTAAAGTCATCTTGGAAAAAACCTCTCGCATCAAAGTTGTCATTTTTATGTCCAAGCGCAAAACCTAAATCATGATATTTTTGTTCACACTGCTCACCAATACTTTGAGATTTTTTGATAAATTTATATCTATAATCTCTAATTACATCAATAATTCCATCTTTTATTGCAGTTTCAACAATAACTTTAACTCTTGCATTTTCTGGTTTTCTTTTTGTTTTTTCTAAAGAGTATCTTGTGTCATTTACAACTCTTTGCTTTATTACATTTTGTAGTTCCATAAGCTCACTTTGTAAAAAAGTCTCCAAAGATTCAATATAAGATTTTGCATCATTTTTGTAGTAGTTTATATCTTCACTCATAGAGAATAAAACTCTTTTATTTGTTTCTTTTTTCTTGTTAAACTCTTTTAATTCAAGTTCTAATTCATCTTTTGATTTATTTAATAAAGTGAGTTCATAGTTATTAAAACCTATTTGTTTTTCAATTAATCTATTTAATTGAGTTTTTGCTGATTGAATAACTAATTCACCTTTTTGAGAGTTTGTACCAAAAAGACTCTCCATAAGATAATTTTCTATCTCTAAAATTCCTGTATCTTCTAGGGTAAATCCAGCCGCTAGAGCCTCTTTTTCTCTACCTGTTCTATGTAATAATGCCATTCTTCCAGAAATTGGAATAAATTTTATAGTTTTTAAAATATGATCAAGTTGAGAATCTTTGTTTTGTGCTTTTAGCTGTTTTTGAATAGATGATTTTGTATATTCAATAACCTCTTCAAGATTTTTTTTGCTAACTGTATCAGCTCTTGTGATTACAACCAAAAGTTTTGAGATATTTTGATATAAAACAGCATCAATTATAAACTCAACATCTTTTAGTGTAGCACTTTGTGATACATTCATTAAGTGCATCATCATATCACATTTTGATATATACTCTTTTGTAATCTCTTCTCTTTGAATAACAGGGTCATCAAGACCTGGAGTATCAACTATTTCAATTCCATCACTTAAAAATTTAAGATTTGAACCAAGCTCAACATATTTTACTAAGTTACACTTTTTGCCACTATGTTCTGCTGATGTATAAGATGATAAATCGTTTATATCAACTTCATCAAATCTTGAAACAGGTCTAATATAATTTTTTAGATTTTCACCAAAAACTTTGTTCGTTTCAAGTACAAAGTCTTTCATACTTTCTAAACTTTTCGCACTCTCTTCAATCTTTTCCCACTCTTTTGTGTCCCAATAGAATACTTTTGCATTATCAGTTGGATTATGTTTTACAATTGTAAGATTTGCAGTTTCAGGAACAACAGCACTTCCTAAAATCTCTTTTCCCATAAGGGCATTAAGCATTGTAGATTTTCCTGCATTCATAACTCCAGTTATTCCGATAGAAAATTTCTGATTATTTATGTAAGAATCTACTGCTTCAATCTCTTTTTGTACTTCATTATTTTTAATTTCATTTTTTAATTCAATTAAAATATTTTCAATAATATGCTTTAAATCTTTAAATGAAGTTTTGAAATCATCATCAATTTTAGACAGACCTGAAGTCTCATCATCTTTTAGTGATTCAAGTTCTTTATAGTCAAATAATGAGTTTAGTTTTGTATAGCTATCTTTATCTATGATATTTTCATGTTTTAAGTATTCAAAACTTTGATTAAGAGTTTCAAGGTTAGGTTTTGTTCTATTTTGTGAAATAATTTCAATTACATTTTCTTGAATATGATAAAACTCATTCGCATTAGATGGAGTTTTTATTTTCAATTGTTGGCAAAGCGTTTTGAAGGATGTGAGATTCATATATTTTTCATGATTTTTTCTATTTGCACTAATAATTAAAGCAAAAATAGTAAAAGTATCTTCATTAAGCTTTGTGTCTAGTGGCTCAATTTCTAAATTTTTTTCAAATGTAATTCCATGATATAATAAAAAATAATCATTTGTTAAACTCATTTATCGACTCTCCTAAAATAAAAAAAGTTAAATACCATAAATGATATTTAACTTTTTCTATGTTTAATATTTATGAAGGTAAAACCTTCATAAATAATTATCTAAGTGCTACTAATTTTCTTCTTAAGTAAGCAATTTTGTTTTGTAGTGGTAAATGTTTTGGACAGTGGTCTTCACACGCCATTAAAGACATACAACCAAATACTCCATCATCATCACCAATTAATTCATAGAAATCTTCAGCAGTTCTATTATCATGTGGATCTATATCAAATCTTGCAACTCTGTTTAATCCAACTGGACCAACAAATTTAGGTCTCATTAACATTGTTCCACAAGAAGCAACACAAATACCACACTCAATACATCTATCAAGTTCAAATGTATCATTTGCAACTTTTGGATCAACTCTTTGTTCCATTTTAGAAATATCAACTTCTTCATTTGAATGAATCCAAGATTCAACTCTTTTACTCATTCCATCCATCCATTTACCAGTATTTACTGATAAGTCTTTGATTAATTCAAAAGCTGGCATAGGCATTAATTGAAGTTTTCCAGAAGGATAGTTTGCAATTAATGTTCTACATGCTAAAGATGGTTTACCATTTACCATCATTCCACAACTTCCACAGATTCCAGCTCTACAAACGAAGTCAAAAGATAAATCAGGGTCATATGTTTCTCTAATTTGGTTTAAAGCAATAAAAAGAGTCATACCTGGAGTCTCTTCCAATTTGTACTCCACAAAGTGAGGTTTAGAAACCTTACTTCTTGGATTATATTTAAGAACTGAAATTGTAATTTCTCTACCTTTTTGCATACTCATTATTTATCTCCTGCTCTTTCGTTTTTCTCTTTATAGTTCATTGGTAAACTAAATGGCATTAAAGCATCTTGGATTTGATGTCTATCTTTACCTTCAGCTTGCAGTTTTTCTGTAATTTCATCAACTTGAGCTTGTCTTATTGCTGAATCATCATGCTCAATAATCATACCTTTAGCTCCATATCCTCTAAATGCAGGAGGCATTTCCATTTTCATAATATCTAATGGTTCATATGATACTTCAGGCTCTAAAGAGTCTTTATTTGGCCAAGATGTAAGAGTTCTATTTAACCAGTTTTTGTCATCTCTCATTAAATAATCTTCTCTATAGTGAGCACCTCTTGATTCAGTTCTCTCTCTAGCACCTTTAGCAACACAAAGAGCAACTTTTAACATTTTTGGAACTCTATATGCTTCTTCTAATTCTGGATTTCCAGCTCTTTCTTTAGATTTAACATTGATTTTTTTAGTTTTTGCTAAAAGATCTTTTAACTCTTCAACAGCCTCTTTTAATGGCTCTCCACTTCTAAAGATACCAACTTTTTCATCCATTAACTCTTTCATTCTATTTTTGATTTTAAAGATATCTTCTGTTCCATTGTAAGATAAAATTTCATCAAGATAAGCATCTTGCTCATCTAAGAATTTTTGAACTGTTGCAGTTGGAATTGTTACATCATTTGCTAAACAGTAATCAGCAAAGTAGTTACCAATAATCATACCAGCAACAACTGTTTCAGAAACTGAGTTTCCTCCAAGTCTGTTAAATCCATGCATATCCCAACAAGAAGCTTCTCCGCAAGCGAATAAACCTGCTAATTTTTGAGACTCACCAGTTGGTTTTGTTCTAATTCCACCCATTGAGTAGTGTTGCATTGGAAGAACCGGAGCCCAACCTTTTGGACCTTCATCAGCTGGATCAATTCCATTAAAGATTTGACAAATTTCTTGAACGTCTCTTAAGTTTTTCTCAATATGCTCTCTACCTAAAATAGAGATATCTAGCCATACATGGTATCCATATGGTGAAGGTACACCTTTCCCATTTCTAATATGCTCAATCATTCTTCTTGAAACAACATCTCTTGAAGCAAGCTCTTTTTTCTCTGGCTCATAATCAGGCATAAATCTATGACCATCAACGTCTCTTAAAATACCACCATCACCTCTACAACCTTCAGTTAATAAAATACCTGATGGTACGATTGGAGTTGGGTGAAATTGTACGGCTTCCATATTTCCTAAAGTTCCAATTCCAGTTTCAAGTACGATAGCAGCACCTGTACCTTCACAAATAACAGCATTTGTAGTTTGTTTGAAGATTCTTCCATATCCACCTGTTGCAATACATGTACCTTTTGCTACATATGCTTCAAGTTCTCCTGTAATTAAATCTCTAACAATAGCTCCATAACATCTTCCATTTTCGTGAATTAAGCTTAAGGCCTCTTTTCTGTCTCTAATGTCAACATCATGTTTTAATGCTTCATTTGCAACACCAAATAGCATAGTGTGTCCTGTAGCATCTGCTGTATAACAAGTTCTCCATTTTTTAGTACCACCAAAGTCTCTTGATGTGATTAATCCGTGTCTATCTTCTTCTTCAGTAATAGTTGTTTTTTTAGCATTTATAACAGCTTCTCTTGTTCCAGCTTCAACTCTAGACCAAGGTACCCCCCAAGATGCTAATTCTCTAATTGCTTTTGGAGCAGTATGAACGAACATTCTAGCTACTTCTTGATCACATCCCCAGTCACTACCTTTTACAGTATCAGCAAAGTGTAAATCTTCATTATCTCCGTCAGACATTTTAGAATTACCTAAAGATGCTTGCATACCACCTTGAGCAGCAGCAGAGTGTGATCTTTTAACAGGAACTAATGATAAAACTATTGTATTTAACCCTTTTTTTTGTGCAGCAACGGCAGCTCTTAAACCTGCAAGACCACCACCAATAACTAATGCATCACAGTAATTAATTTTCATTATGCGATTCCTCCAACAATTTTAGTTTTTAAATCATAATTCATAATTTGTGCAGATGGTTTAAATGAGTCTCTAGGAATATTATTTTTAGAGTTTTCGTAACCAATTTTCATATATGCTGCAAGCGAAGCAAATCCTAAAACTAAGAAGAACACAGTTAATGCCCATTTTAATTTTTTAAGAGTTTTTCTAGTTTCTCTTGGATTCTCACCGTCAAACCATCCCCATTTTACACTAAGTCTGTATAAACCTATTGTTCCGTGGAATTCAACTGCTAATAAAAGTAAAATATAAAGAGGCCACATATATTCTTCCCAAACTCTAGCAGAACTTTCGTATGGTCCAATTTGATCTGGATGAGTCATAATTACATATAGATGCACTGAACCTAAGAAGAACATTGCAAAACCTGTAAATGCTTGCGTAAACCAAAGTTTTGTATCATCATGTCCCATACTTTTTGAGTGAGCTTTCATTACTTGGTATTGCTTAAAGTTACCTGGTAATTTTCTCATCCCTAAAGCAGCATGAACTATAAAAATAACAAAAATAACAAGAGCAGCAATAGATACTAAAAGTGGATTTCCACCTTCAAATATAAAACTACCTTCTAGTAATTTTGTAACTTGGTACATAAAATCATTTGACACTAAAATTGATGCAACAAGCATCATATGTGCCCACATAAATAAAGCTAGAAAACCACCTGTAAAACTTTGAACAAAGTCTAGTTTAGCTGGAAGTCTGCTTTTTTTCCCTTCTGTTGTTTTTCCTAAATAACCCTCTATTAGGTCACTCATTTGCTATCCTTTCTTGCGATTTTAGATTTCACAAAATCATAGCAAAATTATAGTTTAAAGTTTCTTCAATGGGTTGGAGTTTATTTACTTTTTGTTAATATATAGTGGTAGAAAAGTTACACTTAATCCCCAAGTGGGGATTTTTGGTATATAGAGAAATTTTTGTTTGTTTCTTTTCTAAACAATTAGTTTAGAGATAGTGACTCAATAGCTATATTTGTAAGATGAGTAATTGTATCTATACTAAATGTTGGGATAAAGAAAATGACAGCACTTCCAATCCCTCCAATAATAGTTGCAATTGCTACAAATGCTATTGCATAATTTGATACACTTTTTTCATTAAAGTTTTGTGATTCACATTCTTCTTTTAAATCATAAAAATACATTGCTGCAATTAATCTAAAATAATAATAAATAGAAACGATAGTTGCAAGAATTGCTAAAATAGAAATTAGTACATAACCTGCTTTAATTGTTTCTGTAAATACATAAAGTTTTCCAATAAATCCTATAGTTCCAGGAATTCCAGCAAGAGAAAGTAGAAATATTGTAAGCATTAGAGCATAAAAAGGTCTTTGTTTCCCTAGCCCATTGAAGTCACTAAATGTAACCCTAATTACTGATTTTGAATTAATTTGAGATACCAATCCGAAAGAGCCTAGAGCAGCCAACATATATGCTAGTAAATAAAACATAATTGAATAAGATATGTCTATATTTGCTATTTGAGCATTTTCATAAGTTAATGCTACAAAAGCCATTAGGATATATCCTGTATGAACTATTGAAGATGCAGCAAGCATTCTTTTTACTTTTTCTTGAGTAAGTGCAAGCCAAGTTCCTATAACTAGGGTTATTAGAACTACAATAGTTAATAAACTATCCCAGAAATCAAAAATAGGTGCTATTGTATCAAGAATTAATCTAAGGAAAAATGCAAAAATAGAAATTTTAAATGTTGAAGCCATAAATGCAGTTACGATCATTGGTGCACCTTGATAAACATCTAGCAACCATGATTGGAAAGGAAATGCTGAAATTTTGAAAAGGAAAGTAAATAAGATTAGAGTTAAACCAATATAAACTAAAACTAAATCATTTACGCTAGCTACATCAATATAAGCTTTTATGTCTGCAAAATTAGTTGATACTACACTTCCATAAACTAAAACTAAACCTAAAAGGAAGAAAGCTCCAACAAAAGCACCTAAAACAAGATATTTAAATAAAGCTTCTATTCTTTTTGAATTATCTTGATTGAATCCAACCATTATATAAACTGCAAAAGATGCAATTTCTAAAGCAATAAATGCAGTAATAAGTTCATTTGCTTGAGTCAAAATCATCATTCCAAACAAAGAAAATAAGATTAAGCTGAAGAATTCACCTTTGAAATAATCTCTATTTCTAAAATAGCTCTCACCAATTAGAACAGTTAAAAGAGTTCCAAAAATAAGCATCGTATTAAAGAAATTTGAGAATGTATCAAACGTAAGAACATTATGTAAAAAACTATCATAAGGCTGTACAGAGTAGCTATTATTTATATTTATTAATGAAAATATAAGAGCTATAATCAAAAATACTGATGTTGCAACAATATTAGTTTTTGTAGAAACTTTTTCATACATGCTTAAAAGCATTAGTACTAATGCCCCAACTAAAATTGTAAGAGTTGGTAATACTAAAATAAATTGATTCATTTTGTTGCTCCAATTTGAAAAATGTCTTGTAAATATGAGTTTACAGTTGGCTCATAGATATTTGTAAAAATATCTGGAAAAAATCCCATAACAAATATTAAAATTATCCATGGAGCTAAAGCTAAAATTTCTTTTATTTTTAAATCTTTCATTTTTAATTCACCAAGAGACTCATCTCTGTCTTGTAAAATTGCTCTTTGGAACATCCAAAGCATATATGATGCGCCTATAATAACTGATAAAGCTGCAATAATTCCAAGGTATATGTTAAATTGAAATACTCCAAATATAATTAAGAATTCAGATACAAATCCACTTGTTCCAGGAAGTCCAACATTTGAAAATAGCATAATTGCAAAAATAAAAGTTAGAATTGGCGCTTTTTTAGCAATTCCACCTAAATCTTTAATTTTTTTAGTTCCAGTTTGATCTTGAATATTTCCAACTAGTAAAAACAGAGCGCCTGTTGCAATTGCGTGAGCCATTATTAAATACAAAGCACCATTTATACCATAAGTAGTCAATGAAAATACACCAGCTGCAATAAAGCTTAAGTGAGATGCAGACGAGTATGCGAACATTCTTTTTATATCTTCTTGAGTTAATGCAGCAACTCCAAAATATACCATCCCAAAAATACCAATAGCAACTAAATAAGTAGAATATAGTTCTACTTCAGCTGGGAATATTGGAATCAAAAATCTAATTACTGCATAAATTCCGAGTTTTGCCATAATAGAAGATAGAATAAAAACAGCACCTGTTGGAGCATTTTTATATGTTGCCATAATCCAAGTATGAACAGGAAATAATGGAATTTTTATTGCAAAAGCAAATAAAAATGCTAAAAATAACCAAGTTTTTGTAGAAGCATCTAATGATGATATTTTTGCTAATTCATTATATGCAAATGACCAAGTTCCAAATTCATTGAAATAGCTCATTCCTAAATAAAAAATTGCAAGTAACATAAACAATGAACCAGCCATTGTATAAATAGTTACTTTTAAAGTTGTAGCAACTTTATCACCACTTCCATACATTCCAATCATTAAGAATATAGGAATTAGCATAAGCTCCCAGAAGAAATAGAATAGAACTATGTCTAAAGATAATAAAGCTCCTGTAACTCCTGTTTGAACTAAAAGCATATTTATAAAATATGATTTATTGTCTTTTTCCCAAAGAAGTACATAAGATGAAGGAATTAAAATTGCTATCATCATTAAAATTGTTAATGAAAATCCATCTAGACCCAAATAGTAATTAATACCATAGTTTTCTATCCAAGGAACATTTACAACAAATTGCATAGAAGAGTTAGCTTCATAATCCATAAATAGTTTTAAAGCTAAAGCTAAAACAAAAGTTGTTGTAATAAAAGAGATATTTCTAACAGTTTTAACCTCTTTTGTTGCAAACATTAGGCAAAAAGCCACAATAGCTGGTAAAAAAATAATAAATGAAAGTATTACTTGATTCATATTACAATCCTAACGAAATATATAGGTAAATAAATGCAAAAGTCATACCTAAAAGCATGAAAACTGCATAAAATCTTACATTTGCATTTTGAAGAGTTGCAACTCTTTTACCTACGTTTAAAAATCCAGTTGATACTCTCATGATTGTATCATCAATAATCTTATCATCAATAACTTTGTCAAATAATTTTGAAAGACCTTTTAGACCTTTTACAAATATAAAGTCATAAAGTTCATCAACATAAAGTTTTCTTCCAACAAAACCAACTTCAAGTTCTGGTTTTTCTAAATCAAAGTTTGCATATTTTTTATACGCAACAAAAATTCCTAAAGAAGCAACAAGTATTGAAAGAGCCATCAATATATACTCAGTTTCATGAGATATTGTAATTGATTTAGAATTTAAGCTCCCAAGGAAAGAATCAACCATATGACTTCCACCAAAAATTGTTGGGAAATTTAAGAATCCTGCCCCAATAGCTCCAATAGCTAGAATCAAAAGAGGGATAGTAATTGTTTTACTTGTGTAAACGTATTCTTTTTTATGATGATTTGGAGTAACAAATACAACAAAATACAATCTAAACATATAAAATGCAGTTAAAAATGCAGTAAATAATGCAATTGCGTATATTAAATAATGTCCTTCTTGAAATGCTACTGTTAAAATTGCATCTTTTGAAAAGAATCCTGAAAATGGAGGAATTCCTGAAATAGCAATAACCCCTATTAAAAAAGTAGTTGAAATAATAGGAAGACTTGCTCTATGTTTTGCAATGTTAAAAATATTTTGCTCATGATGAAGTGCTAAAATCACTCCTCCAGCACCCATAAATAGCATAGCTTTGAAGAATGCATGAGTGAAAACATGGAATAGCCCAGTAGAATAAAAACCTAGTCCCACAGCTATAAACATATATCCAAGTTGACTCATAGTTGAATAAGCAAGAATTTTTTTGATATCTGTTTGTCTTGTAGCAATAATTGCTGCAAGTAAAGCAGAAAAAGCTCCAATATAAGCTATAAATGTTCCAACTTCTTCTATTCCACTATACAAAAAATGAAATCTAGCAACCATATAAACACCTGCAGTAACCATTGTAGCCGCGTGAATTAGTGCTGAAATTGGTGTTGGTCCTGCCATTGCATCAGGAAGCCAAGTGTAAAGTGGAATTTGTGCTGATTTTCCCATAGCTCCAACAAAAAGTAAGAAACCAGCTAAAAGAAGCCAACCATTTGTTGTATTTCCTAAATTTGCTTCTATTGAACTAAAAGATAAATCAACTTGTCCTAAAGCAAAAAATAGCGTCGCAATTCCTAATAAGAAACCAAAATCTCCAACTCTATTTACAATGAATGCTTTGTTTGCTGCAAGTACATTGTTTTTATCACCATAATAAAATTTAATTAAAAGGTATGAACAAACTCCAACACCTTCCCAACCAATAAATAAAATTACTGGATTATCAGCTAAAACTAAAATTAGCATTGAAGCTAAGAAAAGATTAAAATAAGCAAAGAATTTACCAAATCCTTCATCATCTTTCATATAACCAACAGCATATATATGAATCAGCCAACCAACAAAAGTTACAAACATTGACATAAAAATAGCCAAATTATCACCCAAAAATGCCATATCAACATTTAAGCTTGATATATTTAACCAAGTAAAAATATGTTGTTTAAATATTATTTTTTCTTCTATCATTCTTAGGAATAATGAAAGTGTGATTAAAAAAGATATTAAAGGAGTTAGTGTTCCTATAATTGCAAAAGGTAATTCACCAATATTTCTTTTTTTAATATTATAAAAATATAAAGCACCATTTAAAATTGCTCCAATTAATGGAGATAAAATTATCCAAATTAATAAATTTGTACTCATTCTTTCTCTCCTTGAGCAAGAGATGTAAATAAATCTGTATCTAAAGATTTTTTAGATCTATATAATAGAATAATTACAGATAAAAATATTGCAGCTTCAGCAGCAGCAATAGATATTACAATTATAGATATAATTTGTGGATCTATATTAAAATGGTATCTAGCAAATGTTACTAAAAATAGATTTATACCATTTAGCATCATTTCAATTGACATATAAATTACAAAGATATTTTTTCTTGCAATTACTCCTATTGCTCCAATACTAAAAAGCATCATCGAAACAAAGGCATAAGAAGTAAGTGATATCATTTTTTAATCCTCCTTATCTATAATTTTAGTTTTTCTTTTTTTAGCAAGTACAACTGAACCAACAAGTGCTATTAAGAGAAGAATTGATATTAACTCAACTGCAACAATCCAGTTATCATACAAAGTTATTCCTAGAGGTTTCAAATCACCAAAATTCGTATCTAATGTTGACATATCTTTTTCGGGCAAAAGAGAAACAGCTTTTAAAACTAAAATATTCAATGGAAGCATAATAATTGCACCAATAATAATTAATCTATATTTATTTGGTTCATTCGGAAGGTCTTCTTCATTTATATTTAAGAACATTAAAATAAATAAAATTAGAGTCATAATAGCTCCAGCATAAACTATTATTTGTATCAAAAATAAGAAAGTTGCATTTAAAAGGGCAAACATTCCAGCTATACTTAACATAGATATTAAAACACCTAAAGCACTAAACATAGGATTTTTATAAACTATCATTGCTATTGCGCCACTTATTGCAAAAAAAGCAAGAGCTAAAAAAATAATATTTGCAATCATTCAAAATCCTTTGATCTTTCATTTTTCATTAGAGCTTTTTTGTCTAATAGAAACTCTTCTCTACTTGAAGCTGTAAATGAAAAAATTCCTGTATCCATTCGTATTGCATCACACGGACAAGCTTCAACACAATATCCACAGAATACACACTCTAAAAGATCAATTTTAAACTCTTTTGGTCTTTTTTCATCAACTCCATCAAATCTCTCTTCTGCTTCAATAAATATACACTCAGCAGGACAAGCAGTTGCGCACATAAAACAAGCAACACACTTTTCAGTTCCATCATCATGCTTTGTAAGTCTATGAACTCCTCTATATCTTTCTGTTATATCCGTTGGTTGAACTTCTGGATACTGTAAAGTATTAACATTCTCAACATCTTTTAAATTTTTAAAGAAGTGTTTAAAAGTTGTTTTCATACCTCCAGCTATTGCTGGAAGATATAATTTATCTTTAAATGAATTCCCATATCTTGGTACTACTTTTATTGCCATATTAACTTCCTTTTACAACTATAAATATTGCAGTTACAACAATATTTAACAATGCTAATGGAATTAAAACTTTCCATCCTAACATTTGAAGTTGGTCATATCTAAATCTTAAAACTGTCCATCTAACCCACATAAATACAAACGCCATCATAAAAAACTTAATTAAAAAAGTTCCTATTTGTAAAGCTGCAGTTACTATATTAACTCCATTTTCTCCTAAACCTGTTACTAAAAATGAAATTAGTAAAGCAGAAACTCCAATACCTAAAAGCCAAAAAGTAGTAACTAAAATTTTTGTCTCTTTTTCTCTACTTGTATTTTGTCCAATAGCTTTGTTGTTTTTCTTAATCCAACTAGTAAAAATATAAATTAAAATAGGCAAAGTTATCACAATTGCTAAAATTACATAATTTATATTTGCTTGAATAGTTGCTGTATCCATCCATGGTATTTGATAACCACCAAAAAATAAAGTTACAATAATTGCACTTGATGCACTCATTGCTGCATATTCACCAACTTGGAAAAGTCCAAATTTCATAGCACTATATTCAGTATGATAACCAGCAACAATTTCACTTTCACCTTCAGCTAAGTCAAATGGAGCTCTATTTGTCTCTGCAAATGCACAAACTATAAAAATAATTGCTGCAATTGGTTGAATAAATACTCCCCACATAGGAATAATCCCAAAATATGTTCCAGCTTGAGCATTTACCATATCTGTTAAATGAATTGAACCATAAGAGATAATCATAGAAATAATTGCCAATCCCATTGCAACTTCATATGAAATAACTTGAGCTGAAGCTCTTATTGAACCTAAAAGACCATATTTACTTCCAGATGAATAACCACCTAAAATAATTCCATAAACACTAAGCCCTGCAAAAGCCACAAACCACATAATTCCTAAATGGTTTGGAATTGCTTGCATTGTGTGTGAAGTTCCATCGTAAACAAAAACATCTCCATAAGGAATAACTGCAAAAGTTAAGAAAGAACAGAAAAATACAATAACTGGAGCTATTGTGAAGAAAAACTTATTTTTAATATGAGAAGGAACAAAATCCTCTTTAAAAATAAGTTTTAACATATCAGCAATACTTTGAATTAGTCCACCAAGTCTAAATACACCAATATTACATCTATTTGGACCGCTTCTATCCTGAATAAAACCAGCTATTCTTCTCTCCCACCAAACCCAAAGTGGAGTTAGACCAACAGCTAAGATAACAGATAGTGCAATATTTACTATAATTATAACTGTATTGCTCATATAGTTCCTTTTTCAATCATAGATTTAATATCTTCAATTATTGTTGTAATTGTAGGCATTGGATTGTTTTTTTCCATTTTTGAAACAACTTTTTGTTTAATTCCATCACAATTTATATAAGAACCACTTTTTTCATAAAAAGATGCCACAGGAACAGCAATATTAGAGTTTCCAATAGTTAAACAATGATGTGAGAACAAAGATATAACTTTTTTATTTTCAAGTAATTTTAAGTTGTCTTCAAAATAACTGTTTTCAACAACAAAAACAGTTTTTGCTTCATTTAAAGATTTTTCAAAAAACTCTTTAGTTTCATCTATCCCAATTTCTTTAAATGATGCTCTATTTGCATTTC
This sequence comes from uncultured Aliarcobacter sp., assembly GCA_964384195.1. GTDB lineage: Bacteria > Campylobacterota > Campylobacteria > Campylobacterales > Arcobacteraceae > Aliarcobacter. The sequence goes on along the minus strand of CAYLKG010000003.1, from coordinate 20,886 downwards.
TATCTGATTTTTTTAACCAATCATCGGCAAAAGAATCATCATAAGTATTTGGAGAGTATCCACTTAATTTTATATTTAATTTATTAGCTAATGCTTTTGTATTTATCATCTCTTCATAAGATAAGTTAGGGCTTAGAAGCATTAATATATTTTGTGAAGATGATAATTCTTTAAAGATATTAATAATAGCGTTAGAAAGAGTTGACTCATTTTTTTCTATTAAGGCAGTTTCGAATCTATTTGTTGATTCATTATGGTGTGATAATCTTCCATAATCACATATAAACCAACCATTTACTGCTTTATTCGTTCTTGGTCTGAATCTGTAAATCATATCATCTTTGTATTTTTCTTTTCTATGATCTACGCTTATGTTACATCCTTTTGAACAACCATTACAAATAGCTTCAAAGCTTTGTAAAAACCAAACTCTTTGTTTAAATCTAAAATCTTTACTTGTTAATGCTCCAACAGGACAAAGATCAACTACATTCATTGCATATGGATTGCTTAAAGGTCTACCTGGAAATGTACCAATTACAGAGTGGTCTGTTCTTGAAACTACACCTAATTCAGCAGTTTTTGTAATATCTTTACAAAATCTTACACATCTTAGACATAAAACACATCTCTCTTCATCAAGCATTACATTTGAGCCTAAATCAACTCTTTTTCTAGCTTCATTTTTAGCATCAAGATTTACTCTTGAAGCATAAAAACCAGATTCCATATAATAATCTTGTAATTTACATTCACCAGCTTGGTCACAAGTTGGACAATCAATTGGATGATTTATTAGTTCAAGTTCTAAAATATCACGTCTTACTTTTTCTATTTTTTCACCCTTTGTTCGTACAATCATCCCATCTTTAATAGGTGTATCGCAGGCAATCTGAGGTCTTTTTTGACCATCGATTTCAACCATACACATTCTACAATTCCCATCTTTCCCCAACGCTTGGTGATAACAAAAGTGGGGAATATGAATATTTTCATCGATTAATTTATCAATCAACAAGCTACCTTTTCTAGCTTGAAATTGAATACCATTAATTGTAATACTAACTGTTTCGGCCATAAGCATATCCCCTTTTGAATATTTTAATCTATTATTTACCTGTATATAATTGTCTTGGTCTTGCAATTTTATGTTTTGGATCTCTTTTTAATTCAGCCCATTGTGCAATCCATCCTGGAGTTCTACCAATAACGAATATCGGAGTAAACATTTCTACTGGAATTTTAAGAGCTGTTAAAATTACTCCTGAATAGAAGTCTATATTTGGATATAAACCCCTTTCTTTGAAATAACTGTCACTTAAAGCCGCTTCTTCAACCGCTTTAGCAATATCTAAAAGTTTTGAATCAAGATTTAATTTTTCTCTTAATTGATCTTGTAATCCTTTTAAAGTTTCAGCTCTTGGGTCTCTGTTTTTATAAACTCTATGCCCAAATCCCATTAATCTAAATGGATCATTTTTATCTTTTGCTTTTGCAATGTACGAAGCCACATTTTTAACATCACCAATCATTTTTAATTGATCCATAACTTTTTCATTTGCTCCACCGTGTGCTGATCCCCATAATGCTGAAATTCCTGAAGCGATAGCAACATAAGGGTGAGCTTCTGTAGAACCAACATTTCTTACTGTAGTAGTAGAAGCATTTTGTTCGTGGTCTGCATGTAGAGTTAAAATAGCATCAAGTGCATCAACTTCAATTTGAGTAATTTCTTGATTTGAACCATCAGCTAAATGTTTCATTTTTCCTCCTGGATATGCTCTTAACATATATAAGAAGTTTTCAGTGAAATATCTATCTACATCTGGATAAATAAGTGGAGTACCTATTGAATTTCTATATGCCATAGCAGCAATTGTAGGCATTTTTGCAAGAATTCTATTTTGCATAGTTTTGAATTCTTCTTCATCTTCTAAGTGTAAGTGGTCTTTATAGTATGCTGAAAGTGCCATAGTTGCAGCTCCCATAGTTGCCATTGGATGTGCTCTATCTGGTAATGCATCAAAAAGTCTGATAATTCCCTCATCAACAAAAGATCTATGTCTAATTTCTAAGTCAAGAGCTTTTGAAACTTTAGCATTTGGTAGTTCACCATTCATTAATAAGTAAGAAACATCTAAAAAAGAGTGTTTTCCAGCTAAATCAGCTATATCAATACCTCTATATTTTAGTTCAGAATTTTCACCATCAATAAAAGTTATTTTTGATTCACAAGCAGCTGTTGAAGTGTACCCAGGGTCAAAAGTAAACATTCCTGAATCTTTATAGAAAGTTGATATATCAACAACGCTAGGTCCTCTTGTTCCATCTATAATATTATATTCATAAGTTTTACCGCTTCTATTGTCTGTAAAAGTCATTGTATTTTTAGCCATTTTTATATCCTTTTTTATTAAATTTATTTTTGTAAATATGTTTCGAATTCTTCAGGAAATTTTTGCACTATACTTGCAATAATATCCTTTACTGCAGGTGCAAAAACACATACAGTTTTCCCATTCATAGTGTCACACACATCAAGAATAGTTTGTAAATCTTTCTTTTGTGCCTCTTTCTTTAAAACTTTTTCTAAAATTTTATCAATCCATCCACACCCTTCTCTACAAGGTGTACATTGTCCACATGACTCATGGTGATAAAATTCTATAATGTTTTTAGCCACATCTACCATTGATGCATCTTGATCTATTACTATCATCCCTCCTGTACCTAAAGTCGATCCAATATCCCACATTGATTCATAATCTAAAACTGCTTTTTCTACTTCTTGTGCTGTTAAAATAGGACAAGATGTTCCTCCTGGGATTATTGCTTTTAGTTTCTTACCTTCAAGCATCCCTCCTCCAAGAACATTAAGAAAATCAATCATTTTATTTCCATATTCCATTTCGTAAACACCAGGATTTTTAACAGGTCCTGAAATAGCAAAAAGCATAGTTCCTGGAGACTTTTCTGTACCATATTTTGTATATCCTTCCGCTCCATTTTCTACAATGTTTGGAACAGAAGATATAGTTTCAACATTATTTACTGTTGCTGGTTGTCCGTAGAACCACTCACACTCTTTCCCGTGAGGTTTAAGTCTTGGATGTCCTCTTTTACCCTCAAGAGATTCGATTAGCGCAGATTTTTCTCCACAAATATAAGCTCCACCACCTCTATGAACTGTAATATCAACTTTAAAATCATATTTATCCATGATTTTATCACCGATAATTTTTGCTTTATAAGCTTCTTGGATAGCTTCATTTAATCTATCAATAAAGAATTTATACTCACCTCTTATGTATATATAAGCATGATTTGCTTGTATTGCCCAGCAAGTACAGATAATTCCTTCGATTAGAAGATGTGGATCGTATTGGAAAATTTGTCTATCTTTAAAAGTTCCAGGTTCACTTTCGTCCCCATTTACTATTAAATATCTTGGTCTTTCATCAACTGGTGGCATAAGTTCCCATTTAGGTCCACAAGCAGCACCACCTCCACCTTTTCCTCTAAGACCTGATTTTGTAACTTCAGCTGTTACTTCTTCAGGTTTCATTGTGAAAAGTTTTTCTATTGATGAATATCTACCATTCGCCAAAGCAACTTCAAGTTTGTGTGAGTTTGGAATATCAAAATTTTTACTTACGATTCTAGTTATCATTTTTACACTCCCAAATTATTTTTTCTAATTTTTCTTTTGTTAGTTTTCCATGATAAACATTATTTAGTGCAATCATTGGAGCGTCTCCACAAGCACCTTGACATTCAACTTCACTAAAAGTGAAAAGACCGTCAGCACTCGTTTGACCTGGTTCTAGTCCTAAAGTCTCTTTTATATGTTTTTTAAGTTCTTTTGCTCCCATAAGCATACAAGAAACAGTTTTACATAGTTCGATATGATATTTACCTTTTGGTTTTAAATTGAACATAGTATAAAAAGTTGCTACTTCATATACTTGCATTGGACTTTTTTGCACTTTTTGGGCTACATAAATCATAGCTTCTGGACTTACCCAACCTTCTTGCTCTTGCACTAACCAAAGTGCTGGTAACATACAAGAGTCGATTTTTGGATATCTTGAGGCATATTCTTGGAATTTTTCCTCATTTTCTGGTGTATAACTAAAATTACTCATTATCTATCAAACTCCCCAGCAATAAAATTCAAACTAGCCATTGTAATAACAGAATCTGCAAGCATAGTTCCTTCAACAATTTTTGAATATGCTGCAAGTGAATAAAAACATGGTGGTCTACATTTTACTCTGTACGGCCTACCACTTCCATCACTTACAATAAAGAATCCTAATTCTCCATTTGCAGCTTCAGTTGAACTATAATATTCACCTTTTGGAACAATAATACCTTCAAAAGTAAGCTTAAATTGATTCATTAAACCTTCAATATTTCCATAAACATCTTTTTTCAAAGGCAGCATAACATTTGGTGCATATACATTAATAGGACCTTCTGGCATATTTTTCATAGCCTGTCTAATAATTTTGATAGATTGAACTGACTCTTCAAATCTACACATCATTCTGTCATAAACATCACCATGACTACCTATTACTACATCAAAATCAAAATTTTCATATCCATAGTAAGGTTTGTCTTTTCTTAAATCATGAGCAACTCCTGCTGCTCTTAAATTTGGTCCTGAGATACCATTTGCTAAAGCAAAATCAGGTTTTATAACTCCAACATCTTGAGTTCTATCTTGATAAATTCTGTTATGAGCAATTAAAGATAATACATCATCTATACTTTTTTCTGCAGTTTTTAGAATCTCTTCTAAATCTTCAGCAAAACCATCATATAAATCAAATTCTAAACCACCAATTCTTGTATAAGTATTTGTAAGTCTCGCACCTGTTAATTTCGATAATAAATCATAAGCTTGATCTCTTGCTCCAAACAAATACCAAAGGCTTGTAAGACCACCTAAGTCAACCATGTTCGCTGCATTACAAACGAAGTGATCGATTATTCTGCTCAATTCCCCAATAACAATTCTAATCATTTTTGCTCTAGGTGTTATTTCAATATTTAACATCTCTTCAATTGCTTTAGCCCAACCAATGTTATTTAGTATCGCACTACAATAATTTAGTCTATCTGTATATGGAATAACTTGAGAATATGTATGGTGCTCACAAGCTTTTTCGAAACCTCTATGTAAGTAACCAATTTCAGTTACACAAGCAGTAATTGTTTCACCTTCCATTGCCACAAAATTTCTAATTGTTCCATGAGAAGCTGGATGTGAAGGTCCAACATTTAATAGCATCAAATCTTCTATCTCTTCTTTTGTGTAGCCTTTTGATTCGAGCAATGGAGTCATTTCATCCATTAAATCATCTGTTTCTGTACAGATCTGCCCTTTTGTAATAGTATAATCTTTTCTTAAAGGATGCCCAACAAATTGTTTGTGATTTAAAACTCTTTTTAGATTTGGATGATTTAAAAATTTGATTCCATATTGATCATAAGCTTCTCTTTCAGCCCAGTTAGCTGAAGCAAATATATCATAAATTGAATCTAAGCTTAAAGTTTCATCACTCACAAAAGTTTTTACAGTAATTTCTTTTTTAAAATCAGAACTTCTCAAAATATAAACAAGTGCGAATCTTGAAGGAGTAATATCTGGAAATTTTAAGTAATCAATTCCAGAAATATCTAAAAGGATTGTAAAATCCTCATCTTTTTTTAATTTAAGAATAGTTTGTCTTAAATCTTTTGAATCAATTAATAAATCACATTTAAGCATCTAAAAATCCTTTATATTCTTTTACTCTATCTTTTATAATTGATTCATTTTTTGCTTTTTCTTGAATTCTCATAATAGCATCAAGAACAGCTTCTGGTCTTGGAGGACAACCAGCTACATATTCATCCACAGGAATTATTTCATCGATTCCTTGAACTGTCGCATAGTTGTCATAAAAACCACCACTACAAGCACAAGCTCCCATAGAAATTACCCATTTAGGCTCACACATTTGCTCATATATTTTTTTTAAAATTGGAGCTTGTTTGTATGAAATTGTTCCTGCAACTATAAGCAAATCTGCTTGTCTTGGTGAAAATCTCACAACTTCAGCTCCAAATCTTGAAACATCATATCTTGATGCAGCAACAGCCATAAATTCAATACCACAACAAGCAGTTCCAAATGCCATTGGCCAAAGAGAATAAGATCTCCCCCAATTTACAGCAGCATCAAGCTTTGTTGTAAGTATGCTATCACCTAAACTTGATTCAATTCCTAATCCCATAGTAAAGCCTTTTTCTTATAGATATAAATTAATCCAGCAAATAGTAGTCCCATAAAGATAAACATTTTTATCAAACCAAGATATCCTAATTCTACAACATTTATAGCCCAAGGGAACATATAAACAAGTTCAACATCGAATAATAAGAAAGATATCGCAACTAAATAGAATTTAATAGAAAACCTTATTTTTGTAGTACCAATTGGGTTTGTAACCCCACTTTCGTAAACAGAATTTTTAATAATAGAGTCTTTGTTATTTGGTCCAATATATTTAGTTGAAACAAAGAACAGAGATAAAACTACACCAATTGCGATGAAAATAGTAGAAGCTAGGATTAACTCAGTTGACATCTTTTTTCCTAATGAGTGAATTTTAAACTAAAGAGGATTGTATCTTATTTTAAATTTTAAGCATAGTTTATAAGTCAATAAAACAATATTTGTGAAATATAATGAGAAAAAAAGTAATACTTACTTTAAAAATAATTAAAAATTTATTTGTAAAAATTATTTTATTTTTTACTTAGTTTATCTTAAAGCATAAAATGATATAAAATTCCAATAATAAAATATTTTAGGAATCTTATGAAAAAAGCTATAGAAGTATTAAAAAAACATAATCTTTTAAAGATAATTGACGAAGAACTTGATATTAATCTTGAAATTCCACATGTTGCTTATGTTGAGGTGAAAAAGCCTGATTCAAAGGCTATTCTTTTTACAAATGTAGTTGATAAAAAAAATAATAAAAAGTTTAAAGAACCTGTTTTAATGAATGTTTTTTGTAATGAAGAGGCTGTAAAATTATTTATTGGAGATGGGAATAAAATTGCTACAGAAATTGAAACTCTTTTAAAAATGAAACCACCTGTTACCTTTAGTGAAAAATTATCAACTTTTGGAAAACTTTTTTCATTGAAAAATACTATTCCAAAAAAAATTAAAGGAAAAGGTGAGTGTCAAGAAGTTGTAAAACTTGGTACAGATGTAAAACTTAGTGATTTACCAGTTGTTACAACTTGGGAAGAAGATGGTGGTCCTTTTATTACCATGGGACAAGTTTATACTCAAAGTTTGAGTGGAGAACTCAAAAATTTAGGTATGTATAGATTACAAGTTTTTCCTGATAATACACTAGGAATGCATTGGCAAATTCACAAAGATAGCAATCACTTTTTCCATGAATACAAAAAAGCAGGTAAAAAAATGCCAGTTTCAATTGGAATTGGTGGAGATCCTATGTATATTTGGTGTGGTCAAGCTCCTCTTCCAATTGGTGTTTTTGAACTTATGCTTTATGGATTTGTGAAAAACTCTCCAGCAAGATTAGTAAAATCAATAACGAATGATATCTGGGTTCCTGAAGATAATGATTATATTATTGAAGGATTTGTTGATACAAGTAAACTAAAAATTGAAGGACCTTTTGGTGATCATACTGGATATTATACATTGGAAGAAGAATTTCCTTTTATGGAAGTATCTGCAATTACATCTAAAAAGGACCCAGTATTTTTGGCAACAGTTGTTGGAAAACCTCCATTGGAAGATAAATATATGGGGTATGCAACTGAGAGAATATTTTTGCCTTTATTAAAAACAACTGCGCCTGATTTAATTGATTATTATATGCCTGAAAATGGTGTTTATCATAATCTTATTTTGGCAAAAATAAATAGCTTTTATCCAGGTCATGCAAATCAAATGATGCACGCATTTTGGGGAGTAGGGCAGATGAGTTTTGTAAAACATGCTATTTTTGTAAATAATGATGCTCCAAAACTAATTTCTCATGATGAGATAATAAGATATATACTAAATAGAATAAATATTGATGATATTTTAGTTTCAAAAGGAGTAATAGATCATTTAGACCACTCTAGTCCTAAATTTGCAGTTGGTGGAAAATTGGGGCTTGATTGCACTGGAAATGAGATTGAAGAGTTAGGAATTACAATACTTGATGATGTAGAACTTTTAAGTAAAATGCAAAGTATATCTTCTGAAATTAAAGGACTTAAGCAGTACTACAAAGATACAAAAAATCCTGTTTGTGTGATTAGTGTTGATAAACAAAGATCTCAAAAATATATTTTTGAAGATTTGAAACCTCTATATTCAAATATTAAGATATTAATAATTGTGGATGAAAAAACAAATGATTTAGACAATCCATATATGTTAATTTGGAGAGTTACAAATAATATTGATTCAAATAGAGATTTATATATAGAGGCAAATACACTTTGTCTTGATGGTACAAATAAAAATAGCTTTGATAATTTTAGTAGAAGATGGCCAGGAGATGTAAATTGTACAAAATCTGTAATTGATTCTTTAAGAGAGAGAAAAATTTTAGATATTGATGATGAGTTTATAAAAACACACCAGTTATATTAAATAACTGGTCTGTTAAGCCTTAAAAAATATAAAGATGGAAGAACAAGTCCAAAAGTTATAGCGAATAATATAGATACAGATTTTAGACCATTGTGAATAAATAATTCAACAAGTTCGGGATTTGTTCCATATCTATTTATGTCTATTAGTGTAATCATTGCACTAAAAGCAAAAGTCCCAGGCAATATTGGAATTATAGAAGCAACAGTGTAAACAGGTCTTGGAATTTTGTATTTTCTTGACCAGTAAAGTGCAATAATTCCTATAATTGCTGAAGACAAAAATGTTGAAATCTCTATTCCAAAATCAAGAGTTAAAAATATAGTTCTTAAATCATATACTATTGCTCCACCAAATGCACAATATTTCAATGTATTTTTTGGTACATTAAAAACCATTGCAAAGCCCAAAGATGCGAAGCTAGCAAAAATTCCTTCAATTAAAAGTTTTAAAATTAGTTCCATATTTACCTCAAATTCGCAAAAGTGATATTGCAAATATTATTCCAACAGATGTAGCAAGTGTAAGAATCGTTCCTTCCATCCATCGTCCCCAACCCATCATCATGTAACCTTTAAAAGAATCTAAAAATGAGTTTACAAAAGCAAACCCAGGTGCAAGCAATAAAACACTTGCTGCAAGTGCAATATTTGGTGTTGAGCTAAATCCATACAATTTTGATGCACCAGCGATTAAAGTTGCCACAAATGCTGTTATTCCAAAGGTTATAATCATCACAAATCTTCTTTTTGATAACTCTTGTCTAGTAATCATAGCAATACTAGATGCAACAAATGTTATACCAAGTGAAAACAAATCTCCACCTTGCAAATATGCGAAACTAACACAAGCTAGTCCCACCATAAAAACGACCAACCAACGATTGTAGTAGTTTGGTTCAATATTTTTTAAAATAGTATAAAGATAGTTTATATCGTAATCATTTTTTTCCATTTTCAAAACTATCTTTTGTATTTCACAAACTATACTCATATTTATTGGTTTATGGTGTACCCTTCTTGTTGTTGTTACAGATTGTTCATTGTATAGAGTTGTTAAAACAATAGCTGAAGGAATTAAAGATAGTTCTACACTATTTGCACCCAAAGCTTTACCTAATCTTTGTGCCGTTTGTTCTATTAAAATACTTTCAGCACCATATTCACTCATTATAACAGCAGCTTTTATGATACCTCTTGTAATTATTGATTGTTCTTCATAAGATATATTCTTCATTATTTTTCTTTTCTTTAGATATTGGAATTATACAAAGTTTGTTATAATAAAGGTTTTAAGGACAAAAATGAAAGAGATAACAGAGTATTTTTCAAAAAAGAAAATATTATTTAAAGAGTTTAAAGAGATTTTACCAAAAGAGTTAAATAGCAGAAAAAAAATTGGAATTTTTACTGGTACTACTACTGATTTAAAATTTTATGCAATTTTTGTAGTTGATTCGAAAAGTAGATTTATAAGAAAAAATGCAGATGATTTAATAGAATTAACAAACACTTTATCAAGTTATGTCGGACATAATTTTAAAGTAAAAGAGTTGTTGATTTCAAGCCCACTTTGCTCAAAAGCAAAAGAGTATTTAAAAGAATTAGGATGGAGTATAAGAGTTGATTTTATGTGATATAGGAAATAGCAGTGCAAAATTTTTTATTGAAAATAAAATAGTAAATTACTACAAAGAGGATGAAATTCCAAGTTTTAATGATGATATATTTTATATAAGTGTAAACAAAAAATCACAAAATCAACTTCTAAAATCAAATCCAAGTGCAAAAGATTTAACACCTCTTATAAATTTTCAAACTTCATATAAAGGTATGGGAATTGATAGAATTGTTGCTTGTTATTTTGAAAAAAACGCAGTAATAATTGATGCTGGAAGTGCAATAACAGTTGATATTATTGAAGATTCAGAGCATATAGGTGGTTTTATTCTTCTTGGATTAAATAGTTTTGTAAAAAGTTATGAAAATATTTCAGAAGTTCTAAAAATAGAGAAAACTGATTTTGAAAAAAATATTAATTTGGATAAAATACCGCTTCAAACAAAAGATGCTATTTTATACGCTTTAATAAAATCTATCATTTTACCAATAAAAGAGATTAGTAAAGATAAAAATATAATATTTACAGGCGGAGATGGTGAGTTTTTAGCTCAGTTTTTTGAAAATAGCCAATATAAAAAAGAATTAATATTTGAAAATATGAAAAGGATAATTGATGCTAACAATTGCACTGCCTAAAGGAAGAATTGCAGATGAGACTCTTGATAGATTCGAAAAAGCTTTTGGAGAGAAGTTTGTTTTTGAAGATAGAAAATTAATCTTAGAAAAAAGTGGATTTAAGTTTTTAAATGTAAGAAATCAAGATGTTCCAACTTATGTAATGCATGGAGCTGCTGATTTAGGAGTTGTTGGGCTTGATGTTTTAGAAGAAAAAGAGTACGACTTAATCAAACTTTTGGATTTAAAACTAGGAAAGTGTAAAGTTGCTTTTGGATTAAGAGCAGGTGAGAGTATAAATTTTGATAAAAGTAAAATTACTATTGCAACAAAGCATGAAAAAATAGCAAAGAAATATTTTGAAGAAAAAGCAATGGCTGTTGAGATTATAAAACTTTATGGTTCTATTGAGTTAGCTCCACTTGTTGGGCTTTGTGATTGTATTGTTGATATTGTTGAAACTGGTGAAACAATGAAGCAAAATGGTCTTGAAGTAGGTCCTACAATTATGCAAAGTAGTGCACACTTAATAGCAAACAAAAACTCTTTTTATGCAAAAAAAGATGCTATTTTTAATCTTAAAGATAGAATAGAAAAATATCTGTAATGACAAATTTAGATTTATACGCAAAAATTGAACCATACTTAGATTTAGAGGAGCCTACTTATACTCTACATAAAGAGTTTATGAAATTTATTATGGAAAATTCTCTGGATAATATTTTAGATATTGGATGTGGAAGAGGTTATTTTTTAGAGAATTTAAGAATAAATGGCTTAAATTATTTAGGAATTGATGATAGTTTAGAACAGGTAACTGTTTGTAAAGAGAAAGAGTTAAAAGCAGAAAATTCAGAAATAAAAGAGCTTAATCAAAAGTTTGATTGTGCTGTTGCTATTTTTGATGTTGTAAATTTTGTTGAAAAGAAAAACTTTGAGCAGTTTATTAAAGATATTCATTTCACTTTAAATGATGAAGGATATTTTTTATTTGATATAAATACACTTTTTGCTTTTGAAAATATTGCACAAGGTAGTATAAATATTGATGCAGAAGATAGTTTTATAGCAATAAACTCTGATTTTATAGATTCTAAATTGATTACAAATTTTTACTTATTTGAAAAACAAGAAGATAATAAATTTATAAAAAATAGTGGATTGATAGTTCAAGAGTATTATAAAATAAGCTATTTAGAGAAAATATTGAAAAATATTGGTTTTGAAATAGTTGAAAAGAGAAATCTTTTTTTATATTCAAATAGTAAATCAGATAAGGTAATGTTTATTTGTAAAAAGAGATGAGGTTTAAATTAAACCTACAACATCTCTAATTTTTTTCATCTTTTCACTTGCAATTTTTCTAGCTTTTTGAGCACCAAATTCTAAAATTTCTCTTACTTTTTTAGGATTTGAAGCAAAATACTCTCTTTTTTCTTCATAAGGTTTAAAATAATCTTCTATTTTTTCAAGAAGTGTTAGTTTAAAATGACCATAACCTTCACCAGGTGTTGCATATCTTTTTTGTAAATCTTTTAGTTCATTTTCATTCATAAATAGCTTTGATAAATTGTAAATATTACAATTTTCCCACTCTTTTGGCTCGTCTAACTCTTTTGAATCTGTTACGATACTCATAACTTGTTTTTTTCTCTGTTTTGTTGGACAAAACATATCAATTGTATTGTTATAAGATTTTGACATTTTAGCTCCATCTGTTCCAAGAACAGTTGCAACCTCTTCATCAACTTTTGCAATAGGAAGAGTTAATATCTCTTTTTTGTAGGCATGATTAAATGAAGTTGCTATATCTCTTGTCATTTCAACGTGTTGAATTTGATCTTTTCCAACAGGAACAACATTTGAATCAAACAATAAAATATCAGCTGCCATTAAAACGGGATATGAAAAAAGTCCATGACTTGCTACTAATCCTCTTGCAGTTTTATCTTTATATGAGTGAGCTCTCTCTAAAAGTCCCATTGAAGTGTTATTTGATAGAATCCAATAAAGTTCTAAAACCTCTTTTACATCGTGTTGTATCCAAAAAGTCGATTTTTCTGGATCCATTCCAAGCGCTAAAAAGTTAATTGCTGCTTCATAAGAGTTTTTCTCTAAAAACTCTTTATCTTTTACACTTGTTAATGCATGGTATGAAGCAATAAATGCAAAAAGTTCACCATCATTTTGTGACTCTATCATCTTTTTTACCATACCAAAATAGTTTCCTATATGTATTGTTCCTGAGGGTTGAATTCCCGATAAAATTCTCAAAACTAATCCTTTGAATATTTCTAGTAGGCTTTATTTTAGCCTGTAATTTATTTTGAAGGATTATATCAAAAGTAGCTAAAATATTTAAAAGTAGAGTTTTTAATTTCAGTTGATATGGTATTTATTTTGGGTATAATCGCGAAAAATTTAGATAAAGAGTTAATATGATAGATATAAAATTACTTCAAAAAGATTTTGATTATGTAGTAAAAGCTCTACAAAAAAAAGGTGTTGATAACGAACTTTTAAATAATCTTAAAGAGTTATCTATAAACACAAAACAAAAAAGACAAACTATGGAAGATGTGACAGCTGAGCAAAATCTTTTGTCAAAAGAGTTTGGAAGATATAAAAAAGAGAATTTAGATATTACAGCTCTTCAAGATAAAATAAATGGTTTAAAAAATCAAAAACAAGATTTAGAAGATGAGGTAAGAGATTTAGAAGATAAATTATCTTCTATTATTTTAGGACTACCAAACATGCCAGATGAGTCTGTTCCTGTTGGTGCTGATGAAAATGAAAATGTTATTTTAGAAGTTGTTGGAACAAAACCAACTTTTGCATTTGAGCCAAAAGAGCATTGGGATTTAAATTGTGGTTGGTTAGATTTTGAAAGAGGAGTTAAACTTGCAAAATCAAGATTTACAGCAATTAAAGGTGAGGGTGCTAGATTAGAGAGAGCTTTAATAAATTATATGCTTGATTTTAATAGACAAAGAGGATTTAATGAGTGGTATGTACCATTTATGGCAAACTCAAATACTCTTTTAGGAACAGGGCAACTTCCAAAATTTGCTGATGATTTATTTAAAATTGAAGGAGAGGATTTATATCTAATTCCAACAGCAGAGGTTAGTTTAACTAATCTTTATAATGATGAAATTTTGGATAAATCAGAGTTACCTTTAATGCTTACATCTTATACTCCTTGTTTTAGAAAAGAAGCAGGTAGTGCTGGAAGAGATACAAGAGGATTAATAAGACAACACCAATTTGATAAAGTTGAAATGGTTGCTATTACTTCCCAGGAAGATTCAGAGGTAGTATTTGAAAAAATGGTTCAATGTGCTAGTGATTTATTAAGTTCATTAGGTCTTTGTCATCAAAAAGTACAACTTTGTACAGGAGATTTAGGATTTAGTGCAGCTGTTACAATTGATTTAGAAGTTTGGCTCCCTGGACAAAATAAATTCAGAGAGATCTCTTCTATTTCAAATACAAGAGATTTTCAAGCAAGAAGAGCAAAAATTAGATATAAAGAAGATAAGAAAAATATTTTTGCACATACTTTAAATGGCTCAAGTCTAGCAGTTGGAAGAACACTTTTAGCAATTATGGAAAATTATCAAAATGAAGATGGAAGCGTTACTATTCCTGAAGTACTAAAACCTTATTTAAAATAAAGGTTTTAGCTCGATTAAAATTTACAAAATCGTTTTTCTTTTATAGGAAATAAAAAAAGGGGAAAAGTTTAACTTTTCCCCTTTTTTATTGAGTTTTACTAAAAAAACATGAAAAAAATACAATATAAAACTCAATCGGAGAGAACGACCTTTTTGATAGGAGGTTTTATCCAAAAAAATGAAACATTTTTTTACTAAGGAGAGATAAGCATAAAAGATAAAACCTCTTCATCGACAAAATGATACAACTTCTAAACTTAAAAATTGCTATTTTATTGCTATTTTTGATACACCTTTTTCTAAATTGGTAAAAATTATTTTACAAAAACTTTTGAATCATAAAGTTTATTGTCAATTTTTACTTCAATATGCCCTTTTTCAACTGTGTAGTGTTTAAACGTGTATTCATAGCCAATTACTATATTTTTGTCATTTGTCAAAGGAATTTTATTCTCAAAATTTCCAATAGAATTTCCTATAATTACTTCTATTCTTGAGTTATTATTAATATTTCCAAAAATAGCTATTTTTGTATAGCAAATACCATTATAATTATTTTGAGTAATTTTTGTGTGTTGAACATTTTCACCTTTGCCATTTTCATCATAAATAGCAACTGCAAAGGCTTTATAAATAGTATTTGAGTAGGAAAAAGATAGTAATAAAAAAAATAAAAATATTAATTTTGCCATAATTCTTGAGACTCACCTATATGATATCCTTGAGCAAAGTCTATCTCTAATTCTTTTAGCTTATTTAAAATATCTTTAGTTTCAACAAATTCAGCAACTGTTTTTATACCTATTTTCTTTGCAAAGCTTGATATTGTTTCAACAATAATTTTATGCTTTTCATTTGATGTTATATTTTTTATCAAAGACCCATCTATTTTTATATAATCAACATTTAACTTTAAAAGATGCTCAAAGTTTGAATAACCACTTCCAAAATCATCTATTGCTATTTTTGCACCAAGAGCTTTGATTTTATTTATAAAATCTAGTACTTCATCATAATTTTCAATTCCTTCAGATTCTAAAATTTCAAAAGTTACTCTTGGAGCTGTTCTTGTTCTTTTTATAGTTTTGATTATAAAATCAACTGTTTCTTGATTTTTTATATCATCAATAGATAAATTTATAGAGAAGAAATCTCTTTTTCTTTTGAAAGTAGTACAAGCATTTAAGATAACTTTTTGTGAAATTTTGTGATAAAGCTTTATTTTTTTTGAAAAGTGAAGAAATTTAAATGGTAATACTATATTTCCATTTGTATCTTTTAATCTTACAAGAGTTTCATAAGCTAATATATCACCATTTTGAACGTCTACAATTGGTTGATAATAACAAATAATTCTATCTTCAGCAAGAGCTTTTTTTATCTCATATGCCATATTTATATTATCTTTATATTTTTCTTCTATCTTTTCATCTTCGTTATAAATAAATATATTTTCATGTGAACTTTTTGCCATATTAACAGCAATATCAGTTTTTGAAAGAAGTCTATTTGAGGCTTTTGCAATACCAGCTGAAAAACCTAAAGAGATAGTTTTATCTTCTATTAAATATTCTTTATCTTGAAGCATAGATAAAATTTCAAAAGCTTTGGCTTTTAATTCATCATTTGAAAGATTATCATGAAAAGTTATTACAAATTCATCTCCACCAACTCTATAGGCTTTTAGTCTATTTGAAAAAAATCTATTTCCTACTTCTTGAAGAATTTTATCTGCATTGTAAATTCCAAAAAAATCATTTACTTCTCTAAAACCATCGATGTTGAAAATTATGCAAGCTTTAGGGTTTGTTTTTAAAATATCTAATAGAAGTTTTTGTCTATTTGGAAGTTTTGTAAGTAAATCATAATAAGTTAATTTATAGTTCTCTTCTTCTAGTATTGTTTCTGAAGTTATATCTCTTCCCATTCCAATAATACCAATTAGTTTTCCATTTTCATCATAAAAAGGTGCTTTATTTATCTCGAAGTGCATTAAAACACCTCTGATTGTTCCACACTCTTTAACTGTGATTGGTTCTAATTTTTCTAAAACTTCTAAATCAGATTCTATACAGTTTTCGCCAAAAGTGTTCCAATTTGGTCTATTTGGAAATTTTTCTCTTTCTATTTTTATAAAATATAAATCATCTTTTCCAATTAAATTTTCAGGGACTGTATTTAAAAGAATTTTTGCAGTTGCATCATTGGCATAGATATAATTTCCTTCTAAATCTTTGATCCATAGTAAATCAGGCAGGTTTTCAGTAATTAACCTTAGAAGATTTTCTGATGTAACAAGATTTGGCATACTTTTCCTTATTTTATTTTTGAAGGACGAATATTATATCATCAATTGCTTATTTTTTGGTAATTAATCGTATGTGATTTTTCTTATTTTTTCGTTATTTTTTATTTTGATTTCATCATATAACAGTTGATATTTCTTTTTATCTTCGAAACAAATGGGAGTTCTAATAGATTTATACTCTACTAATTTATTGTCTTTTAAAACACCAGATATTTCTGCATAAACCCAGTAAAAACCGCTATCTTTTCTAAGATTTTTTACAAATCCACTCCATTTCCCTTTTGTTTGTAAATCATGCCAAAGTTCTTTGAAAATAGAACTAGGCATATCAGGGTGTCTTACAATACAATGTGGCTTTCCTATTAGTTCATTGACACTATAACCTGAAATTTCTGCAAATGTATCATTTACATAAGTTATAATTCCTTTTAAATCAGTTCTTGAGACGATAAGCTCATCTTTTGGAACAATTGTTTCTATTAAAAAATTACCACTATTAAACTGCATTTTAGTTTCCTTTTTCGTCAAACTGCTTTGCAAAACCTATTAAATCTTTTCTTCTTAAATCTCCATGATAAACTATATCTTCTACTTTTACATCTTTATCATTTAAAACTTTAGGAACAGCATCTGAGTTTTCAAGAACTTGCATATGACGACTTAGTTCTTCTTCACTATAACTCATTTGCATATCAGCACTACTAATATGTGGAATTGCTTCAATAACTTTTAGTTTTTTAAGTTCCTCTTCTACATTTTCACCCTCAATAGTAATAATAATTCTTCCTTTTTCATCGTGCATATGATAATCACAAACACCTGATTTTTTTAGATTTTCTATAACACTATCAAGATATTTTGGTAGTGTTTGTACAACTATACTTGAAATATTCATTTTGGCTCCTTTAAATTGTAATAGTTTATATTTTCATCATCACTTGAAATAAAAATTTCATTTTCATTTACAAAAATAATATTTGTTAAAATAGATTTATTGTTTGTTAGCTTATATAAAATCTGTTTTGTATTTGTGTCAAAAACGGCAACACTATTTTCTTCATCAAAACAAAAAGCTGCTTTGTTTGAACTAGGACTTAGAGCCGCACTGTATATTAAAAAATCAACACTTAAATAATATGGTTTTTCAAATCCAAGAGGGTATATAACAACTCTTCTATCTTGTCCAGCTGTAATTAATTTATCTTTTTTTGTATCTACTTGAAAAACCCTATCTACATTTTGACCTTTAAAACTTTTTGTCTTTTTAAAAGTTTTTATATCAATTTCTGAAATAATTCCACTTTCATCTGCTACAAAAATAGTATTCTTTTTTTCATTTATAACAAAATGAGAAAAAGATGATTGAGAAACTTGAATCTCTTTTAATATTTTTTTCTCTTTTATGTTATATAAATAGACTTGGTTTGATAAAAGAGCATAGATTATATTTTCTTCATCTAAAAATTTTGCATAAGCTATAAAAAGTCTATTTTCATCACTAATAATATTTTCAAGTTTATTATTTTGGTAAATAAATATATTTCTTCCACCATTTTGTCCTTGAGACAAAATTAGTATTTTATCATTTATTATATCTGTACTGTAAACTTTACTATCAATTGTTTCATTTGTGAAGTCTTTGATTTTGGCTACTTTTATTGAGTTTATTAACTCTCTTTTTTCTATATCAAAAATATCAACAGAACTTGCAGTTGTTGATGCTAAAAGAAGATTGTCTTTTGAAACTAAATTTGTAACACCTCCATTAGCTTTTAAAGAGTAATTTGGCTTCAACTCTTTTAACTCTTGTGAATATAGATTTAAAGTAAGGCAACAAATGAAAAAATATTTTACTAATCTCATAAGATACTCACTTTTATAGCATTTGTTGGACAAACTTTTATGCAAAATCCACAATTAGTACATTTGTCTTTTATTGTAGGTCTAAATAACCCTATAAACTCTATTGCATCATCCAAACAAGGGTCTTTGCAAGAAAAACACATTGTATTTTGCCAAGCTAAACATGATAATACATCAATTTCTATTTTAGCTTCTATTTGTTTTTTATTTTCTAAAGTTAAAACATCACCAGAGCAAGAAGTGGCACACAAATCACAGTATGTGCAACCTGAATTTGAAAAATCAAGTTTAGGAGTACCATCTTCTAAGATTTTTATAATATTCTCTTCACAAACCGTACTACAATCTTTTGTTTCACATTTTATGCAGTTTGTCAAAAAAAGATTAATATCTTTATAATATGGGGGTCTTACGAAACTTTCTTGCAAATCTTTTTGTTTAAAAGGTTTTGCAAGAGAGCTAAAAAGCTCTCTTCTTTGCATTATTTTACACCTTCACCAATAACATCAATTAGATTAGATTTACCATTTAATTCTGTACTTCTGAATTCAGGAGTAAAGTTGTTTTTTGGAACATTCGCGCTATCAGATTGTGGTGCATGACAAGCTGAACAGTTAAATCTTGCATTTGATAATGTTTCTAAAGGTTTAACAACAGATTTTAAATCACTACTATTTGCTACAGCTTTTCCATCTCTTTGTAAATTTCCATCCTTTGAAAGTTCAACAGCTTCTCTAAAACTTGTATAGTGAGATTTAGGAATTGGAGTTGCTCCCATAGATGCAGCAATTGCTGGATCATGACAAGCTGTACATTGATTGTTGTCAGACGTAATAATAAACATACCTTCTACATCATGAGGAATCATCGGAGGAGCATTTTCAAAAGCTCTTTCAATTTTTGTACTAGCTCCAGCTGGATCTGTTTTATACTTTGTCTCATCACTTACAACTTTATCTTCAGTATATAAGTTATCTTTTCTAAGACCAATTGATTCATCTTTTATAATTTTTGTTTCAGCAAAACTAATAGTTGCAATTAAAGCAGCTGTAAATAGACTTAGAGTTAATTTACCTAACTTCATTTTTTATCCTTTATGTAATTTCTTATTGAAAAATTAAGTGCATCATCATCGCACACTTCAACACATCTAGCACAATTTGTACACTCTTGTAATACAGGTTCACTTGATTTTGTAATCATATGAAGTACTTGAACTTCAGGACAAACAACCTTACATTTCATACAAGCAGTACACTTTTCGTGGTCATGATGAACTCTTATTAGGCTAAATCTTCCAATTAGTGAATAAAATCCACCAAGCGGACATATGTGCCCACACCAACCATTTTTTAAAACAAATAAATCAAACAAAAATATCACCAAAATAGTAGCCCACCCAAAGCCAAGACCAAATACAATACCTCTATCAACCATTGATACCGGAGATACAAGCTCAAAAGCTGTAACACCCATCAAAGTTGAAAGTATTAAAGTTATACCTATTGCCCAGTATCTTATATTTCTTGATGCTGGCTGATTTTTTTGTATTTGTTGAAAATTAAACTTTCTTCTTAGATAGTTTGCACTATCTGTTATTATATTTACAGGACACACCCAAGAACAAAATGCTCTACCACCAAGTGTGAAATAAAATATAGCAATTAAAAAAGCTCCAATTAAAATATCAAAAGATAATACAGCACCTGCAAAAAGCATTTGTAAAACTGCAAAAGGATCACTTAAAGGAATCTTTTCAAATATTAATGAAGAACTTAAATTTCCCATTAAAATATTTATTCCATAGATATTTGCAAGACTATATAGAACCAAAATAGAGATTTGTGTAAATCTTCTAGCTATTAAAAATCTATACTTTTTCATTCTAATAAATCCTTCATATCACTGTTTAAAGAGTCTATTGCACTATCTTTATTGATATTTGTTTTTGTTTTCTCAATATTTGCATTTTTTACTCTTTGTTCATCAGTTTCATCCCAACCTTTAATGTAGTGGTCTCCTGCTTTTCCAAGGGCAACTTCTCGTGGAAGTACAAAAATTGCTGGTTTTTCAGTAACACAAGCTTTTTCACAAAGCCCACAACCTGTA
>CAYLKG010000002.1:0-88942 GCA_964384195.1 uncultured Aliarcobacter sp. | reverse complement strand
TCTAAGAGAATAAAACTTTACAAAAAATTGTTCAATTTTCTTGGGGTATTATAATGACAAAGTTTTTGCAAATGTGTGTCTTAAATCGTGAACACTAGCTTTTATATTTAATTTGTTATAGATTGATTGTATCATTCTATAAACTTGTGATCCGTCCATTAGTTTTTTTGTAGAAGTTTCACAAACAAAATTAAAACCATTTTCTTTAAGTTCATTTAGTTCAAAATCAATTATAGATTTTTTAATAAATACTTCTCTTTCCTTGTTTCCTTTTCCAATTATGTAAATTACATAAATTTCATCTTCTTCAATAAAATCTGATACTTTTAGATTAATCATTTCATTTTTTCTAAGTCCACAATAAAAAAACATTTTAACAATTAGGGAATTTCTATAAGTTGCAATATTTTCGCAATTTGAGTTTGAATCTTCTAAATATTTAAGTAGTTTCTTCTTTTCTTCTTCATCTAGTCCTTTTGGTAATCTTTTTGGAATATTTATCTTAAATTCAAATACTTTGCTAAAATCATATAGCTTTTCTTCGTTTTCATCTTCTATGTACTTAAAAAATGTTTTTAAATGAGTAAATAGTAGTTTTTTAGTATTTGGAGATATATCTCCTTGTTTTTCAAGAGTATTGTTTTTATATTCAAAGAAATTTAATAATGTTGATTTTTTAATGCTTTTAAGCTCAAAATCTTCAATATTCTCTGAAATATACTCTAAAAAGCTATATAAAGTATTTTTGTACGAAGAAATTGTATTTTTTGACTTATTTGTCATTTTTTGTTGAATTATGAAATCTTCAATAAATTTCTCTAACTCTTTTATGTTTTGATTTTCCATATTTTCTCCTTTAAATTTTTTAAAATTAATACACTACAACATTATATATAATAATGATGTGCATTAAAATCTATTTTATAAATAAATACATACAATCATTAATAATTATATATGTTGTAATTAAAATTAATAATAATGTATTGTATTCAATTTAAGTTAAAATATATATTAATAATATCTATTTTAAACAAATATTAATATATTATGTATTAATATTACAATATATATTAAAAAGGAGATATTATGAATTTAGAAGTAGATAATGGGTGTGTGAATGAAGAAGTGCAAAAAGCTTTAAATTCTTTTGAAGAAAGCTCTACAAAAACTATTAAAATATCAATAGATGAAGAAACATATAGAAAAATCAAATCTTTTGGTGTATTGATTGGGTTAGATGGCAAAGAGCCTATTTTCTTTGGAAATACAATATCAAAGCTATATGATATTGCAAAAGAAAAGATTTATAGTGATTATGTTTGAAATTTATCGGGAAGTGTAAAATGGCATTAGAAGATAAAGTAGATAACCTAGAAAAAAAGTTAGATATGATGATTAAATTACTTCAAAATGTAGGTTGTTCATTTCCTACAAAAAAATCCGTAGCTTCATATTTTGGTGTTACTGATAGAACAATAGAATACTGGATTAAAAATGGTAAGTTTGAAGAAGGCGTAGAATACACAAAAGATAGCAATGATAAAATAAGGTATATTACAGATGGTATATTAAATCATCAAACAAAAGTATCTACTAAAATCAATCAGCAAACTAATACTAATGAGAGTAAAAAAATAGAATATCTTAATCCTTCTACTCAAAGTTTAATAAAGAGTTTATCATGTCTAAAAAATTAAAAAGAGAGAAGATTAATTATCTGGAATATACATTTAATATATTTGAAAAATATGACACTTGGCAAATATCATTTAAAAACCCCAAAGATGGTAAGATAATTAAAAGAAGCACTAAGCTTGTTTCTAATTCTTCTAATTTAGAGATAGTTAAAAAAGAAATAATACCGTCTTTGGTTGAATTTTTAAGTGGGAAAATTGAAATTCAAGAATTAGATTATTCTGATCCCAGTTTAGATGATTTTGCTAAAAATTATTTTGAAGTACACAAAAACAGAGTAAGAGAACACACACATCTTAGAAATTCTCAACATTACAGGAATCATATAAAACCATTTTTTGGAAACAAAAAAATAAGTCTTATTAGGCCATTAGAACTAGAAAGATGGCAAAACAATTTTGTAACAAAGAATTATAAAGCTTCTAGTATTTTAAAATTTAGGTCTGTTTTATATTCTATACTAGAAGAAGCAGTTAAAAACGAAATAATAAAAACTAATCCATTAACTTTGGTTGATATTCCTGCTATAAAAAAAGATTTTAAAATTGATGATGAGGATATTGTATATCCATTTTCACAAAATGAAATTCAAAAAATGCTTGAAAATAGCACGGGATATTTCAAAAATTTTATAATGTTGATGGTTTCATCAGGAATTAGGCCCGGTGAAATAGTAGCTTTATCTTGGGAAGATATAAATTTTGAAAAGAAACAAATAACGATCAATAAAACTATAACAAATGGTAAAATAGGGCTTCCAAAAACAGCTTCAAGTGTTAGAAAAGTGGATATTTTACCTTTAGCAGAACTTGCCCTAAAAGAACAGATGAAAATATCTAAGAAACATAAAAATGTATTTATTAATAGTAAAGGTAATACATTTTATACGCATAGTTTTTTTGGTAAGAAATTTAAAATCTATTTACAAGAATTAAATATTGATTATAGGCCTTTATATAATTTAAGACATACATTTGCTTCTCATTTAATAAGCTTGGGAGAGGATATACTATGGATAAGTAAAAATTTGGGGCATCTTGATATTTCAATTACTATGAAACACTATACAAAATTTATAAAAGAAGATGATGAAACAAGATTTTCAAAAATTAGTAAAATTGGAGCGAATTTTGGAGCGAATTATTTTACGAAAGAAATTTGATATGTATAAAAGAAGTAAAAATATAGTAAAAAAAGACAAATCAATCATAATTTTAAGAGATTTTTCCGTTTATAAAGCCCGAATATATCGATATATTATCAAAGTTTGCTTTTTATTCATTTTATGTTAAAATACCTAGATAACATTATAAGGAGTTAATTATGAATACAAGTATTGTTGGAAGACATATTAAATTAACGGATGCTATAAAAGATTATATAAATAGTTCTATTACTACATTTGAAAAATACAACTTAGACATTATCTCTGTTGCTTTAATAGTTAGTGCCGATGAAAAACAAGGTAAAAACTCTTTTACATTTGAGTTTACCTTGAATATTGCAAATATTGATACAGTTGTTGTAAAACAAAAAGATAAAGATTTATATGCGGCAATCGATATTGCTACTGATAGAGTTTCTAAAGTTTTAAGAAGACATCATGATAAAATTTCAGCACATAAAGCTGTTAAGCTAAGTGAAGTTGAAGCTACTGAAGTTGTAGATAGTGTAGCAAGAGAATTAGAGAGATTTGAGGATGAAATAATTCCTCAAAGACTTACATCATATAAACCAATTGATATAGAAGAAGCCTTAGAAGAGTTAAAAAATTCTACTGCTCAATTTAAAGTTTTTTATGACAAAGATGATAATATGAGAGTACTTTACAAAGCAAGTATTGCTGGAAAATTTGGACTTTATTAATAGTGAAGAACAAATACAAAAAGGTATTAGCTTTTTGCTAATACCTTTTTTAATTTAGAAAATAGGATTAAGAAATTTATGGAAAATAATTTAAAAAAGGTTGCATTAATAGGGCAACCAAATGTTGGGAAATCATCACTTTTTAATAGAATTGCGAATAAAAGAATAGCGATAGTTTCAGATTTAGCAGGTACGACAAGAGATATTAAAAAACATCAAATAGAGGTTTTAGATAGGTCTGCACTTTTGTTGGATACCGGAGGAATTGATGAAACAAATGATGAAATTTTTTCAAATGTAAAGAATAAAGCTATTAAAACTGCAAAAGAGGCTGATATAATACTTTTTATGGTGGATGGGAAAAATATTCCTGATGATAAAGACAAGGAACTATTTTATGAGCTTCAAAGACTTGGGAAAGAGTTAGCTTTAGTTGTAAATAAAATTGACAATGATAAAGAACTTGAAAGACTTTGGGAATTTTTTGAATTTGGAATAAGTGATGAAAATCTATTTGGCATCTCTGTTTCGCATAATAGAGGGACAAAAACACTTTATGAGTGGATTTATAAACATCTTCCTGAAAACCCTGAAACAGTTGCTAGACTTGAAGAAGAGAAAAGAAGAAAAGAGCTTGAGGATGAGTTTTTTGAAGATGAATTTAATGATGAAGATGATTTTTCAGCTGAAGGTTTAGAAAAACTTGATGAAGAAGAAGTTCTTGATGATACTTCAATAAATGTTGCAATTATTGGAAGAGTTAATGTTGGAAAATCTTCTATATTAAATTCACTTGTTGGAATGGAAAGATCAGTTGTATCTTCAATTGCAGGGACAACAATAGATCCAGTAGATGAAACATTTACATATAAAGATAAAAATATAACTTTTGTTGATACAGCAGGTCTTAGAAGAAGAGGAAGTATTGAAGGAATCGAAAAATATGCTCTTATGAGAACAAAAGAGATGCTTGAACGTGCAAATGTTGCTTTAGTTATTTTAGATGCTTCAAGAGAACTTACTGATTTGGATGAAAAAATTGCTGGACTTGTTGATGAATACGGTTTAGGAACAATTATTGTTTTAAACAAATGGGATGAAAATATGGATACATTCCAAAAAGTTGAAGAGGAAGTAAGAAGAAGATTCAGATTCTTATCTTATGCTCCAATTATTGCAGTTTCAGCAAAAACAGGAAGAAGTATTGATAGATTAAAAGATAAAATAGTTGAAATTTTTTATAACTACACACAAAGAATTCCAACATCTCAACTAAATAAAGTAATAGAAGAAGCGGTTATTAGACACTCTCTTCCAAGCCCAAATGGTGCATATTTGAGAATTTATTATTCAACTCAATTTAGCTCACGTCCTCCAAGAATTGCTTTAGTTATGAATAAGCCACAACTTTTACACTATTCATATAAAAGATATTTGATTAATTTTTTGAGAGAAAAGTTTAATTTTGAAGGTACGCCAATACATGTTATTGCTAGAGGAAAACATGATAAGATGGGTGATGAAGAGTATTTGGAAAGATAAATGGCAAAAATTTATCTTTTAAATAATCAAAAATTTCCTGAAGTAGAAAATCTTGAAGTCTTTAAGGTACAGAGCTTAAAAATTGACATAGATTTGAAGCCTTATAATGCTTTGATTTTTACTTCAAAAAGCGCAATTTTTGCATTAGAAGATAATAAATTAGATTGGAAAAATATACCATCATATTTGATTGCGCCAGCAACTTCCAAAGTTGCTGAACTTTTAGGTGTAAATATAGTATTTACAGGGTCAAGCGGTCATGGAAATGACTTTGCACAGGAGCTAATACCACATTTAAAAAATAAAAAGACTTTATATGTAAGGGCAAAAAAAACTGTTTCAAATCTTCCAAATATCTTAAGAGAAAATAGTATTGATGTTGATGAATTAATCTCTTATGAAACGGTTTGTAACAAAAATTTAAAAGAGATTGAATTAGAAGATAATTCAACGATCATTTTTACATCACCTTCTAGTATTGAATGCTTTTTTAAAAAATTTTCTTGGAATAGTAGTTTTAAGGCTATTGTTATTGGAAAAACAACTGCAACTTATCTCCCAAAAGAGATAAAAAATTATAAAATTAGCTCTTCAACAAATGTAAAAGAGTGCGTAGCACTAGCTTTGTTAGATTTTAATTAAACATAATTTTAAAGATATTTTAGGTAGAATCTATCCTAATATACAGCCTAGGTAGTTCGGGATTTCCATTGACGCGGGTCCGATAATATATTTTTGTATGCAATTTGTAGTTATATGGTGTGCAGCGTTTCTTTTTGTTTACGCTCCTAAAATATGCGCTAGCGTACAGTCCTGACTTTTCAGGGCCATTTTTATGGTTAACGACTACTTGGGTCTTTTATAAATTTTTCAAAAGGAAATAATCGTGAATATATTAATACTTGGAAGTGGCGGAAGAGAATACTCAATAGGTTTAGCAATATCTAAAGAAAAATCTCATAATTTATATTTTATGCCAGGAAATGGTGCAACTTCAGAATTGGGAACAAATATTAATATAAAAGATTATACAAAACTTGTTGAATTTGCAAAAGAAAATAATATTGAGCTAACTATTGTCGGACCAGAAGCTCCACTCGTAGATGGTGTTGTTGATATATTTAGAGAAAATAATCTTGTTATTTTTGGACCAACAAAAAATGCTGCAAAGCTAGAGGGTTCAAAAGCATATATGAAAAATATTCTAAAAAAATACAATATACCAACAGCAGCGTTTATAGAGACTTCAAATGAAAAAGAAGCTCATGATTTTATAGATACTATGACAGCTCCAATAGTTGTAAAAGCAGATGGACTTTGTGCAGGGAAAGGTGTAATTATTGCTCAAACTAAAGATGAAGCAAAAAATGCAGTTTCTGATATGCTTTCAGGGGCATCTTTTGGTGAGGCTGGAGCAAATGTTGTAGTTGAAGAGTTTTTAGATGGATATGAATTATCTGTTTTTGCTATTTGTGATGGAGAAAATTATAAAGTATTACCAGCAGCACAAGACCATAAAAGAGTAGGAGATGGAGATACAGGACCAAATACAGGCGGGATGGGTGCATATGCTCCAACTCCACTTGTAAATGATGAAATTTATAAAAAAATAGAAGAAAGAGTTATAAAACCAACTTTAAAAGGTATGCAACAGGAAAATACACCTTTTGAAGGTGTTTTATTTATTGGTGTTATGGTTGTAAAGGGTGAGCCAATTATTTTAGAATATAATGTAAGATTTGGTGATCCTGAGTGTGAAATTTTGATGCCTCTTTTACAAACTCCTGTCTCAGAACTTTTCTATTATGGTGCTACAAAACAACTTGATAAACTAGATATTAAAATTAAAAATGATTTTGCTGTAGGTGTTGTAATGGCAAGTGAAAATTATCCTTATAGCTCAAGTAAACCAGCTGAAATTATTATTGATAGAATTGTAGATGAGGATTTAAAAAATAATTCTCATATCTCTTTTGCTGGAGTTGAAAATATTGATGGAAAACTTATGGCAACAGGTGGAAGAGTTCTTGTTTGTGTAGGAATTGGAAAATCTATAAAAGAAGCAAGAGATAGAGCTTATGCATTATGTGGACAAGTTCATTTTGCTGGTAAAAAATGTAGAACTGATATTGCCTATCAGGCTTTAAAGTAATTTTATGCAAGAGAATATAGATACATCAAAACTTCAACTTGCTTCTATAAGAAGTAGGGCTTTTGCTTTTGTAATTGATGATGTAATAGTTAGTATTTTGATAATGTTTGCTTATTGGGATATGATAGTTGCTGCTAGCAGCAATGGTGATGAACTTATTTATTTAATGCAAGGAACACTAGTGGTTCCTTTAATGGCTTTAAAAGTTGCTTATCATACTTTTTTTGTATGGTATGATGGGCAGACTATTGGTAAAAGGGTCGCAAAAATTAGAGTGATTGATGCAGATAATTGGGGTAAAGCAAACTTTTTACAAGCATTATTTAGAAGTTTTGGAAGAGTTGTTTCTGAGATGTTTTTTTATGTTGGTTTCCTTATTGGATTTTTTAATGATGGAAGAAAGACATTCCATGATTTTACTGGTAAAACGTTGGTGGTAAATGCGTAAAATAGTAGCTTCTTTAATCATAACTTCAGCATTGTTACAATCAGCTGAAATAAATAATGAAAAATATCAGTTAATAGCTGAAAATGTAGACACAAAAGATAATGTTATGATTGCAACAGGAAATGTTGTAATATACTCACCTACTTATTATTTGAGTGCTGATAAGGTTGTTTTTCATCAAAATAGTGAAGCTTTTGAGCTATATGATAATGTTTTAATAATTAAAGAAAATAATATTCAAACTCAAAGTAATTATGCTTATGTTGATTTAAAAAATGAGATTATAAATCAATCGCCAGCCTTTTTAATGGAAAATTCTAATAACATTTGGACAAATGCAAAGAAATCAAGAAAAGATAAAGAGATAATAAAATTAGATGGTACAATAATCTCTTCTTGTGATTGTATTGATCCAGATTGGAGTGTTAGAACTTCAAGTGCTGATTATGATACGCAAAATATGTGGATAGATGCATATAACCCAAGACTTTACTTCAAAGATGTACCATTATTCTATCTTCCTTATTGGGGGTTTCCAACCGACACAACTAGAAGAACAGGACTTTTGCTTCCTTTGATTGGATATTCAAGTGGTGAAGGTTTTTACTATTCTCAACCAATATTTATAGCTCCTGCTGATAATTATGATATTGAACTTATTCCTCAAATTAGAACTTTAAGAGGATCAGGAATTTATACACATCTTAGATATGCAGATACACCAGATTCTATGCTTAGGGTAAAAACTGGATATTTTAAAGAAAAACCAAGTTATAGAGAAAAAGAGAATCTTGTAAATTCTGAGCATTATGGAGTTGATGTAGATTATCAAAATAGAGGAATAATAGCAAAAAAAGAGAATCATGAAGATGGTTTGTATGCATCATTAAAATATCTAAATGATGTTGAGTATATAACATTGGAAGACAGTGATACTACGCTTTCTACTGATAGAAAAGTTGAATCAAAATTAAACTATTTTTATAATACTCCAAATTATTATGGTGGAGTTTATGGGAAATATTATAAAGATGCTGGTAGAGAATCAAATGCACAAACTTTACAAGAGCTACCTCAAATTCATGGACACACTTACAATGAAGAGTTGTTTTTAGATAGTTTAATATATTCACTAGATGCTAAATACTATAACTATACAAGAAGAGAAGGAATTACTGCGGATGTTTATGAGTTAAGTTTACCTATTTCTTATAGTAAAAATATCTTAGATGACTTTATGTATATTGGAGCTGAAAATAGGTCAGTTTTAACTCAATACAACTATAATAATTCAAAATATAAATACGAAAATGGAACACTTTTACAAAATACAACATCATTTTTTGTAGGAAGTGATTTAATTCGACCATATACAGATTATATTCATACTGTGAATCTAAAAGCAAGCTATGATATACCAGAAAATGTTAGAAAAGATGGTGATATAAGAGGTATAACAGTAAACAAAATAGAAAGTCCTATAACTGCACAAGATTTAGAAAATAATGCAAGATATGATGAATTAAAAGATTTTTCAGCGAATCAAGATAATAAAACAATAAATTTGAATTTAAATCAGTCAGTTTATGATAAAAATAGTTTAAAACAAATTGTAAATCATAAAATGAGTCAATCAATAATATATGATAGTTTTGATAATCCAAAAGCACAAGATTATGAAAATTATGTAAAAGTGAATCATGATTATGGTTATGTTTCTGGGAAAGTTATTTACAATATGCAAGATGAAACAATAGTTGAAAGTAATGCTACTAGTTCTTTTACTTATGATAAATTTAATTTAACTGCAAATTATAATAATACTAGACAAACAGAGAATGAGTTTAATGATAGAGATGATTTAGAGTCTTATGGATACTCAACATCTTATAGATTTGCGAGAGAATATTCCGCTAGATATTATGAAAACTACAATATAAAAGAAAAAGTTAGAAGTAGACAAGGAATAGGATTAAATATTGATGATAGCTGTTGGAATTTAGATTTAATGCTTGAAAAAGAAGTAACACCACGAAGTAGAATTAATCTAGATGGCGAATATGATAGTCATAGACAATCAATAGTTTATGCTCTACTTACTTTAAAACCAATGGGTGGAATTAAACAAAAATATAAAGTAGATGATAACTCAAATGAACGTAGATAAAATTTTTTTTAAAAACCGAACAGATGCTGCAAGAAAATTGATAGAAGTTTTGCCAATTGATAGTATGAGGCTTGAAGAATGGATAGTTATTGCAGCTTCAAATGGTGGATATGAAATAGCAAAAATAATAGCCAAAGAACTAGATGCTAAATTAGATATTATGTTCAATGAAAAAATATATGCACCAAATAATGAAGAGTGTGAGATTGCAGTTGTTACAGAGTTAGAAGAAGTTTTAATACATGAAGAGCTAGTAAAATCTTTTGATATAGATTTGAATTATATTTACTTTAAATCTAAAATTATTTATGAAGAAGTTTTAAAGCCAAAAATAGCTTCATTTAGATCTGGAGTAAAGCTTGATAATTTAGAAGAAAAAAACGTTTTAATAGTTGATGAGGATATTAATATTGGTCTTGTTATGATGGCTTGCATAAAAACAATTATAAACCAAAAAGTAAAATCAATCAGTGTCGCAACTCCAATACTTTCAACTGCCAGTATTCCAGCAATAGACTCTATTACAGATGATTTATATTATATAAAAAGTTTAGATCATTTTGTTGAAGCAAATCATTATTATGAAGAACTTAAGGATGTTAGCATGGAAGATTTAGAAAGAATTAAAAAAGAAGGATAAAAAAATATGTCGATAGTTTGTGAATTAACACTAAATAATAAAAAAGAGATTTTTGAATTTAATAAAGTTGCAAAACAAGCAAATGGTGCTGTATTAGCAAAAATGGGAAACGCAGTAGTTTTAGCAGCAGTTGCTTGTGAGTTTGATAATCCAGTAAGTGAAGATTTTACACCTCTTACTGTCCAATACATTGAAAAAACTTACGCAACAGCAAAACTTCCTGGTGGATTCATAAAAAGAGAAGGAAAACCAAGTGACTTTGAAACTCTTACTTCAAGAGTAATTGATAGAAGTTTAAGACCACTATTTCCAAAAGGTTTTGTATATCCAACAACAATTACTGTAATGGTTTTAAGTGCTGATAAAGATGTAGATTTACAAAGTATTGCTCTAAATGCAGCAAATGCAGCTTTATATACATCAAATCTTCCTATAAAAAAATCAGTTTGTGGTGTTAGAGTTGGAAAGATAGATGGAAAATTAGTTGTTAACCCAACTAGTGAAGAATTAAATAATTCAGTTTTAGATTTATATGTAGCTGGTTCAAAAGATGAGCTTTTAATGATTGAGATGAAAACAGTTTCATCTTTAGAGAATTCAAAACACTTTACAAATGAGATGGATGAAGAGATTTTAGTTGAAGCTATTGCTTTTGCTCAAGAGGCTTTAAAAGAGTCAAATATAGCTTATGAAACTAATTTTGAAAAAGCTTGTAAGGAAAAAGCTGTAGTTGAATTAGTAGAGTTTAGTATAGAAAAATCTGTTATAGATTATGTAAGAAATAACTTCTCAAATGATATTAAAATAGCTATTAAAAAATTAGCAAAAAGTGAAAGAGCTGTTGAGTTAAAAGAGCTTGCAAAAGTTATATCAAAAAATGAGTATTGTTTAACACATGAGTTAGAGTATAACACTATTTATGAAGCTGTAAATATAGTTAAAAGAGAATTAGTGCGGGATATGATTGTAAATGAAAAAGTAAGAGCAGATGGAAGAGGGCTTAAAGATGTAAGACCAATTTCTATTGAAACAAATATTTTACCATCAGCTCATTCATCTTGTCTATTTACAAGAGGAGAAACACAAGCCTTAGTTGTTGGGACAATCGCTGGCGCTAAAGATGGGCAAATGTATGAAGTTTTAACAGATAAATCTACATCTATGGAAAACTTTATGGTACATTATAACTTTCCAGGATTTAGTGTTGGAGAAGCAAAACCAATTTTTGGTGTAGGAAGAAGAGAGTTGGGACATGGAAATTTAGCTAAAAAAGCTCTTGAAGCGACTATAAATAAAAATTATAAAGAGACTTTTAGAATTGTTTCTGAAATTCTAGAGTCAAATGGTTCATCTTCAATGGCTACTGTTTGTGGAGGTTCTCTAGCTTTAAAAGCTGCACATATTCCAATTTCTGATTTAGTTGCCGGAGTTGCAATGGGTATGGTTGTTGAAGGTGATAAATATTCTGTATTAACTGATATCATGGGACTTGAAGATCATGATGGTGATATGGATTTTAAAGTTGCTGGAACAAAAAAAGGAATTACTGCTCTTCAAATGGATATAAAACTCGGTGGAATTGAGCTAAGTGTTTTAAAAGAGGCACTTTTACAAGCAAAAGAAGGAAGAGAACATATTTTAAATATTATGGAAAATGCTTCAAAAGATATTGTTTCAAGTCCAGCTTTACCAAAGGTTGAAGAGTTTGGTATTGATAGCTCTAAAATGATGATAGTAATTGGAAAAGGTGGAGCTACAATAAAAGAGATTATTGAAAAATATAGTGTAAGTATCGATTTAAATAGAGATAGTGGAACTGTAAAAATAAGCGGAGATGACTCTTCAAAAATAACTGAAGCTAGTGATTTTATAAAAGATTTAGTAAATAACTCAAATTCTCCAAAAATAGCGCCTAAAATTGATTTTGAAAAACTTTACAATGTAGATGATGTTGTATCAGGTAAAGTTGAAAGAGTAGTTGATTTTGGTGCGTTTATTCTTTTAGAAAAAGGTGGAGAAGGTCTTTTGCACATATCAAAACTTTCAAAACAAAGAGTTGAAAAAGCAAGTGATATTTTATCTGTAGGACAAGAAATCCAAGTTAAAGTTCTTAAAGTTCAAAAAGATAGAATCGAATTAGGCTTAAATTAATCCTTTTGGATTAATTTTTCTGCTCAAATCTTAATAAAATAACTTATAAATCTAATCCTAAATTAATATTTCTTACGATAATATGATAAAAATAATTTTTTAAATGTAAACCTTAAGGGGTTTTTATGTGGCCAAACTTTTAATAGTAGATGACTCTACAATGCTAAGAGATATGTTGAACTATGCTTTAAATGAAGGTGGTTACACAGATGTTGTTGAGGCAATTGATGGAGTGGATGGTTTAGCAAAAGCAAAAGCAGCTGATTTTGATTTAGTTATTACTGATGTAAATATGCCAAATATGGATGGTTTAACACTTATAACTGAGTTAAGAAAATTATCTGCATATTCTAAAAAACCAATTTTAGTATTAACAACTGAAAGAAGTGATGAAATGAAAGCAAAAGGGAAAGCAGCTGGGGCTACTGGATGGATTGTTAAACCATTTGTTCCTGATCAGTTGTTAAAAGCCGTTAATATAGTACTAAGCAGATAAAAAGGATAAACCATGTCATTTGATATTTCTAAATATAGAGAGATGTTTTTAGAAGAGGCTTCAGAACTATTTGAGTCAGCTGATAGTGTGTTACTTCAAGCTGAGAATAATGGTAGTTTAACTGATGATGAAATGGGGCAACTATTCAGAGATGTTCATACTTTAAAAGGTAGTGGTGCTTCAGTTGAATTAGCTTATTTTGCAGAGTTTACTCATGATGTTGAGAATTTAATGGATAAGTTAAGAAGCCATAAAATTGAGTTTATTCCAGAAATGGCTGAGACGCTTATTGATGGTCTTGATGTAATGAAAGAGATTTTAGATTTAGAAATTTCAAATAATATCAATAGAGAAAAGTTTACAGATTTGACATCTTCTTTGCTTGAAGAGTTAAGAGCTTATTCAAAAGGTGAAGTGGTTATAAAACAAAATTCAAAACCAGTTGAAGAGAAGAAAGTAGAAGTAAAAAAAGAAACAGTTGAAGATACAAAAGAACATTTTGGTTTTTTTGATGAAGATATGAATAGTGAAAGAGATGAAAAAAGCCCATCTTATGGTTTATTTATGGATGATGATATAAATGAAGAGCATAAGGTGTATGGCTTTTTTGAAGATGACTTAGAAAAAATATCACAATTGGTTGATGAACAACCAGATGATATAAAAGAGGAGAAAGAGCATTTTGGTTTCTTTGATGATATGCCATCTATTTCTCCAGACTCTATTATGAAATCAAATGATATAGAAAATAATGTAGTAATAACTCCAACTGTCGAGATAAAACAATAAATAACAAAAGAAGTTCCTAGAAAAGTAAAAGCTTTAGAACAAGAAGAAGAAAATAAAAAATCAATAGCAAATAATAACAATAACAGTATAAGGGTTAACCTTGATAAAATTGATTTACTAATGAATAATGTTGGAGATTTAGTTATAACAAATGCTATGCTTACACAATTTTCAACTTCAATTGAAGAGACAAAAACAAGAGCAGCAGTTTTGGAAAGATTAGAGCTCCTTGAAAGACATATTAGAGATATGCAAGATAGTATTATGAGTATAAGAATGGTTCCTATGGAGTCTATTTATTCTAAGTTTCCAAAAGTTGTAAGAGATATTTCAAGAAAACTTAGTAAAAAAGTTGAGTTCAAGCATTATGGTGATAATGTTGAAATTGATAAAGCTATGATTGAAGGACTAACAGATCCGTTGATGCATATTATTAGAAACTCTTTAGATCATGGAATTGAAATGCCAAGTCAAAGAGATGCTGCTGGAAAACCAGAAACTGGATCAATCTCTATTTCAGCTGAGCAAGCAAATGGACAAATGATTATTACAATTGAAGATGATGGAAAAGGTATTGATTGTGAAAAAGTTGCATTGAAAGCACTTGAAAAAGGGCAAATAGATGAATATCAATATAACAATATGACAGATAATGAAAAGGCCATGTTAATATTTGAAGCAGGTCTTTCAACAGCAGATCAAATTACAGACATTTCTGGACGAGGTGTTGGAATGGATGTTGTAAAAACTAATATATATAAATTAGGTGGTGCAATTAAACTTGACACTATTTTAGGACAAGGTACAACAATTACAATTATGCTTCCTTTAATACTTGCTATTTTAGATGGATTAGACATAAAAGTTGGTAATCAAAAATATATTTTACCATTAAGCTCTATTGTAGAATCACTTCAACCAACATCAGATATGATCAAAAAAATTGGTGATGGAAGTAGAGATTTATTAATGTTAAGAGAAGAGTTTATTCCTATAGTTAGACTTCATCGTCTATTCGGATTAGAAGATAGCTTTGAAAACTTAGAGGATGGTATGTTAATTGTTGTTAAATCTGGAAATACAAAAGTTGCTTTATCTATCGATGAGTTTTTAAATCAACATCAAGTTGTTGTAAAACCTCTTGATAAGAATTTTAGAAGCGTTCAAGGAATTGGAGCAGCAACTGTAAGAGGAGATGGAAGTATAGGTCTTATTTTAGATGTTGTTGGTATTATAAATGCTCAAATTAAAATCGAAAAAGATATGCATTCCATAAAGAAGGCTTTGTAAGAAATGTCCTACACAGTAGATGATATACATAATAGAGTAAAAAAAATTCTTTATTCTTTAACAGGAATTACGCTTACAGAAAATAAAGAGATCATGATCTCGAATAGAATTGATAAGTTAAAAAGAAACTGTAAATTTTATGGCGATATCATGGAGTTGCTTGATTTGGTTGAGCATGGAAAATATGAAACAGATTTTATAAATACATTTACAACAAATAAAACTCACTTTTTTAGAGAAGATTTCCATTTTATAGATTTAAAAGATAGAGTTTTACCTAAATTTGCCCAAAGTGGAGAGAAAATTTCTATGTGGTGTTCAGCTTCTTCTACGGGAGAATAACCATATTCAATGGCAATGACTGTTTTTGAAGCTATTGAAGATAGCAGTAGAAGTATTAATGCATCTATTATTGCTACGGATATTGATACAAATGTTTTACAATATGCAGCAAATGGAATTTACAGATATTCAAAATCATCAAAAGAGTTTCCTGCTTGGATTAAACCTCAAAAATATTTCAAAAGAAGAGTACAAAAAACTCTTTCTGGAGATGAAGTTTTAATCAAAGCAAATGATGAATTAAAAAGAATGATAACTTTTCATGAGTTGAATTTGAATGATTCATCGTATAGTTTTGCAAATAACCAATTTGATGTTATTTTTTGTAGAAATGTACTAATATATTTTTCAGCCGAAGACCAAAATAAAATTCTAAAAAAACTGTTTAGACACCTTAAAATTGGTGGAACATTGTATCTTGGGCATTCTGAAAATCCTCAAGATTTAATAAATTATGTTAAAAGAGTTGGGCAAAATATCTTTATAAAAGAAAAAGAGATTATATGATTGTAATTGTTCACAAAGACGGAAGCGTAGAAAAAGTTTCATCTTCTAGATTTACTCAACAAACAAAAGGTTACAATACACATACTGTTATTGGTGGTGAGTTTGCAGTTGGTAAAGATGAAGATGATGTTGCTTTCAAAACATTATTAGGTTCTTGTGTTGCTCTGATGTTTTATGATAAAGATAAAAAAATAAAAGCTATGAATCATTTTTTATTACCAAAAACAGAAAATACTATTGATGATATGAAATATGGGCTTTATTCAGTTGAAGCAATGCTAAATGAGATGTATAAAATGGGTTGTAAAAAGCAAAATATGATTGCTAAGATTTCAGGTGGTGCTGATATTATGCAGTTAAATTTATCTAATGCATCTATTGGTCAGAGAAATGTAGAGTTTGCAAAAGAGTTTTGTAGATCTGAAGGGTTTAAGGTTTTATCAGAACATACAAGAGGAGAGCATGGAAGGCTAATTCTTTTAGCTGATAATTTTGACACATTTATCAAGGTTACACAAAAAACTGATACAGATAATAAAATTCTTACTGAAGAGAAAAAATTACAAACAGAAATTACAAAAGCTCCTGTTATCAAAGAATACAGTGGTGCTGTTGAAATTTTTGGTGTTGAAAACAAAGAAGTTGAGCCACAAATGGAAATTGAACTTTTTTAAAATATATTTTTAGGGTTAATAATGTATACGGTTTTAATTATTGATGATTCTGCTTCTATGAGAAGAGTTTTAAAAGATTTAATTAGTTCAATTGATGAATTTGAGGTTGTTGCTGTTGCAAATGATGCTTATGAAGCTAGGGAAAAAATCAAAGAATTTGAACCAGATCTTGTAACAATTGATTTAAATATGCCAAAAATGGATGGTGTAACTTTTTTACGAAATTTAATGAGACTTCATCCAATGCCTGCTGTTGTAATTTCAGGTGAAAGTATGAGAGGAAATGATATTTTTGATGATGGAGCAGTTGGTTTTATCCCCAAACCTGAGCTTGGTGAAGCTATGGATTCCTTTGCAGAGAGAATAAAAGATACACTTTTAAATTTAACTTTCTTATTAAAAAGATATACGCTAAAAAAACCAAAACCTTTAAAACCTTTTGTTGTTTCACAAAGTGTTGATTATAAAGTTCATCCTGATGAAGTTATTCCTCTTCGCGCTTCAAAATTTCCTGGCACAAAAGTAATAGCAATTGGTTCATCAACAGGTGGAGTTGAATCATTACTCAAGGTCTTTAAAAAATTACCAAATGACTTTCCACCTATTTTGATTACTCAACATATTCCTTATGGTTTTTCAAACTCTTTTGCACAAAGATTAAATGATAATTCTGATGTGGATGTTTGTGAAGCAAAAGATGGAATGATAATGGAGAGAGGTCATGCTTATTTAGCTCCTGAAAATATGCATTTAATTATTGAAAAATATGGTAATGAATTAAGAACAAAATTATTGGATACTAAGAAGGTAAGCCAACATAAACCTAGTGTTGATGTACTATTTCGATCAGTAAACAATTGCGTTGGTGGAAGTGCAATGGCTATTATTATGACAGGTATGGGAGATGATGGAACAATTGCAATGAAAGAATTATTTGATAATGGTGCATATACTGTTGCTCAAAATGAAGAGAGTTGTATTGTTTTTGGAATGCCAATGAAAGCAATAGCAGCTGGTGCTGTGAAAGATATAATTCACTTAGATGATATACCTTCTTATATGATTGAATTTTCTAGAGGAAAAAGAAGATAGTTGAATTTTTAGTGAAGTAATAAAAAAAGGAGAAATTTTCTACCTCTCCTTTTTTATTTGATTAGACTATTTATAATTAGTCTAATCTTGGTCCAGCAGCTGTAAAATCATATTCACTTTCTAAAGTTAAGTATTTTTTAAAGTTTTCAATATACATTTCAGCTAATTTTCTTTTTGCTTTATCATACTCTAAAGGATTTGACCAAGTATATCTCGGAGTTAATACATGAGTATCTACACCTTTTAGAGTTTTAGGAATTTGTAAATTAAATATTGTCATATTTTGGAATTCTGAATCATTTATAGAACCATCTAAAATGGCATTAATACAAGCTCTTGTATTTTTAATACTCATTCTTTTTCCAACACCATAAGGACCACCAGTCCATCCAGTATTAACCAAGTATACATTTACATTGTGTTCATCAATTTTTTTACCTAAAAGCTCAGCATAAACAGTTGGATTTAATGGTAAAAATGCTTCTCCAAAACAAGAAGAGAATGTTGCGATTGGCTCAGTAATTCCTCTTTCTGTTCCTGCAACTTTTGCTGTATAACCACTTAAAAAATAGTACATTGCTTGTTGCTTATCAAGTTTTGCAACAGGAGGTAAAACACCAAACGCATCAGCACATAGGAAAATGATGTTTTTCGGATGACCACCTCTCATAGAAGGAGTGTGGTTTTCTATATGATCTATTGAATATGAAACTCTTGTATTTTCAGTCTTTGATTTATCATTATAATCAACTACACCATTTTCATCAGCAACAACATTTTCAAGGATAGCTCCTTTTCTAATTGCATTAAAAATTTCAGGTTCACTATCTTTATCAAGATTGATTACTTTTGCATAACATCCACCCTCGAAGTTAAACACTCCATTATCATCCCAACCATGCTCATCATCACCTATTAAAGCTCTATTTGGATCAGTTGAAAGAGTAGTTTTTCCAGTTCCGCTTAAACCAAAGAATAGTGCTGTATCACCATCTTTACCAATGTTAGCAGAACAATGCATAGGAAGTTTATCTTCGAGTGGTAACCAGTAATTCATCATAGAGAATACACCTTTTTTCATCTCACCTGCATACCATGTCCCACCAATAATAGCTTGGTTTTGCTCAACATTAAAAATTACATAAACTTCAGAATGTAAACCATGACTAACATAGGCCATATCTACTGTTTTACATGCATTAAATATTGTGAAATCTGGTTTAAAGTTTTCAAGTTCTTCTTTTGTAGGCATAATAAACATATTTTGAATAAAATGAGCTTGCCAAGCAACTTCTGTTATAAATCTTACAGCTCTTCTTGAATCAAGAGATGAACCACAATAAACATCAGTTACGAAAACATCTTTATTACTTAATTGTTTTTTAGAAGTTTTTAATAAATCTTCATAAACTTCTTTTGAAACTTTTTTATTTATATCTCCCCACGCGATATACTTATTAGAAGGGTCTTGATTAACAAAAAATTTATCTTTTGGGCTTCTTCCTGTGAATATCCCAGTATCAATCATTAAAGCACCTGTTGAAGATATTTTAGCACCTTCATTTTTAACTGCAAAATCGATTAAAAAATCAATACTTGAATTTCTAAATACAGTACCAACGTTTTCTAAACCTAATGAGCCTTTAATATCAGACATAACTTAAATTCCTATCCTAATTTTTGATGCGAAATTTTATCCAAAAAAATATAAAACTTTCTGAAATGTGAGTATTTTTTACTAAAAAAAACATAATTTTTATATTTTTAAAATTTTTTTATTGCAATTTATTATCTTACAGTATTTTATCACCGAATTTATATATTAAATCATCTAATTTCTTTAAAAAACTAATTAATCCATTTTTTGTTTCTACTTTTTTTCTTTTCATTTCAAATCCTTGATGTTTGATTTTTAAAATATTACAATATTTACAAAAAATACTTGAAAAATATTGCAAATTGTAATATAATTCTAAAAATTGTAAAAAAAGGATTGCTAATGTTTATAGTCGAAGAGATTATTAATAAATTAAAAAATATATTAAGTACAGATAATAAAGATGCGAAAATATTCGATAAAGATGTTGCAGAGTCACTAGAGCTTACTCAAGCTAATTTTGCAACTATGAAAAATAGGGGGAAAATACCTTATTCTAATATTTTAAATTTTTGTGCAAAGAGAAAAATTTCTATAAATTGGCTTTTATATAACCAGAATCCAAACTCTTTGATTGATAGTACTGATAGATACTGGATAAAATATTATCCAAGTGTAAGTGTTAGTGCTGGGGGAGGAGCATATGAAGATGAGGATAATTATGAAAGCTTGGAACTACCAGAGTATTTTTTAAATATTTTAGGTGAGAAGGATAACATCAAAAATATAGAAGCTATAAACGTTGTTGGTGATTCTATGGAGCCTACATTGAATTCAAATAATATAATTTTTGTTGATAAAACAAAAAATGACATAAGTAAAGATGGAGTATATGCTTTTACTACAAATCATGGACTTTTTGTAAAAAGAATTCAAAAAAGAGTAGATGGACTTTTGGATATTATTTCTGATAATAAAGATTACCCTTTACAAGTTTTAAATAAAAATGAATTAAATGTTTTAGGAAAAGTGATAAGTTCTTTTGGAAAAATATACTAAAATAAAGTGGCACCATTTTGAGATTTTTGAAGATATTCATAAATCTCTTTGCTATTAAAACCTATCAAATACACACAATTAAAAGTTGAAGTTTTTAAAATATCTTTTATATCACTTATATTTTGAATAATTGATTGTTCATCTTTTGATATAAAATCGATATAATATTTTGTTATAAAAATAGTCTTTGCATAATTAAACTCTTTTTTAATATAAGCTATTTCTGTTTGTATTAAATCTTTGTTGCTTTGGCAAATTATAAAGCCACTGCTTTTTCCAAATTCAATAGGCTGAAAATTCTTATCAATAAATATAGGTTTTAGATTTGAATATAGTTTTAACTTTGTAGTATCAATATCTTTATTTAAGAAATTATATATATTTAAAAAAATATCTATATACAAACTAGATAATCTGATTCTTGAAAAATAGTTGCCTTCATATGAAAAACTTAATTCAAAAAGAGAGTGTTTTGTTAAATTTTTAATATTTTTTTTATCTATATTTTTTTCAAATTTCTCATTTTTCGGATAAATATTAT
The DNA here is from genome assembly GCA_964384195.1 of uncultured Aliarcobacter sp. GTDB lineage: Bacteria > Campylobacterota > Campylobacteria > Campylobacterales > Arcobacteraceae > Aliarcobacter. The sequence goes on along the minus strand of CAYLKG010000002.1, from coordinate 67,891 downwards.
TTAAGATTTCAATATTTTTTGAAATTAATATATCATCATTCTTAATATCATCAATAAATTCAAAAATTTTTTCTATATTTTTAGGAACTAAAAAAAATGGTTTTATAGGATTGTTTTTATATAACTTCAACATATCAAATGTTTCACTTTTACAAAAAAAAGCTTTTAAAGTTAAGTTTGATAATTTATATCTTATTAGTTTAATAATAGCAAGTTCTAAATTTTCTACTTTTATAAAAGCAACTTCATTATCAATTACTTCAAAATTTTCTTCAAAAATAGTTGCATAAGCACCATTTGAAATAGCAAGTTTTAAGTCTTCAATATTTCTTGCTATAAACAAATCAGAAATTCTTACTTTTCTTGCATCAGATTTAATGCTATTTATAAAAGAGATTGATGGTGAGCTTAATAGCTTTCCATCAACTATATCAACTATAGAAGAGATTTTCACTAGCTTATTTTTGTACCAATTTTTTTTGGTTTTTCAGGTCTAATTAGGCTTAGTCCATTTTCATCTTTTGCAGCAAGAAGCATTCCTTCACTAACATAACCCATTAATTTTGCCGGTTTTAAATTTGCGGCAACACAAGCTTGAGTTCCAACTAAATCATTTGCACTATAAAACTCTTTTATACCAGCTAAAATTTGTCTAGGTCTATTTTCTCCTAAATCAACTTTTAATAAAAGAAGTTTAGATGATTTTGGAACCTCTTGAGCTTCTATTATTGTTCCAACTTTGATAGTTGCTTCGAAAAATTTATCAATAGTTATCAGATTATCTTCAATATTAAGTTTTTCTAATTCAATTTTTGAGCTATCTACTTTCTCAGCCTCATTTTGTGATACATCACTTGTTGGAGGTTGTGCTAATAAAATATCTTCAACTCGAGGAAATAGGGCATCTATTTTTGTGATTTTTAAATCAGACAAAAGCTCTTTATTTAAAATAAGTTTATTGTAGTTTTCTGTTGATATATCTAAACCTAAACATGAAGCAATACTTTTTATTTTGTGAGGCATAACACAATCTAGCAATAAAGCAACTTTTGCCATAATATTTGTGATTAATGCAACTAAAGCCATTGCTTCTTCAGTTTTTTCATCTTTTATTAAATTCCAAGGCTCATAATCATTTATTGCTTTATTTCCAATTGTCAAAATTTTCCAAATATCTTCAAGATATCTGTTAATTTGCATATTATAAATATAGCTTTCAAGTGAATCGATTATAGAATTTACTTCTTCAATCTCTTTTTTGTGGAACTTTTCAACATCTTTTGAACTAACATTAAAATCAAAATACTTTCCACTCATTCCCATAATTCTATTTAAAAGATTTCCTAAATCATTTCCTAAATCAGAATTTATTCTATCGATTAAAGCCTTTTGTGAAAAATCTCCATCTTGACCAAAAGGAACTTCTCTTAATAAAAAATATCTAAAAGCATCAAGTCCATAAGCATCTGCTACTTCTTTTGGATTTACTACATTTCCTTTTGATTTGCTCATTTTTTCACCATCTCTAGTCCACCAACCATGAGCTGCTATGTGTTTTGGTAAAGGAAGATTTAGTGACATTAAAAATGCAGGCCAATAAATAGCATGGAATCTTAAAATATCTTTTCCAACTAAATGGATATTTGCAGGCCAAAAATTCATATTTTTTTCATCTGTTCCATAACCTAAAGCTGTTGTATAGTTTAAAAGTGCATCCAACCAAACATACATAACATGTTTTGGTTCGTTCATGCTTTCTGGAAGTTTTACTCCCCAGTCAAAAGATGTTCTAGATATTGACAAGTCTTTTAAACCATTTTTTACAAAGTTTACAACTTCATTTTTTTTAGCTCTAGGAAGAATACAATCAGGATTGTCTTCATACCATTTTAAAAGTTTATCTTGATATTTTGATAATCTAAAGAAATAACTCTCTTCATTTACAACTATTGTTGCTCTTGAACATTCAGGACAAAATTGCTCATCAATTAATTGTGATTGAGGATAAAAAGTTTCACAAGGTACACAATAAAATCCTTCATAATCACCTTTATAAATATCTCCATTTTCAAACATACTTAAAAATGCTTTTTGAACTCCTGTTTTATGCTCTTCATCTGTTGTTCTGATAAATTTATCATATGTTATATCGAAATCATCCCATAAGCTTCTAAATTTTCCAGATATTTCGTCTGCATACTCCTTTGGAGTTTTATTTCTGGCTTCTGCACTTTGAGCTATTTTTTGACCATGCTCATCTGTACCTGTTAGAAAATATGTATTATGTCCAACTAATCTTGAATATCTAGCTAACATATCAGCAATTATAGTTGTGTATGCATGTCCTATATGAGCTATATCATTTACATAGTAAATTGGAGTTGTTATATAAACATTTTTACAAGAGTTTTGCATCTTTTCCCTTCTTTTTTAAAATTCAAATCCACCGCTTGAGCCTTTATTCATAGACTCATAAACGGTAATAACATACTTTTTTCTTAAATTGCAGCTAAAAAACTCACTACATGGCTTGCAAGAGTTCAAATCCCTTGATTTTTGACAATTTGTTAATTCATCTAAAACTTCTTCAAGTTTCTCTTCCCAAATATCTAACTCTTTTTCTTTAGACATTTTTACTGTAAACTTCCAAAACTCTATTTATTTCAGTATTTGAACCAAAGAAACAAGGAGTTGTATCATGAATATGAGTCGTAGGAACATCTAAAACTCTTTTAGTTCCATCAACAGCAGCTCCTCCAGCTTTTTCATAAGCAAGAGCAAAAGGAAATACTTCAAAAAGTTGTCTTAATTTCCCTTTTGGTTTATCTGTAGTTCCTGGATACGAGAAAAGTCCCCCACCTTTTAGTAAAATTTGGTGTAAATCAGGAACCATTCCTCCACTATATCTTAATCTGTATCCATCATTGAAAATATCATCAATTAATTGTTTATGAAATGGTGCCCAACAGTTTTGAGTAGACCCAGGAGCATTTAATTTACCCTTTTCATTTAGTTTTATATTTTGGATAAATTTAAATTCACCATTTAGTAACCTATACATTTTTACATCATCTATAGTTACAACCATTTCAACTCTTGGACCAAAAACAATATAAACAGAAGCTGCAATATTTTTTGCATTGAACTCATTTTTATAAATACCAAAAATTGAACCAACACTTAAGTTAACATCTACCAAAGAAGAACCATCTAATGGGTCATAAGCTATTAAATATTCTCCAGATTCATTAATAGTTTTTATGCTATCTTGCTCTTCACTAACTATTGCTTTAATGCTTGGAATTTTTGAGAAAATTTCTTCAATAATTTCATCACTTTGTATATCTAATTTTAATTGAGTATCACCAGTACTGTTTTCAGTTTGACTTTTTCCTGTGTCTCCTGTCTCAATAAGGTGCTTTATTCTTATTGCAGATTCTTGTATAGCTTTAATTATCTCTCGCATTTATACCCTTTTTGCATTTTTATCTATCCAGTTTATAATTTCTTCTGGATTATTCAAATCTAAAATATCCAAGCTTTTTGGAATACTACTTTTATCAATAGTTTCATCAACTGCTAAAGCATTTGAAACATTAAAATAACTATCATCTAGTTTATTTCTAAAAATAGAAATTCTTGGTAAATCTAAAGTTTTTAATCCTTCAACAAGCAAATAATCAAAATCATCAAATATAGATATCAGCTCATCTATAGAAGAGCTTCCTTTTTTGAATACTGTTGTTTTATTTGGACTTACCACTGCAACATCAGCTCCTGTTTGAGAGAATTTAAAAGAATCTTTTCCTTCTCTATCAAACATTGCTTTATCTTTTGGATCGTGTTTTACTATACACACCTTGAAATTACTATCTTGTAAAATACTTGCAACTTTAACAATAGCTGTCGTTTTGCCGCTATTTGATGGACCAGAAAAGGCCACTACTAATCTTTTTTTATTCATGAAAGAGATTTTATCTAAAGAATTGTTAAACTCTATTTATAAAAATATTTATTAAAGGCTTTGTAATGTACAATAATAGGCAATTTTGAAGGAGATTTTATGTATAAATTTTTATTTTTATTAGCAACTTCACTTATTTTTGTATCTTGTACACCAAAAAATAGTGCTTTTAGATTTTTTGATAAAAGTGTCGAAGAAACAAAAGCTGTTAAGTATACTAAAAAGACTGATATAATAAAAAATAAAGAGGTTGATGTTATTTTTATGGCAACTCATTTAAATATGGTTGATCCAAAAATAAATGAAACGAAAAAAGAACAGTTTTTAGTATTTACATATTTTGCAAAAGAAGATTCTCAAGATATGGAAAAAAATGGTTATACTTTATTTTTAAATCATAATGAACCAGTATTACTAGAAAAAGTTGAAAATAATAGTGAAAAATATAAAGATTATATGCTTAAAAATCATTGGGGAAATTATTATTTAGTTGAGTTTGAAAATTTAGATGATGCTAAAAATTTCTCTTTAATTTTACAAAATCAAGAATCTAATAAGGCGACACTAAGCTTTGTAAAATAGTAGATAGTGAGATTTTATTCTCACTATTTAGATAATTATTATAAATATAATAATTTGTTAAAACCTTCTTCCCATAATCTTTTGTTTCATTGTAAGAAATCATCTCCATACTTAAAAATGGCTCAAATTTATTTTTTTCTTTAAAAAGACCTTTTTTTAATTGAGTTCTTGTATAACCAGCGCCACCGTTATAAGCATAAGCTACAAAAAGAGGATTGTTGTCAAATTGTTTGTTTAGTTTGTCTAGGTGATAACTCCCAAATTCAATATTTTTTTTAGGATTAAATTGATCATAAATGTTATAACTTTGCCCCAACTCTTTTGCTATATCTTTTGATAAAAAAGGCATTATTTGCATCATTCCTTGAGCACTTGAAAAAGATATTGCAGAAGGAATAAATCGACTCTCTTGTCTTGCTATTGAGTAGATTAAAATTTGTTTATCTAAATCATAATTTTTTAAAATATCTCTATAAGGAGTTATAAAATAGTGAGTTTTATACTTTTCAAATCTTTCTAAAATAAATGCCATATGAGGCTCTGTATCTTTTGAAGAGAAGATGTTGTAATATTTTTGAAGTTTAATTTCATCTAAATTTTTCTTTGTATCTTCTACTACTTCATCCCATAAAAATGGGTCATAAACATCATAATTTGTAGGTTGGTTTTTTAGATTAAGATTATGAAAAATATTATCAATTTTTATATTTAGTAACTCTTTTGCATAGAGTGAATATATATTTATATCGGTACTATTTGACAATTCATTTAAGAAATTTTTATCATTTGTACTTAAATATAACCAATATAATGATTTATCTTTATCTGCCCTTGAATAAGAATTATTATAAGATTGATTGAAAAAATCTTTTGCTTTTATAAAATCTTTATTGTTTATTGCATTTATTCCAAGCATAAAAGAGATTGTAGGTGTTAAATTTATGTTTGTATTTAAGTTGTCCAAAGATTTTTGAATATTATTCAAATCTTTACTATATATTACATAACGTAGAAATTTTTCAAAATCCTTACTTTGAGACAGTTCATTTAAAAAATTAACATTTATGCTTTTGTTTAGATATTTATTTCTATAGTCATCGCTTACTTCAAAAAATATTCTTAAAAATCGTAAGCTTCCACTAGCTTTTAAATCTTCAAAAACTGTATTTGATACTATAGTTTGCAAATCTTTTTTTAAAGTAGGGTAAGGATCTAATTTAGAAATAAATAAGTTCAAATCAGTTTTAGATACATCTGAAGCTTTTTTTAAAGAACCAAGAGCCAGAGCAATACATCTTGGATTAGAAGATTTTAGCTCCATTATAGATGCGTTGTAGCAAAATCTATCTTCTGGGCTTAATTTCTCATTAAACTTTTGCTTAAATGCTCTATCTAATGTTCCATTATTGCCTTTTCTCATATCATAAGCTTTTTTTGCAGTTTCATAACTTAAATTTTCATCTTCTAAAAATTGAAGTATAAAGAAATCTTTAGCACTGGATTTTGGTCTATTTTCTAGCCAATCAAGAGTAATTTGAAAATCTTTTTGCATAAAATCACTTCTTGGATTATCAAGAGCAAAAAGATTTAAACTAAGAAATAAGAATAGAGAGAATTTTAAAATACTTTTAAACATAACAACTTACATTAAAATTTTTTGTAAAAATGTCTCTAAAAATATAAGAGCAAAAATCAAAATTAGCGGAGCTAAATCGATTCCACCAAAAGTTGTTGGAATAATACTTCTTATTTTTGCATAAACAGGCTCTGTTAATCTATATAGCATTTGAACTATTGGATTATAAGGATATGGTCTTACCCAAGAAAGAAGAGCAGAGATTATAACAACCCATTTATAAAGAAAAATAACACTAAATAAAACAGTTAAAATCGAGCTAAACAATGCATCTATCATCTTACAATTTCTCCTATATAGTTTTTAATAAATGGATAAATATCAGCTAAATTTGGTCCATTTTCAACACCTGTTAAAATATATCTAAGAGGTTTAAAAAGATTTTTACCTTTTAAAGCTGTATTTTCAACAACATAATTTTTTAAGTCTTCGTAATCTTCAAAATAAGGTGCTTTTTGTAAAGCTCCTTTTATATTTTTACTCTCTTCCTCAAAACCTTCTAAAGTAGTTTTTTCGCTAAAAATATCATTAAGTTTAGCTTTTATCTCTTTTATAGTGCTTGCTTCTTCTAAATACAGTTTTGCAAGTTTTCCGATATTTTCATCGGCAAATCCTAAAATTTTTGATAATCTCATCTCATCAAATAGTTCAATATGTTTTCTATTTATAAATCTTAGCTTATCAATATCAAATTTAGCACCACTTCTTGAAACATTTTCTATTTTAAACCATTCTATAGCTTCTTCAAGAGTAAAAATCTCTGTTGGAGTTTTATTTCCAATTAAAACTAAATAATTTGCAATAGCACTTGGTAAAAATCCTTGTTCAATAAGCCATTTTACACTACTTGCATCATCTCTTTTACTCATTTTTTTACCAGTTGTGGCATTTAAAATGATTGGTAAGTGAACATATTTTATCTCTTTTGTATAGCCTAAAGATTCTCTAATGTGTATTTGTTTTGGAGTATTAGATACATGATCTTCTCCTCTAATTACCATAGAAATATCCATTAACATATCATCAACTGAACAAGCATAGTTATAAGTTGGTGTTTTATCTTGCCTTAAAATAATAAAACTATCAACATCAAAAGGTGCATAATCAAAATCACCTTTTAAAAGGTCTGTAAATTTAATATTATGTTCTGGCTTTTTCAATCTTACTGTAAAAGGTGCATTTGTATTTAAAACTGTTTCATCACTTAAGTTTTCACAAAATCCATCATATCTAAAAGGAATACCTTTTTTTATGCTCTCTTCTTTTAACTCTTCAAGTTTACTATCACTACAAAAACAAGCAAAAGCTTTTTTTTGTGTCATTAATTGAAGAGCCATTTTTTGATGATACTTTAGATTTTCACTTTGATAGAATACACTTTTATAATCTATAGAAAAAAGGTTTAAAATCTCTAAAATCTCTTTATCTTTTCCTTCTATATTTCTTGCCTTATCTGTATCTTCAATTCTAATAATAAGCCCTTCATTCAACTGTTTTGATACAATATAATTAAAAATAGCAACTCTTAAGTTTCCTATGTGCATATCACCTGTTGGGCTTGGTGCAAATCTTAGCATAAATTATTTCCTTACAACAAAAAATGTTAAATTATTTAACTCAGTGTGAGTTTTAATGTATGAATTTAAATCTTCCAAAGTTAAATTCTGAATTTTTTCAAGTTCAATTTTTGGATAATCTTGACTTAATCCCTTAAAATCTAGCATAAAAGCTCTATTTAATCTTTGAGCTAAAGTTTCAGTCCTTAGAGGTTCACTACCTGTTAAAAAGTTTTTAGCAGCTTCTAATTCTTCTTTTGTTACTCCGTTTTTTACAAACTCTTCTACTAAAGAGATAACTATATCTTTTGCCTCTTTATAGCTTTCATTTTTTGTTTGCAAATAACCACTAAAACTAGAATAAGACCTATTAATATTTATATTTGAGTAAGCTGAGTAAGCCAAACCTCTTTTTACTCTAATCTCTTCCATAAGTCTTGAACCAAATCCAGAACCACCAAGAATAAATGAAGCAACTTTTGCTTTATAATTATCTTCATCTTTTGCTGTTGCATTAAAATTTGAACCAAAATAGATATATGCTTGTTCAGTTGGTTTTAAAAGCTCTTTTTCTTGCTTTGTTGAGTTAAATTCTATTTTAGAGTTTTGTTCTCTTTCTCCAATATTCAAACTTTTTAAAATAGGTATCAATTGCTTTTGAAGCTCATCTAAGCTTATATCACCACCTGCAACAACAATCAAATTATTTAAAACTAAAGAATCATCTACAAATTTTTTAATATCTTTTAAATCAATTTTAGAAATAGTTTCAATAGTTCCATTTGATGGATTTTCTAAAGGTGTTCCTTTATAAAGGATAGAATTTAAACCTTTACTAGCAACATCATCGAAATCATTTTCTTTTCTTTTAATACTTCCAATAGTTAAAGTTTTTACTTTTGAAAGAGCTTCTTCACTTATATTTGGAGATTTTAAAAGAGCACCTAAAAGTTCAAGTGCTAAATCTGATTTCTCTTTTAGACTTGAAAGTTCAATTATAAAAGTTTCAAAACCAATACTGCTATGAAGAGTTATTGCATTATCATCTAATTTTTCAGCAAACTTTGTAGCACCTAGCTCTTTTGTACCTTCATTTAAAATTTTTGAAGATAGATTTGCTAATCCTAAATTATTTTTATCTTTTATATAACCAGCATTTTTAAAAATTAATTGTAAATTTAAAATTGGAAGTGATTTTTGCTCTTCAAAAATCACAGGAATATCAATATTGTTTATATTTATATGCTTTATTGTTGCACTCATCAAACTTCCTTGTAATATTAAAAAAATATATAAAATATATCTTATTTTCATTTTTTGTTAAAATCTCTCTATTATGTTATAAGCTGTATCTCTTTTTGCAGGAAATTCATCTATATCTTTTATTAATCTAATCATCTCATCTTGATTCATTCTATTTGCAGCTCCTGCTGCTTTTACAACATTTTCTTCCATCATTGTACTACCTAAGTCATTTGCACCAAATTTTAATGCCATTTGACCAATGTATGAACCTTGAGTAACCCAAGAACTTTGAAGATTTCTAAAATTATCTAAATATAATCTTGAAACAGCAAGAAGTCTTAAATATCTATTTGAAGATTGAGGTTTAATATCTGGAATCTCTTTTGCTAGTTCTGTGTTTTCACCTTGAAAACTCCACATAATAAATGCTCTAAAACCACCTGTTTCATCTTGTAATTTTCTAATTAAATCCCAATGCTCAATAATCTCTTCATCTGTTTCAACAGTTCCAAACATCATTGTTGCAGTTGTTTTCATCCCAATACTATGGGCTGTTCTATGAACTTCTAGCCATTTTTCTGTGTCTAATTTTTTTGGAGCAATAATGTCTCTAACTCTATCGCTTAAAATTTCAGCACCAGCACCAGGAACTGAACTTAAACCTTTTGCTTGAAGTCTTTGTAAGACTTCTAAAATAGATATTTTTGAAACTTTTGCGATGAAATCAACTTCAATTGCTGAAAATCCATGAATTGTAATTTGTGGATATTTTGTGTGAATATGCTCTACTAATTCTTCATAGTAATCTATTTTCAAATTTGGATGAACTCCACCTTGAAAAAGTATTTGTGTTCCACCAATTTCAAGAAGTTCATCTATTTTTTTATTAATTTCATCAAATTTTAAAACATAAGAATCATCATCTTTTTTATGTCTATAAAAAGCACAAAATTTACAGTCAACCCAGCAAACATTTGTATAGTTAATATTTCTATCCACTATAAAAGTTGTGATTTTTTCTGGATGAATTTCAAGCTTTTTTTTGCTTGCAAGTGTACTTAGCTCAAGTAAAGAAGAGTTTCTTATTAAATCAAGAGCATCTTCTTTGCTTAATCTATTTTTTAAATCAACTTCCAATTTTTTTGTCATTAGAAGCTTGCTCCAAATGAGAACTCGAACGATGATGTTTCATCTCCTGGTTTATCACCAATTGGTCTAGAAAAAATAAGTTGTAATGGACCCATAGGAGAAACCCATTCAAGTAAAAGACCTGTTCCTGATCTTGAAATTTCGCTAAAAGAATCTTTTCCAATCATACCATAGTCATAAAATGCTCCCCATCTCATTTTTGCACTAGGAACTAAAGGGAAACTAATTTCAGCTTGGTTGGCCCACATTTTTGAATATGGATCTGTTTTTTCTCCTGATTCATTATTTGGGAATGCATAAGATTTATAACCTCTTAGAGTTTTAGGCCCCCCAAGATATAAAGAATCTCCTTGATTTATTTGTCCATTATCTATTAGTACTCTAGCTTGAGATTTAAGTCTTAAAATCCAATCTAAATCTGTTAAATCCTCTAATGAATAAAAATATTTAACACTGGCACTTGGTTTTACATATTTTGAATCTCCACCAATTCCTGCATATTCAGCCGAAACATTTGATCTCCAACCTTCTCTTGGGAAATAAAAATCATCTGTATTATCAAAATTTATATAAGGAGTGATTGAACTATTTATATAATCTTGATTAGTAAATACTTGTTTACCAGCATCTAATATTTTTTGTTTTTCTAAAGGTTCATAATCGTAAGTTTCACTTATTGAATCAAATCCATATTTTGCACCTGCGTATGTATCTCTAATAATCTCTTTCCCCGCACCAATAGAGAAACCTTTTGATTTTACATCAGAGTCATATTTACTTCTTCTTAATTCATAATCAGTTGCATGAATTTCAACTTCTCCATTATAATCACTGTCTCTAATTGCAGGATTTTTTAAGCTAAGTTCATATCTACTAGTTCTTTTTGATAAATCTGCACTTAAAGATAAAGCAAGCCCTGAACCAAAAATATTTGCATCGCTAATAGAACCATTTACCATAAATTTATCGTAAGATCCATATCCTCCACCAAGCATTATACTTCCAGTTGGTGCTTCAGTTACTTTAACTACAATGTCCATTTTGTCATCGCTGATCCTCTTTTCTTCAATTTGTACATCTTCAAAAAATCTTGATCTTTTTAATTTATTCGTAGAGTCTTTAAAATCACTCATATTATATAAATCACCTGGTGCTAAATAAACATCTCTTCTAATAACTCTATCAAGAGTTCTAGTATTTCCTGAAATTTTTACATCATTTATATATACTTTTTTACCTGGAACTACACTAAATACAACATCAACTTTGTGTTCAGCTTCATTTTTCTTTAAATCAAATTTTACATCAGCAAAAGCATAACCCTGATTTGCCACTTGAGTTTTTATATATTCTTGATCTTGTCTTAATTTTTTGATATTGAAAGTTTTATTAATTTTTAATTTTAGTTCTGGATAAATTGTAGCTGGGTCAACTATTGAAGGATCTAAAAATATTTTAATATCAGTAGTTGTATATTTTTCTCCCTCTTTTACAAAGAAATCAAGTTTTGCTTGATTTGATGCAAAGTCGACATCTAAAAATGGTTCTTTAACATCAGCATCCAAATAACCCTTTTCAAAATATAAATCATTTATTCTTCTTGCATCATATTTTAATTGCTCTAGTTTTAACTCACCTGTATTTTGTCCAAACCACCAAGATGCAAACTCTTTTTCTTTATTTGCTGTTACATCATCAAACTCGCTTTGACTTAATTTATCAGCTCCATGATATTTAGCTTTGTTAATAATGATTTCATCACCTTTATTTACATAAAAAGTAACTTTTTTTGCATTTTCACCTATAGTCTCTACCTCAGTTTCAACAACAGAGTTTATAAAACCTTCACTTTCAAGAATACTTAAAAGTTTGTTTTCAGCTTCTTTTACCCTTTTTTCAGTGTACATAGAACCTTTTTTAAATTTAATAATATTTTTTATATTATCAATGTCTTCGCTTCTAGTTTTGTATCCTTTGATATCAACGCTAGCAACTGATGGATTTTCTTTAAATTTAAATAATAAATTTCCATCTTTATTTAAAACCTCAACATCTTCAAAATAACCATATTTATAAAACTTTACAACAGCTTCATTTAGTTTATTTTCGTCTAGCTTGTCCCCAACCTTCATATCTATTGTTTCAGCTAAAACCTGAGGAGATAATTTATTTACATCTTTATATTCAATAGATTTAATTGTCGTTGCACTAAGTAGTGTCGCACAAGTCAATGATAAAAGTATTACTTTGTTTTTCACAGGTGTCCTTAATTTGGATAATAAAGCAATAATATATCTAAAAATAGTTTATATAAATCTAAAGTAAGATATAATTTTGCCCAATTTATTTATAAAAGGTTTAGTTTTGAATATAGGAATTATAGGTTTAGGACTTATGGGAGGATCTTTAGCTAAGGCTGTAAAAAGATATGGAATTGCTCAAAAAGTATATGGTTTTACAAATAGTGAGAAGAATAAAAAAGATATATTAGATTTGAATTTAGTCGATGAAGTAGTTGATCTAGAAACTTTGAAAAAAGTAAGTGATGTTATTATTTTATCCATTCCTGTTGATGCAATTATCTCTATGTTTCCAAACTTTTTGGATATAAATGAAAACACTACTATTATTGATATGGGTTCAACAAAAGAGCATATAGTAAAAAATATACCACCAAAAATAAGAAAAAATTTCATAGCAGCACATCCAATGACGGGAACTGAAAAATCAGGTCCAAAAGCTGCAATTGATAATTTATATGAAGGTAAAACAGTTGTTTTATGTGATTTAGAAGCAAACGATAATATTCATGTAAACAAAGCTTTTAGAATTTTCCAAGAAATAGGTATGCGAATAGTTGTAATGGATAGTGTACAACATGATATTCATGCTTGTTACATCTCTCACTTGCCTCATATTATCTCTTTTTCTCTAGCAAATACTGTAATGGGTCATGAAGATCCAAAAGCAATTATTGCTCTTGCAGCTGGTGGATTTAAAGATATGAGTAGAATTGCAAAATCAAGCCCTAGAATGTGGAGTGATATTTTTAAACAAAATAGAGAAAATCTTCTAGCTTCTATTGATCTGTTTGAAAGCCAACTTCAAACTGCTAGAAAAATGGTAGAAGAAGAAAAATATGAAGAGTTAGAAGAGTGGATGAAAAAAGCTAATACTCTACACGAAATATTATAATTTTTTTACAAACTAACATATAACAAATACAAAAAAACTTTTTATTCCCATATAATTATTTTAAGTTAGTAATCACTAGCTTAAAATAACAAGGGTTGTTTATCATGGTAAAAAGAGTTTGGATTATTGGTGCTAGTAGTGGAATTGGTTTAGAATTAGTTAAATTATGGCTAGACAATAATTTTCAAGTCGTAGCAAGTGCTAGAGATATTGAAAATTTACCTAAACTATTAGAGTTAAAATCAAAATACTCAACTAATCTTGAACTTATAAATATTGATGTTTTAGACAATGAAAATATACAAAAAAGTGTTTATAAAGCTTTTAAAATTTTTAATGGGTTAGACATCTGTTTTTATAATGCAGGTATTTATGAATCAATGTCTTATGAACAGTGGGATATTTCAAACTTTGAATCAATGATAAATATAAATTATTTAGGTGTTTTAAGAGTTTTAAAACCTTTGATTACTTATTTAGAAAAACAAGAACATAAATCAAATATAGTTTTAAATACTAGTTTAGCAAGTTATTTTGGTCTTCCTTATGGTGGAGCTTATAGTGCATCAAAAGCAGCTTTAGTAAATCTTGCGCAATCACTTCAGCCTGAATTGCAAAGAAAAAATATCTATTTACAAATTATAAATCATGGTTTTGTAAAAACAAGACTTACTGCTAAAAATGATTTTGAAATGCCTCAATTAATGGAAGTAGATTTTGCAGCTAGAAAGATATTTGATGAATTAAACAAATCTTATAAATTTGAAATTTCATTTCCCTTTGTGTTATCTAAATTTTTAAGAATTCTTAGTTTCATACCGTACAGTTTAAGTTTTTCAATAACAAAAAAGTTTTTAAAATGATTAAAATAAAAATTTATAAATAAGCGATATTAGATTTTGAATTATAAACCCCTAAAAAGCAAAATGGTATTTCTTTATGGCATCCTAGGAATACCAATTGCTTTTTTAGGATTTCCTTTGTATATCTATTTACCTACTTTTTATGTAGAACATATAGGTTTAAGTGTGGGAGTAGTTGGATTTATTTTATTGTTTGCAAGATTGGCAGATATGGTTTTAGATCCATTTATTGGTAGATTTTGTGATATTTACAGTACAAAATTTAATATTATTTTTATATCTTCATTTTTTTTACTTTTTGGACTATTTTTTTTAATAAAACCTATTTATTACAACTCTTATTGGTTGTTTTTATTTTCAATTATTACTTATATTTCTTATAGTTTTGTTTTAATTCCATATTTAAGTTTAAACTCTATTTTAGGCTCTAATCAAACAGATAATATACGGCTAGCATTTTCTAGAGAGATTTTTATAATTATTGGAGTTTTAACATCTTTATTTATACCTTATATTTTTTTAGTTTCTAATGACTCCAAAAAAAGCTTAGAGCTTTTACTTTACACAATATTGTTTATTTTTCCTCTGATTTTATTAGTTTTTTATAAAAATCTGAGACATTTAGAACCAAAGAATAGTAAAAGTTTACATAATAATTTTTTTAAATCTTTGAAAAATTTTTTTATAGATTTTCCGCATCACAAAAAACTATTTTTTGCCTTTTTATTAAATAATCTTGCAAATGCTCTTCCTGCTACTTTGTTTTTGTTTTTTGTAAAATATGTTTTAGTTTTAGAAGATAAAACAGGTCTTTTTTTAATCATTTATTTTTTAAGTGCAATTGTTGCTTTTCCTTTTTGGATTAAGGTATCAAATAAGCTAACAAAAAAAGCGACTTGGATTTTATCAATTATAGTTGCTATTAGCGCGTTTGTATTTGTCCCATTTTTAAAAGAGGGAGATTTTATATATTTTTCTATAATTTGTATAATGACTGGTTCTTGTTTAGGTGCTGATATGGCTCTTCCTTCATCTATTCAAGCTGAAGTTGCAAATATGACAAAAGAAAAAGAGGATTTAACTGGAGTTTTATTTGGATTTTGGGCAATGATTACAAAACTATCTTTAGCTTTGGCGGTTGCAATATCTTTTATAAGTTTAGAAGTTGCAAATTTTGAAAGCCAAAATATAAATCAAACTTCAATTTTTGTAATTATCTTTTTATACTCGATTTTGCCGATAATTTTAAAAATATTCTCAATTATTTCACTTCTTAAATATGAAATGACAAAATAAGCATACAAAATTTTCTTTTTTTATAATAAATTTTTGTACTTTATTGCAGGAGTATTTTTGAAATTTATGTTACTTTTAATATTTTTTTATTTGTCTATATCTTTTGCAAATAGTTCTGTAGATGTAAAAAAGTTTTCAGGACTTTGGTATGAAATAGCAAGAGTTGAAAATAGCTTTCAAACTTCATGTGTTGCTTCAAGCGTTGAATATAAGCTTTTAGAAGATAATACCTATGATGTTTTTAATAGATGTTTTGAAAATGAAATAAATGGAAAATTGATTGAATACAACGGTTTTGCAAAGATAGAAAATAATGAAATTTTTATGAGATATTTTTTTGTTTTTACAACTTCATATAAAATTGAATATTTAAATAACTACCAAACAGCAGTTGTAGCAAATGATGATTATTCAAATCTTTGGATTATGAGTAGGACTCCAAATATAGATAAAGTTGAATTAGAAAATATCTTAAAAAGTTTAGAAAAGAAAATGGATATTTCAAAATTAGTATTTACAAAACTTGACCCAAAAGGAAGATTTAAATGAAAATAGCAGTTTTAGGGGCCGGAATTAGTGGGCTTGGAAGTGCTTATATTTTAAGTAAAAAATATGAAGTTGATGTGTATGAAAAAGAAAATAGATTAGGTGGACATGCCAGAACTACAATAATTCAAGATGAAAATAAAACTTTTGGTGTTGATACTGGATTTTTGGTTTTTAATCATCCTACGTATCCACTTTTAACAAAGCTTTTTAAAGAATTGGATGTAAAAATAGAAAACTCAGATATGAGTTTTGCTTTTTGGGATAGAGATAGAAATAGGGCATATAACGGCTCATCTTTAAAAGGAATGTTTGCTCAAAAAAGAAATTTTTTCTCTTTTACTCACTATAGAATGATAAAAGATATTTTGGATTTTAACAAAAAAGCAAATGAAGATTTAGAAGCAAATAGCTCCGATTTGAACAAAACTTTAGGTGAATATATCAAAGATTATTCAAATGCCTTTAAAGAGCGATATTTACTCCCAATGGGAGCTTCTATTTGGTCAACTCCAAGTGATGAAATGAATCTTTTTCCAGCAAGAAGTTTTTTGACTTTTTTTAAAAATCATGGACTTTTAGGAGTATCTACTCATCATCAATGGTTAACTGTTTCAAATGGAAGTATAAATTATGTAAATAAAATTAAACAAAAAATTTCTGGAAAAATCTTTTTAAACTCAAATGTTATAAAAGTAAGAAGAGAGGAAAATGGCGTTTATTTAATCCATAAAAATGGAACAAAATCTTTTTACGATAAGGTAGTTCTTGCCATGCATGCACCTGAAGCATTAGAGATTTTAGAAAATCCAACACCGAAAGAATTAGAGATTTTAAGTGCTTTTAAATACAAAGAAAATAGTGCTGTTTTACACAATGACAATGATATTTTATACCCAAATAAAAAGATGTATGCAGCTTGGAATTACACAAGTACGAATACAAAAAATCAAGCTGTAACCCTTAGTTATTGGATAAATATATTACAAAATCTAAAAACAAAAAAAGATTATTTTGTATCTTTAAATGAAACACAAAATATAAAAAATGTGATTGAAAAAATCTCTTATGAACATCCACAATTTAATTCAGAAGCAATACAAATGCAAAGTAGAAAAGATGAGATTTGTGGGCAAAACAATACATATTTTACAGGGGCTTATTGGAGATATGGTTTTCATGAAGATGGGCTTTTAAGTGCAACAAAAGTAGCTTCTAAACTTGGATGTGAGTTTTAAGATGACAAATATTTCAAATCATAATATTTTTGAAGGAACTATTTATCATAAAAGATTTCTTCCTAAAAAGCATGACTTTAAATATAACTTTTATTTACTTGATATGGATATTTTTGATTTAAAAAGTTTAGAAAATAAAATCTTTTCAATAAATAAACTAAATTTTATGAGTTTACAAAGTTTTGACCACTTTGGAGTAAGCACTGATTTTTTTAAAAACATAAAAGAACTTCTAAAAAAGTTTGATTTAGAAGTTACAAATAAAATGAGATTTTTAACACTTCCAAGGGTTTTGAACTTTGTTTTTAATCCAATTAGTGTTTTAGTGTTGTTTGATGAAAAAGAGCAACCAACTCATATTTTAGCTGAAGTTCACAACTACAACAACGGTCGTGTTGTTTATCCTGTGTCATTGGAAAAAAAAGGCAACTCTTATTTTGGATTTGTAAAAAAAGATATGTATGTATCTCCTTTTTTTGAGTGTGAGGGAGTTTATGAGTTTGAGCTAAAGTATGATGAAAATAAATTATTTATAAAAATCGATTTATACGAAGATAAACAACACAAATTAACAGCGATTTTTAACTCAAAAGCCCAAAAATACAATTTTAAAAATATACTAAAAATATTTTTTCGATATATGTTTAGCACTTTTTTAGTGGTAAGTAGAACATATTTTCAGGCAATTAGGCTTTATTTAAAGGGTTTAAAAATCCATTTTCCAAGAGAAAACGACAAAATAAGGAGGTTTTAAAATGCAAAAATTATGGAACAAATTTGGAGATAACTTCTTTTCAAAAATAAAAATAGGAACTTTGGAAGTAATCTATAAAGATGGAAATATCAAACTTTATGGAGAACAAAAACTAGAAGAAAAAATCACTTTAGAGATATATAACAATAGATTTTTTACAAGAATTATGCTTTATGGAGATATTGGTTTTGCGGAGAGTTACATAGACAAAGATTTTGAGACTTCAAATCTTACAAAATTAGTAGAGTTAGCACTTTTGAATTCAAAATATTTGGGAACTACAAGTGAAAATGAAAAAAACAAACTCATAAACCTAATGCCTATTTTTAATAAAATCAAACATATTTTGCGAAAAAACTCAAAAACAAACTCAAGAAAAAATATCTCAGCCCACTATGATTTATCAAATGAGTTTTACAAACTAATGCTTGATGAAACTATGATGTATTCAAGTGCTGTTTTTTCCCATAAAAATCAAGATTTATATGAAGCCCAAAAAAATAAACTAGAAAAATTATCATCAAAACTAAATATCAAAGAGAGTTCAAAAGTTCTTGAAATTGGTTCAGGTTGGGGAGCTATGGCTCTTCATTTGGCAAATGACAAAAAATGTGAAGTTACAACTGTAACTTTGAGTGTGGAGCAAAAAAAGCTTTGTGAAGATAGATTTAAAGAGCATAATGTTGAAGATAAAATCGATATTTTTCTCAAAGATTATAGGGATTTGAACGGAACATTTGATGTAATAATTGCTGTTGAAATGTTTGAAGCGGTAGGGAAAGAGTATTTTCATATCTTTTTCAAAAAATGCCAAGAATTACTAAAACCAAGTGGCGTTTTGGTACTTCAAGTAATCACGATGCCTGATCAAAGATACAAAGATTATGCAAAAGGAACGGATTTTATACAAAAATATATTTTCCCAGGAGGTCATCTTCCAAGTATTTCAAAAATCCTTGAAGTTACCACAAAACACACAAGATTAAACCTACATCACCTTGAAGAGTTCACAGAAGATTATGCAAAAACTCTCAATATTTGGCATGATAATTTTGAAAAAAAGTTAGAAGTTGTTAGAAATTTGGGATTTGATGAATATTTTATAAGAATGTGGAAAATGTATCTAAACTATTGTGAAGCAGGATTTTTAACAAGAAATATAAACCTTCACCAATTTGTATTTACACAAGACCAAAATATAGCTTTAAATAAAGGATTAATTGCATGAAAAATTTATTAATTGTTTTTTTAACCATCACACTACTAACAGGATGTTCAAGTATGAAAATAGAAGATTTTAACAACACAAAACCAGAGTTTATTCCCCAAGAATATTTCAATGGAAAATTAAGAGCTTATGGTATCGTAAAAGATAGAAGCGGGAAAATCACAAGAACTTTTAAAGGGACTATGGTTGGCTCTTGGGATAAAAATGGCATTGGAACACTTGATGAGTATTTTGTTTATGATGATGGTGAAGAGATGAAAAGAGTTTGGACTTTAAAGCCAACAGAAAATAAGAAGTTTATAGCAACTGCAAATGATATTATTGGTGAAAGTCCTATGATAGCAAATGGAAATACTGTTATGATAGATTATATTATGAGGGTTCCATATAAAAATTCTACTATAGATTTAAGTGTTCAAGATTGGCTTCATTTACAAGATGAAAAAGTTATTATTAACCACTCAAAAATGAAGAAATTTGGTTTTGTTGTTGGAGAATTAGTAATAACTATAATAAAAGAATAAATATTATTAAAATACAAAATTTAAACATAAATTAAAATTAAATTGAATAAAAAAGCAGAAATTAAGTCTATATAGCTTATATTTACACCTAAAAATAAAATTATAAAAAAAAGGAAAATTTTTGGATCCCGATATACAGTCCGTTCTTATGCTTGTTGCAGCAGCAGTGCTGGTTCTTCTAAATGGTTTTTTCGTTCTCTCTGAATTTGCAATTGTTAAAGTTAGAAAAAGTAAACTAGAAGAGTTTGTTAAACAAAAAAAAGGTGGAGCTTCATTGGCATTGAAAATGTCTAACTCTCTTGATACTTACTTAAGTGCTACACAACTTGGAATTACTTTTTCTTCTCTTGCTTTAGGTTGGATTGGTGAACCTGCGTTAGCAAAAATTATTGAATCTAACTTCTCATCATTTTTTGCTGGTGATTCCGTTTTATTACATACTGTAAGTTTCATTATAGCTTTTGCTATCGTTACATTTTTACATGTTGTTTTTGGTGAAATAGTGCCTAAATCAGTTGCTATTGCAAAAGCTGAAGTTATGGTTTTATATATAGCAAGACCTTTATATCTATTTTGGTTAGTATTTTATCCACTGATTAGATTTTTTGATATTGTTGCTGCATTTTTCGTTAGAAGACTTGGAATTAAACCAGCAAGTGAGCAGGATTTAGCACACTCAGAAGAAGAGCTTAGAATTATTGTAAATGAGAGTTTCAAAGGTGGTTATATTGATTCAGTAGAGAGTGAAATTATAAAAAATGCTGTTGACTTTTCTGAAACTGTTGCAAAAGAGATTATGACTCCAAGAAAAGATATGATTTGTATAAATTCTGAAAAAAGTTTTGAAGAAAATATCAAAAGAGTTTTAAATTCAAGGCATACAAGATATCCTTATTGTCATGGTGGAAAAGATAATGTAACAGGAATGATTCACACAAGAGATTTATTAAATAGTGCCTTAGAAAATAATATTAGTGATTTTTCTAAACTTGTAAGACCGATTATTATGGTTCCTGAAAATACTTCAATTTCTTCTATTCTAACAAGAATGAACAAAAGTAGAATTCATTTAGCTTTAGTTGTTGATGAATACGGTGGGACTTCAGGGTTAATAACTATGGATGATATTCTTGAAGAGATAATTGGAGAAACTACGGATGAGCATGATCCAAAACAAGAGACTATTAAAAAAATAGATGAAAATATCTATGAACTTGATGGTATGGTAAATATTGAAAAAGTTGAAGAAATTTTAGATATAAAGTTTGATGAAGATGAACTTTCTGTAACAATTGGTGGAAGAATTACAAGCTTAATTGGCAGAATTCCTATTGTTGGTGAAATAATAGTAGATGAAAACTGTACATATGAGATTTTAGAGATAAATAATAATAGAATTAAAAAAATATTATGTACAAAAATAGAACAATCTAAAGAAGATTCAAAAGAATCTTAACTTATTATCATTTCCAATTTTTAAATTGGAAATGATTTTTAAATAAAAATTAGTTTATTTTTTCAATAGCCTCAAAAACTTTTATCGCTTGATGATGTTCTTTTACATCATGACACCTAATAATTGAAGCCCCATATTTAATAGATTCTAAATGTATAGCTAAAGTACCTGGAAGTCTATCTATGATTTCTGTTGGAGTAATCATATTTATCATAGATTTTCTACTTGCACCTATTAAAAGCTCATATCCAAAGTGTTTGAAATGCTCAAGGTTTTTTAGTAAAAGTAGATTGTGTTCTAAAGTTTTTCCAAAACCAATACCTACATCTAAAACTATATCTTCTACGCCAAAACTTTTCACTTTTTCAACTCTTTGTCTGAAAAAATTATCAATTTCAATAATAACATCCTCATAAAAGGGGTCGTTTTGCATATTTGTTTGATTATTTTGCATATGCATAATTACAGCTTTTGCTTTATATTTTGC
The DNA here is from genome assembly GCA_964384195.1 of uncultured Aliarcobacter sp. Taxonomy (GTDB): domain Bacteria; phylum Campylobacterota; class Campylobacteria; order Campylobacterales; family Arcobacteraceae; genus Aliarcobacter. The sequence goes on along the minus strand of CAYLKG010000002.1, from coordinate 46,172 downwards.
TACAAGTTTACAAACCTCATCATTTTCTAGACCTGTTATATCATTTATTATTTTAAAACCATGATCTAAAACATAGTTTATAACTTTTGGAGCAAATGAGTCTATAGAAAAATCGACTTTATCAAAGTATCTATTTTTATAAATAATTTGAACTATATCTTTAACTCTTTCTAATTCAATATCTTCACTTACAGGTAGGCTTCCAGGTCTACTTGATACGGCACCTATATCTATAATATCTGCACCATCTTCAATCATTTTTTCAATTCTTATAGAAGCACAAGAGTTATCAAATCTACTATTTTTGAAAAATGAGTCTTCATTTGCATTTAAAACACCCATTATTTTTGTACTAAATCTTTGCTCATTTATAAAGTCTTTTAGTACTTTTGCAACCTCTTTTAGACCAAATGGTTGAGCTAACTCTTTTCTGCTTAAAATTTCAATATGTTTTGTACTCCCAATAAGTAGAGCATCTACATATTTGTCTCTAGCTACTATTACTCCTTTTGGAACTGCTAAATCAGCCCCAACAGATAAAGCATCTTGTTTTAAAATATTAGCAGCACCAACATGAAGATTTTTTATTAAAAAAGTATGAGCTTTAGTCTTTTTAGACATAATTTTTACACCTGTTCTATCGCAATTTAGATTTGTTAGAAAGTTATTAGCATCATTTAGTGAAATTTTATAAATATCCATATATTAGCTCTTTTTATTAAATAAAGTTAAAAGAAGAAGTGTTAGAACATTTGTAGGTTTTGAATTTAAATCAAGAAGTTTTATAGATTTTGAAAAAACTTCTAACTCTTTCTCTTTTAACTCAATTTTTTCATTTTTTACTTTTATTAATATCTCTTCAACAATAGTTTTAGCTTCATCTTTTGAAATTTTTTGATTATCTTTTAAAAAATTATAGATATCTTTTAAATCTAATCTTTTTATATTTAAAATAGATTCAGCTTTTATTTGAATAGTTTTAATATTTTTGTAGGGAAGTCTTGAATAAATCGTAGGAAGTAGACTATTTTTGCTATTTGTTAGTATTATAAAAACAATATTTAAAGGTGGCTCTTCTAAAATTTTCAACAAAGCATTCTGTGCTTCAACTCTAAAAGTTGCACCACATAAAAAGATATATTTAGCTTCACTTGTTGCAATATAAGCCTCTTTTATAGCTAAATTAGCTTGAGCTATCTGGAATTCATCTTTTTCTTCATTTTTTATAACTCTTGTAGAGTGTTTTGGATACAACAAAATTTGTTTATCTAAAGCTTCTTGAATATCATCCACAAGTAAAATATGTGATTTTAAGAAGAACTCTTCCAAAATTAATTTTCCACATTTATTTGTGCAAAAAGAGCTGCACTTAATGTTTTATTATATAATCTGAACATTTGCAAAAGCTTCATATCTAAGGCTTCATCGTTTGATTTTAGATTAATAGCATCTTGTTTCTCTTCATCAAAAAGCCATAAAAAAGAGTTTTTAGATATTTTTGCAATATTTGCTCTATTATCTTGACTTTTACCAATATACCAAAAACTATAGCCATTTGGAAAAGAGATACTTAACATATCTTTTATATTTATCATATCCTCTTCTGATTTTACACTATCAATATATCCATAAATAGATCTAAAATCATAAAATGGTAAGAAAGGTCTATTTAATTTTGAAGAGTTTATATTTGATAAAATGTAGTTTAAAAACCACTCTCTATCTTTATCTGTAATAACAATAATTGAGAAATTTTTATCTAAAATATTTGTTATATTTCTAGCAACTACTGGAGTCCACTCAAATTTTTTCTCTTCCAACCAAGGAGAGATAAGTCTATCTTCCCTAATTGTATCAACTGTCCAATTTAAAAATTCTTGCAAATTATTTGTCCAATTCGTATGCTTCGTGTAGAGCTCTTACAGCTAACTCAGCATATTTTTCATCAATAATCATAGATATTTTAATTTCACTTGTAGAGATTATTCTAATATTAATATTTTCATTTGCTAAAGCCGTAAATGCTTTTGAAGCAACACCTGTATGAGATTTCATACCAACACCAACAATTGAAACTTTACAAATAGCTTCATTGTAATCAATATTTTTTGCTTCAGCAGTAAATTGAGTCATAACTTTTTTACAAATTTCCAAATCTGTTGTAGGAATTGTAAAATCTAAATCAGTTGTTCCATCAAGTCCTCTTGTTTGAACAATCATATCAACATTGATATTTGCATCAGCAAGTGCTGTAAAAATTGCACTAGCAACTCCTGGTCTATCAATTACTCCATACATTCCAACTCTAACTTGATTTTTATCTAAAGCTATTCCACTTACTATTGGTTTTTCCATAATTTCCTCTTCATTTGTAATTAATGTTCCCTCTACATCTGGTGTAAAGCTACTTCTTGATACTAAATTTACGTTTAATTTTTTTGCCATCTCAACAGATCTATTTTGTAAAACTTTTGCACCCAAGCTCGCAAGTTCTAACATTTCATCGTAAGAAATTTTCTCTAATTTTTTTGCTTTTGGCTCAATTCGTGGATCTGTTGTATAAATTCCATCAACATCTGTATAAATTTCACAAACATCGGCTTTTATAGCTCCAGCAATAGCAACTGCAGATAAATCACTTCCACCTCTACCTAAAGTTGTAACTCTAGAACCCTCAAGCGTTACTCCTTGAAAACCAGCAACGATAATAATATTTCCATCTTTTATTGCTTTTTTCATATTATCAGTTTCAATCTTTTCTATTCTTGCTTTTGTGTGGGAGTTGTCTGTTAAAATCCCAGCTTCTCTTCCACTCATAGAAATGGCCTTGTAGCCCATATTATTTAAAGCAATTGATAAAAGTGCTGAAGTAACTCTTTCCCCAGCACTTAAAAGCATATCCATCTCTTTTGGTTCTGGAGTTTTTGTATAGTATTCAGCATACTCTATTAACTTATTTGTTTCACCACTCATAGCTGAAACAATAGCAATTACATCATGACCTTCATCTCTTATTTTTTTGATGATGTTTGCAACATTTTGAATTCTATCTAATGCTCCAACACTTGTTCCACCGAATTTAAGTACTTTTAACATCTAATTTTCTTTCCTTTTTAAATATAACCTTCACCTTTAAAATATTTCAAAACTTGCCTATAGACAGTTCTTTTAAAAAAAGTTATATAGTCGTAAATTTCTTTTGTAGGTACAAATTTATACTCACTAAATTCAGGAATTTCAGTGTTTATGTTAATTTTTGCGCCTTGTTTTAGTTTTACTAAATAGTATTTTTGTTTTTGTCCATCATAAGGGTACATTTTTTGGGCAATTACTGGAGGGAATTCATAAGAAACCCATGTTGGATATTCAGCAATTATTTCAACATCTTTTGTTCCAATTTCTTCTTCAAGTTCTCTAAATAAAGCCTCTTTTGTGCTTTCTCCCTCATCAATTCCACCTTGTGGAAATTGCCAGGCATTTGTAATATCAGTTCTTGAAGCTATGAAAATTTCACACTTAGCTGGATATTTAGATGATAATATAATAGCTGCAACATTTGGCCTAAAATTCTTTTTCTCTTTTTTAATAATTTCTTCTTTATCAGTCATAAATATACTTTTCCTTATAATTAGGTGGATATTTTAATAAATATAGGATTAAAAATTGCTTTTATACATGCATATACCTTTTTGCGATAGCAAATGCTTCTATTGTGCTTTTAACTCGTATACAACGAAATTCAAGTTAAAAGACGACTATATGGAGGCCTTAAAAAAGCAATTAGAAAATAATTTAGAAAAACATATAATAAATTCGAACAAAAAAATAAAAACGGTATTTATTGGAGGAGGAACACCCTCAACAATAAAAGCATCAAGCTATAAAGAGGTTTTTGATTTAATAAAACCTTATTTAGATAAAAATGCTGAAATTACAACTGAAGCAAATCCTAATTCAGCAACTTTTTCTTGGCAACAAGAGATGTTTGAAATGGGTGTTAATCGTATTAGTTTTGGCGTGCAGAGTTTTGATGAAAAAAAGCTCAAATTTTTAGGTCGTGCACATAGTAGTCAAAGTGCAATTGAGGCTATAAATAATGCAAAAAAAGTTGGTTTTAAAAAAATTAATTGTGATATTATTTATGGAGTTTTAAATGATAATTTTGAAACTTTAAAAAAAGATTTTGATATGGTAAAAAGTTTAGAAATCAATCACATTAGTGCATATTCATTAATAATTGAAGAGAATACTAAATTTTTCTTAGATGAAAAATCTCTTCAAAAAGAGAAAAAAAGTTTAAAAATCGATGATGAAGAGCTAAGTTATGAAATTTTTGATTATTTAGATAAATTAGGTTTCAAGCAATATGAAATAGCAAATTTTGCTACAAATGAAGAGTTTGAGTCAAAACACAATTATGGTTATTGGCAACACAATGAATATTTAGGTACAGGAGCTGGTGCTGTTGCTTGTATTGGTAATATAAGAGAATATAGTGAAAAAAGTATTGAAAAATATATAGAAAATCCACTTTTAGTGGAAAAAGAGCAGCTAAGCCAAGAAGATATAAAAGCCGAAAAGGTTCTTTTAGGTTTTAGATGTAAGTTTGGTGCACCTTTAGAACTTTTAAATGAAAATGAACTTAAAAGAGCAAATGAATTAATTTTAGAAAAAAAGCTTGAATTAAAAGAAAATAGGGTGTTTAACAATAACTATTTATTAGCTGATGAATTGGCACTTTATATATTAGATTAAGGAAAAAATTTGACAATAAAAGAGTGTGTAAGAAAATACACAAATGATTTGAAATTAGTAACTCATATTCCTGCAAAAGAAGTTGAGATGCTAATAATGTATTTGCTTGATAAGAATCCAATTTGGTTGCATTTAAATTATAACAATGAATTTTTGATGGAAAATGAACTTAAAAAATTAGTTGCAAAAAGAGCTACAAATTATCCTTTAGAGTATATTACAAAAAAAGCATCTTTTTATGGTGAGCAGTTTATTGTGAATGAAGGTGTTTTAATACCAAGACCGGAAACTGAGCTTTTAGTCGAAAATGCTTTTAATATTTTAAAAGAGCAAAAAGATGAAAAATTAATAGTTGAAATAGGTACAGGAAGCGGAATTATTTCAGTAATGTTGGCTGTTTTATTGAAGAATATAAAAATAATTGCAGTAGATATAAATGAAAAAGCTTTAAATCTTGCAAAGCAAAATGCACAAAAGTTTGGAGTTTTAGAAAGAATTGATTTTAGGCTTAGTAATTTACTTGAAAAAGTTGATGAAAAAGATATTTTTATGGTAGTTTCAAATCCACCTTACATCAAAGATAATTATGTTTTACCAAAAAATGTAGAATTTGAGCCTAAAAATGCACTTTTTGGGGGAGAACAAGGCAATGAGTTATTAAAAGAGATTATAAAAATAACAAATAAAAAAAATATTCCATATCTTTTATGTGAAATGGGGTTTGACCAAAAAGCACCACTAGAAGGCTATTTTAAAGAGTTTAATGTAGAATTCTACTCATTTTATAAAGATTACGAAAATTTTGATAGAGGTTTTACTCTAAAGTTTAAAAAATAAGAAAGGTAAAAATATGTTTTGTGAATTTAATTTAGAAAATTTAGAAAATGCTAGCGTTGAGTTAGAAAAAATTTTAGAAGAGAGTAGAAAAAATTTAAAAGAGCTTTTAGATATTGAAAATAAAACTTATAAAAATTTTGTTTCTCCATTTCAAGAAATAGGGGAGAGAATAAATGAATTTATTACTCCAATATTTCATATTGATTCTGTAAAAAATTCAGAAATCACTTCAAAAGTATATGAAGATTGTCTTCCAATAATTTCAAAATATGAGAGTGAAGTAAGTCAAAATGAAAATATATATAGTGTTTTAAAATATATACTATCTAATGAAAATAGTACTTTAAATAGTATACAAAAAAAAGTATTAGAAAATGAAATTAGAGATTTTGAATTATCAGGATGTAATTTAGAAAAAGACAAAAAACAAAGACTTGAAGAATTGGATTTACAGTTAAGTGAACTATCACATAAGTTTTCACAAAATTTATTAAAAGCTACAAATGCTTATTCTTTAATTATTGAAAATTTTGAAGATATAAAAGATATTCCAGAATCAGATTTGGCTTTAGCAAAATTTGAAGAAGATGGAAAAACAAAATACAAGTTTACACTTCAAATGCCATCATATATAGCTTTTATGACTTATTGTACATCTAGAGAAAAAAGAGAAGAGTTGTATAAGGCTTATACAACAAGAGCACCTGAAAATGGAAAAATTATAGAAGAGCTTCTAGCTTTAAAAGAAGAAAAAATAAAAATATTAGGCTTCTCTAATTTTGCACAGTATTCTATTGCTACAAAAATGGCAAAAAGTGAAGAAGAGGTTATAAACTTTTTAGAAGAGTTAGGAAATAAAGCAAAACCAAAAGCATTAAAAGAGTTTGAAGAGTTAAAACAACTTGCACTAAAAGATGGAATTACTGATTTTAGAGCAAGTGATGTGACTTTTTATAGTGAAAGACTTAAAAAAGCTCAATATGATTTGGATGAAGAGTATTATAGACCATATTTTGAACAAAATTCTGTTTTAGAAGGGTTTTTTGAGTTTTTACATAAAATGTTTAACATTAAATTTACGAAAACTAATGCTAAAGCTTGGGATGAAAAGGTTCAAGTTTATAATTTAAGTGAAGAAAATGGAGTAATTGCAAGAATATATATAGATTTAGAAGCTAGAACTGACAAAAGAGGTGGGGCTTGGATGAATAACTGGCATTCATACTATAAAACTTCAAATGATGAAATAAAGCTTCCAACAGCTTATATTGTGGGGAATTTTCCACAATCTACAAATGATATTCCATCGCTTTTAAGACATAGTGATGTTGTTACACTTTTTCATGAAATGGGGCATGCATTACATCATCTTTTAAGTAGGGTTGAAGAGCCTTTTGTTAGTGGAATTGCTGGTGTTGCTTGGGATGTTGTGGAATTTCCATCACAATTTTTGGAGTATTTCTCTTATGATAAAGATGTATTAAAACTTTTTGCAAAACATTATAAAACTGGAGAAGTATTAGATGATGAAGCAATAAATAGATTGATAAAAGCTAGAAATTTTCAATCTTCAATGGCAACAGTTAGACAAATTGAATTTGCATTGTTTGATTTTAAACTATATCAAGAGTTATACAAAAATGAGGGTGAAATTCAAAAACTTCTTGATGAAGTCAGAGAAAAATTTGCTGTTATAATTCCACCTTCATATAATAAATTCCAAAATGGTTTTTCTCATATTTTTGCAGGTGGTTATAGTGCAGGGTATTACTCATATAAATGGGCTGAAGTCTTAAGTGCAGATGCATTTTATATGTTTATTGAAAGTGGAAATATTTTCAATCAAGAACTGGGACTAAAATATAAAGAGTACGTATTAAGTAAAGGTGGATCATACAATATGGATAAGCTTTTCTATGATTTTGCAAAAAGAGAACCAAAAATTGATTCTTTATTAAAAATTGATGGAATAATTTAGCAAAAATTTGTAATAATACAATTTTAATTATATAACACATAAGGATTTAATAACTATGACAAATGCTGAAACAATTACAAAATTAAATGGTGCTTTACAAACATTAATCAAAGCATATGAAGAGTTACAAGACAAAAATAATAATTTAAAAGAGAGAGTTGCAGAGCTTGAAGATGAAGTTTTAAATCTTGAGTTATCAAAAGAAGGCCTTGAAAAAGAGGTTGCAAGTTTCAAAACAAATACAGAACAAGACAAAACAAATATTTACTCAATGCTTGGAAAGATTGAAGATATTTTAAATAAAAAAGATGATAGTTTAGATTTTGTATCTCCTGTTTCAAGAGCTGAAAAGGTAGAAGATAAAAAAATAGAAACAATAGAAGAAGAGAAAGCTGTTAGCGAGAGCGAAAATCTTTTAAGTTCTTTTGAAAATGTTTTAAATAAAAAAGATGAACAAAAAGATGATAATAAACTAGACCTTACAAGAATGTCTTCTTTATTAAATGGATTTCATAACTAAAATTCAAAATGATTATTTCTATAGATAAAGAACATATCTATAACCTTTTTGGTGCAGCAGATTTTGCATCATTGGAAATGGCTATAGATATTATGGCTCCGTCTTTATTAGATTATCATTTTAGTGATTTTTTCAAATATGGAGAAGAAATTTTATTTTTTAATAAAAGAGAGATAGAAAATAGTTTTAATCTTGGTAATTATAGTTTATATTTAGATTATAATGAAAATCTTTTTTTAGAAATGAATAAACCAGAAGAAGAGGATATCACCTCTTCTTTTTGGTAAATATTAAAATATCTCTGTAGTTTTTCTCAGCCTATCTTTGTCAAAATGTGTATAAATACGACTTGTATTTATATCGGCATGTCCTAGTGCTTCTTGAACTAGAATTAAGTCTTTGTGCTTTGAATAAAGAAGTGTTGCAAATGAGTGTCTAAGCATATGTGCTCCATTTTTCTCTTTTCTAATACCAGCACTTATTAGAATATTTTCTACAATTCTACTTACATAAGCTTGAGTTAGTCTATCGCCTTTTTGATTACAAACCAAAATATCACTATTGCAAACTCTTTGGTTTAACCAATTTTGTAAATCATTTTCAATAATATTACATTTTATCATTACAACTCTAGGTTTATTTCCTTTTCCTCTAATTTGAAGCATGTAAATATCATCTTCTTTGAATATATCTTTTATTTTTAAATTTAACATTTCACTAACTCTTATTCCTGTGTAGATAATAATTTTTAAAATAAGTCTGTTTCTATAAGCTAAATTTTCACTAAAATCAAAACTATCAATTGCATTTAAAAATCTATTAACTTCATCTTCATTCATGAAAGAGGGGAGTTTTGAACCTGATTTTCCACTTAATCCTTGCCAATTTTTTAATTCAATTTTAAATAAATATGAGTTTCCATCGCTTGTTTCATTTTGTTTATCAATATAAGAAAAAAATGCTAAAAGGGCAATTCTGTGATTTTTTTTAGTAGCATCAGATAAAGAGCTAGTTTCACTAGCTAGAAAATCACTCAATAGCTCTTCATCAAACTCTTTCATTGAAGCTAAACCCAAATTTAAGCTAAAATTGTATAGCTTTAAAAGAGGATTAAAGTATGTATTAATTCCTACTAAACCAATATTTCTTGCTTCTTTTGCTAGAATTTCTAATTCTTGAATATTTTTAGTTCCTAAGGCTAATTTTTTTAAAATAGCTGCTAATTTATCTTTTTCATTTACTTGTCTATTTGATAAGCTTGTAAGTTTATTTCTAACAAATCTTTCCAGCCAAAATAACATAGTTTTCTCAAAACTATTTTTAAAATCAAGCTCATATCTCATTATAAATCTCCATAAATTAATTGAAGTAGTATATCAAACAATATATTAATGTTAGTTTGAAAATTATAGTTTTCAATACTAAATAAGATTTTTTATAGCCGGTTATCAAAACTGGCTATTTTTATAGGATTAAGATTCTATTTGTATCTCTTCAATAATTTCTAAACCAAAACCATTTAAACCAACAAATGAATGTTTTCCACCACTCGTCATTAGCTTAACTTTTTTAATATTTAAAGAATTTAAAATTTGTGCACCAATTCCATAATTCTTTTCTAATTCTTGATTTTTGTTTTCATTGCTTAAAAATATTAAAACTCCACCTTTACTTTGTAAGAAGTTTATAGTTTTTAACATTGAATGTAATTTATCATCATTTAAAAATATTTTAATATCAGGTCTTATTGTATGAAATTTAACATGTGTTAAATCTTTTGGTTCTCCAAAAATAATAGCCGTATGAACATTTCCCAAATGATCTTTAAACTCTTTTTTTAAAACATCTTGAGCAAAAAACTTACTTTTTGTACTTGAAGTTTCACAAACTAATTTTTCATGAGATAATCTATACTCAACTAAATCAGAGATATAGATTTGTTTTAAATTGTGTTTTGCAGCAAAAATATCTAAATCATCTCTTCTGGCCATTGTTCCATCTTCTTTTAAGATTTCACAAATAACAGCTTCGCCTTTCAATCCAGCAAGTTTGCATAAGTCTACGCTACCTTCAGTATGCCCTGTTCTAACTAATACACCACCATCTTTTGCAATTAGTGGAAAAATATGTCCAGGACGAACTAACTCGACAGCTTTTGAAATAGGATTTGCCAAAATTTTTATAGTATTGTCTCTTTCAATTGCACTAATTCCTGTAGCAGCATTTGCATCATCAACAGATACTGTAAATGCAGTTTCATAGGCTGAAGTATTAGAACTAACCATTGGGTAAAGTTCTAATCTTTTTGCAGTTTCATTTGATACAGTTACACAAACTAAACCTTTTGCATGAGTTACCATAAAATTAACATGCTCAGGAGTACTAAGAGCAGCAGAGTAAACTAAATCACCCTCGTTTTCTCTATCCTCATCGTCAAGCATAATTACCATATTACCTTTTTTAATCTCTTCAATTGCTTCTTTTACTCTTGTTATTGCATTCATATCTTATCTTTCATAGTTTATTTTATATATTAATTAAATTTAAAATCATCACCCAAATAATGCTCTTTAACACTAGCATTATTTTTAATCTCTTCAGATGTACCACTTGCTAGTAAACTTCCACTTTTCATAACATAAGCACGATTACAAATTTGTAAAGTTTCTCTTACATTATGGTCTGTTATTAATACCCCTATTCCAATTTTTGTGAGTTCATTTATTAAATCTTGAATATCTTTAACTGCGATAGGATCAACTCCTGCAAAAGGTTCATCTAGAAGTAAAAACTTTGGTTTTGAAACCAAAGCTCTTGCAATTTCTGTTCTTCTTCTCTCTCCACCTGAAAGTGAAATTCCTTTTCTTTGACGAATTGGTTCAATATCGAGTAATTCTAGAAGTTCTTCAACTCTTCTATTTTGTTCATTTTTATCTTTTAAAACAATTTCAGCAGCTAAAAGAAGATTGTCTTCTACGCTTAAATCTTTAAAAATAGATGATTCTTGCGGTAAATACCCTATTCCTTTTAAAGCTCTTTTATGTAAAGGTAAAGAAGTTATATCTACATTATCAAAAAAAACTTGACCACTACTTGGTTTTACTAATCCACAAACTGTATAAAATGTTGTAGTTTTTCCAGCTCCATTTGGTCCTAAAAGTCCAACTATCTCTCCTGAATTAACTTCAAGAGATATCCCATACAAAATCTCAGTTTTCTTAATACTTTTTTTAATATCTACTATTTTTAACTTATGCATCTATTTTATATAACCTTTTATTATCTTTTTTAAAAATATTTAAAACTATTACATCAAAACCATAATCGTTCAAAATATTCTCTAGCTTACTATCTCCCCATTCTACAAAATGTAGACCACTTTTTTCAAACTCTTCAAGCATCCCCAAAGAGATGAATTCTTCTAAAGTTTTATTGTACAAATCATAGTGAAAGATGTTTTCCCCATAAATTACTTGCAGGGAAAATGTAGGAGAATTTACGATGTCACTTACTCCTATTGCTTTTACAAAATGTTTTACAAGTGTTGTTTTTCCACTTGCTAAATCACCTCTTAAAATAACTATACAATCACGATTTTCTAGAATTTCTTTAAGATAAGAGACTACAACTTCTATCTCTTTTTCTTCCAATAAAAACTCTTTGCTCATTAGCAACTAAGCCTTTGTGAAAATTTTACTATCTCTTCTAATTTTCTTTTTGCAAGTCCGCTATTAATAGCTTCTCTTGACTTTTCTATACCTTCTTTTATATCTCTTGCTTTTTCATCAACAACTAAAGCAGCAGCTGCATTTATTAAAACAATATCTAGTTTCGCACCTTTTTCTTTGCCATATAAAATATCTTTTGTTATTTGTGCATTAACCTCAGGTCCTTCACCTACAATATCGTCTTTTGGAGCTAGTTTTAAACCATAGTTTTCTGGATTTATTTCTAAATCAGTTTGTTTTCCATTTTCTAATAAAGTTGCATAAGTAATACTTGAAATCGAAATCTCATCCATACCATCAGCTGAAGATAGTACCATTGCTCTTTTACAGTCAAGCATATCTAAAGCGGTTGCAATTTTATTTATAAAATCTTTATGAAAAACCCCTAGAACTTGTTTCTCAACTCCAGCAGGATTACATAAAGGTCCAATTATATTCATAATAGTTCTGTGGTCAATTGTCTTTCTTACAGGCGTAATATATTTCATAGCAGGATGATGATTTGCTGCAAACATAAAACCAAAACCCGTCTCTTCTAGCATCCTTGCACTATCTTCAAGACTTAAATTTAAATTTATACCTAAAGCTTCAAGCATATCAGCACTTCCACTTTTACTCGTAACACTTCTATTTCCATGTTTTGCTACATATGAACCCATACTTGCCATTAGAATTGAAACTGTAGATGATATATTGAAGCTATAGCTTTTATCTCCACCTGTTCCAACAATATCTATAGATTTTTTTCTTAACTCCTCATTTATTGGAAGAGGTATCATAAAATCTCTCATAGAACTAGCAGCCCCTGCAAACTCAGATGCTGTTTCTCCTCTATTATACAACTCCAAAAAATAATCTCTTATTTCATCCTGACTTAATTTATTCTCAAAAATTTCATCAAATTTTGCTTTTGTCTCTAAAAACACTTAATTTAACCTCTCTATATAATCATCTATTTTTGATTTTGGTGTAGATTTTGTAGTTGGAATTTGAAGAATTTTAAACCTTTCACTTTTTTCAAGATATTTTATCTCTATAGTATCTCCAACCTTTACTTCCTTAGCTTTTTTTACTGGGATATCATTTAAAAAAACAACTTTGTGTTCCAACATATCTTCAGCAACGGCTCTTCTTTTTGTAATATTTACTGCATTTAAAAATTTATCTATTCTCATGAGATTGATTATAACGAAAATTTTCTAAAAGTGCTTAAAATTCTTTATAGTAAAACTTAGGTAAAATCTCTGGTAATTTACTAAAATAGGATATAAAATGAGCAAAAAAGATATTAAGAAAGTAGTTTTGGCTTATAGTGGAGGACTTGATACTTCTATTATTTTAAAATGGCTTCAAGATGAATACAATGCTGAAGTTATTACTTTTACAGCTGATTTAGGACAAGGAGAAGAGGTTGAACCAGCACGTGCTAAAGCTATAGCTTGTGGTATTAAACCTGAAAATGTTTATATTTTAGATGTTAAAGAGGAATTTGTAAAAGATTATGTATTTCCTATGTTTAGAGCAAATGCTATTTATGAAGGAGAGTATCTTTTAGGAACAAGTATAGCAAGACCGTTAATTGCAAAAAAATTAGTTGAAATTGCAAATGAAAAAGGTGCAGAAGCTGTAAGTCACGGAGCAACAGGAAAAGGAAATGACCAAGTTAGATTTGAGCTTGGAGCTTTAGCTTTAAATCCAGATTTAAAAGTAATTGCACCATGGAGAGAGTGGGAATTAAACTCTAGGGAAAGCTTACTTGAGTATGCTAGAAAAAATGGAATTGAAATTTCTCAAAAACATGTTGATGAAAATGGAAATCCAAAAGTAAGCCCATATTCAATGGATGCAAACTTACTTCATATTTCTTATGAGGGACTTCATTTAGAAAATCCAGCAAATGAGCCAGAAGAGACAATGTGGTTATGGACAACATCACCTGAAAAAGCTCCTGATTGTGCTGAAATTATTGAAATTGAGTACAAAAATGGTGACCCGATTGCATTAAATGGTGAAAATTTAAGCCCAGCAAATCTTTTATTGGCTTTAAATAAACTTGGAAACAAACATGGAATTGGAAGAGTTGATATTGTTGAAAATAGATATGTTGGAATGAAAGCTAGAGGTTGTTATGAGACTCCAGGTGGAACTATTATGTTAAAAGCTCATAGAGCAATTGAATCTTTAACTCTTGATAGAGAAGCTGCTCATTTAAAAGATGAGTTAATGCCAAGATATGCAAAATTAATTTACCAAGGATATTGGTTCTCTCCTGAAAGAGAAATGCTACAAGCTGCAATTGATTCTACTCAAAAAAACGTGGAAGGTAAAGTAAAATTAAAACTTTACAAAGGTAACGTTATGGTTATAGGAAGAGAGTCTTCTAAATCATTATATGATGATGCTTATTCTACTTTTGAAAAAGATGAGGTATATAACCAAAAAGATGCAGAAGGATTTATTAGATTAAATGCTTTAAGACTTGTAATTGCAGGTAAAAAACAAAAATAACTTCTTTAGGTTAGGCAGATTTAATCTGCTCTAATCTATAAATTCTTATAAATATTCATTAATTCATTTTTATCAATCTTGTGGTTTGCATTATAAGGAAAACTATCAATTGCTACAATATCAGAAGGTACCATGTAGTAAGGAAGATTTGTAGAAATACTATTTTTTAGTTCTTCTATATCAACTTTACTTTTAGAGATAACAAAAGAGATTAGTTTTGCTACCTCCCCTCCTCTTTTTAATGGAATTGTTATTGAATCTACAATATTTATATTAGATAAAATCTCTTTATCAATTTCACCCAATTCTATTCTGTATCCATGAAGTTTTATTAGTTCATCTTTTCTGTTTGCAAAAAATAGTAATCCATCTTCAAAATATCCAAAATCTCCAGTTCTAAAACTTCTCTTTTCGTATTTTTTCTCAAATTTTTGACTATCTAGTTCATCATTTTTAAAATATCCAATAGATACATTGTCTCCAATAATTTCCATTTCACCTATATTTTGTTCATCAATATTTAATAAGTTTATAACAGTCCCCTCTTTCACATACCCCACAGGAAGACTTTTTGAATACTTTTCTATAATCTCAGAAGTAATTTCAACCAAAGTTGTAGCAACAGTTGCTTCAGTTGGGCCGTAAGTATTTAAAACTATCGAAGAAGGAAAACTATTTTTTATTCTTTTTACAGTGTTTGCAGGTAAAACCTCTCCACAAAATAGGAAAGTTTTCAAATCTTTTAGATTATTTTGTGTAAATAAATCTGAAAGTAAAAGCTTACTTATAAACGATGGTGTTGAAATCCACGCATCACAAGAGTATTTTTTCAATCTTTCAAAATATTCTATATGATTTTCAATAATCTCCTTGCTATTTAAAACAATAGTTGCCCCTAGGCTTAAAAATCCAACAACTTCATAAACAGACAAATCAAAACTAAAAGGAGCTTGGTTCATAAATACAGTTTTATTTGAAAATCCAAAATCATGACTTAACCATTTATCAAAATCTAAAATAGAGTTTTGAGTTATTTGAACACCTTTTGGCTCACCCGTACTTCCTGATGTAAAAATTATATAAACTATTGGGTCATCAAGATAGTATGTTGTAGAAATATTAGTTTCATTAAAACTGATATTATTTTCAATTATATTAATTGTCAAAGAAGATTTTACAATATTAACAATTTTTTCAACTCTTGATTTTGGATATATTGTATCAATAGGAATATATGGATATCCCAAACTCATGCAAGCAACCATACTTACAATAAAATCTGATTCTTTATGTCCATAAATAACAACTGGATGACCTTTTGGAAGATTATATTTTGAAAATTTCTCTTTTAAAAACTCAACTTCTTTTTTTAATTCATTCCAAGTTAAATCTTTATTACTTCCGCAAACTGCTAATTTATCGAAATCTTTTTCACACTCAACAAAATCCATTAATTTTAAATCAAATCTCATAAAGGAACTCTCCCACTAAAAAAATATAAAGCAAAAACTGCACCATTTAACATTAAAAATCTTTTAATGTTTATGCTTAAAATTGGAGGAAATATTGAAAAATAGTCAAACCCACCTTTTTTTATGTATAAAACATAAGAGTTATGGATACTTGAATAAATACCAAATAAAAATCCACTAAAAATAAAATACCATGTCAAACCATTCCACATACCCATAAGTAAAAATGTAGAGGTAATTGCAATATTTTGGATAAGTAATTTTCTACCTTTTAAAAATGAAAAATTATGAAGATATTTATAAAGAGGTTTAAAGAAGTAATCATTTAACCAACTTCCCAAAGTAATATGGAATCTTCTCCAAAAATCCTGAGGATTAGGTGCTAAATAAGGGTGATTAAAGTTCGTAGGAATAAAAATACCCATCATGATACTAAGTCCAACAGCCATAGCACTATAACCAGCAAAATCAAAAAATAGATAAACCGTATAAGAGTAAGCACTATTTACCATATCCATAAAAAGTGTACTATTTTCATCAATTTTTCCTAACCAAAACATAGCGACTAATTCAGCAAAAACAAATTTAAATAAAACTCCAACAATTAATATTTCCCATCCTTTTAATAAGTTTGAGAAATTAAGATTTTCATATCCTTTTTGTAAATCTTCTTGAAATCTATATGACCTATCAATTGGACCAGCAAGTAAAGTTGTAGGAAATAATAAAAATGATGTAAACTCAAAGAAAGATAATTTTCCATAATTTTGACTATCAACTATTGCTTGAATTGTTCTAAATGTAATGTAAGAAATACCTATTATTTTGAACATAGGATTTGCCATATCTATCTTGTGAATAATCATAGGAAATGCTATAACTATCATCGCAAAAAAAGTCTCTTGAAACTTATTTGTGACAAATAACCAATAAATAATATATGTGTAAAGTAGTATTAAAAAAAGTTCATGACTCTCTGGAATTGCAAAGTATATATATACTACAACACCTATAAAAACAACCATTTTGTATGAAATTATTTTTTTTAATACATTTTTGAATATATGTAAAAAAAGAATAAAAGCAAAGCAGATTAAAAAAAACCCAATTCCAGAGAATGGAAAAATATCTTCCATTAAAACTCCTCATAAACAAATTCTACTTCAGAATCTGTATCTTTTCCATTTAAGTCACTTATATTTTTTTCCATTAAAATAAAAGCAAAACCAATAATTAGCAGTAGATATACAAAAAAATATTTCAAAAAATATTTCAAAAAGACTTCCTTATTTACTAAAATGTTCAATGATTCTTTGATTGACTTTTAGCCAACCAGTTTCACCCAAATGTGCCATATCACGCAGACTTTCTAATTCATAATTATTTTTATCATAAGTCCACATATTATAAAACTCATAGTTATAACTTTGTAATTTTTGCTCGATTATTTTTATTAAATCTTCCATTTGCCCTCTATTTCTTGCATAAACATAAGGATGTAAATCTTGCATTATAAAAAGTGGTTTTATTTTATAATTTTTTAAAGTTTCAAGTAGAATTAAAAAATGTGAAAATTCTTCATTTTCTTCTAAAGTTTTTGGCATTTCAATAGAAAAAGGGAAAAAATCTTTATTAATATTTGGTGCAATAACTCTTGAGTAAAAATCATTATTTATACCAAAATTATTATTTGTTGATGGAAGCTCATATTTTTTTGCTTCAATTTTAAGAGCCTCAAAATCGATATTTATATTTTTATATTCAAACTTTTCATTAGTTTCATATTTTGAATCAAGATAATTAATAATTGATTTCTTAAGAAATTTATTGATGATGTCTTTTTGATATTCCAATAGATTATCTGTATAAATATAACTTGGTTCTTTAATAAGACTTAGATTTTTTTGTACATAGTTATTGATTTGTAGTTTAATATTATCATTTATAGAGCTTGAAAAATAAAGCCTATCCATCATTCCAACATACATATATTCCAAAAATTTTGGAATTTTTGTACCATTGTTACTTCCTGTAAACCAACCTGGTGACAAAAGTATTACAACTCTTGCATTTTCTTGAACTTTTTTATTATCAAATGCTGCTAGTTGTGACAAAGTAGCAAATTCTTGATGTCCTTCATTACCTTGAACTCTAAGTGGAATTTGTAAATTAGAAAAAAAGTTTAGAGGTGTAAATTTTTGATTTTTGTAGTCCAGCTCTGAAGAACCAAAAACAACAATTTTCCCACTTTCTAAATCATTTTTAAGACTATGAGTTTTTTTTAAAGATTCTAAAGAATTAAAGTAGTAGTCAAAAATATTATTTTTATTAAAATAAAAAATTATTAATACAAAAGCAAGAGCAGACACAAAAGCAAAAAGGTTTAAAAATAACCTTTTCACCCAATTCTACTTTTTATATAATTTGCTAACTTTTCAATACTATCAAAGTTGCTTACAATTATATCTCTTGTATCAATTTTGATATTAAACTCTTCTTCTAGCATAATAGCTAAATCAACTGTACCCATACTATCAATTAGATTTGATGTATAAAGTGGTTCATCATTTTCAAGCTTTTTAAAAGCCAACTCTTCAACCAATGGTTTTATTCTATTTATGATATCCATAATTCTTTCCTAAAAATAAAAATGGCATTATATAGGATTTTTTTCATTATTAATATAAAAAATAGATAAAATTTTGTAATTTTTTTGAAACTTTTTTGCTATCTTTTTGCTATTTGAAAATATTAAAATCTAGAATTTTAAAGGAGAAAGTATGATTTTAAAATTTAAAGAGTTTTATCCAGTAATTCACCCATCTGCGTGGATTGCTCCAAGTGCTGATTTAATAGGAAATATAGAAATTGGTGAAGATTCATCTATTTGGTTTGGATGTGTAATTCGTTCCGATGTAAATGAAGTAAGAATTGGTAAAAATACAAATATCCAAGATTTAAGTATGATTCATACAGATACAAATACAAAAACTATTATTGGAGATAATGTAACGATTGGTCATAAAGTAATGCTTCATGGATGCAAAATTGAAGATAATTGCTTAATTGGAATGAGTGCAACTATTTTAGATAATGCTGTAATTGGTCAAGGAAGTATTGTTGGAGCAAACTCTTTGGTAACTTCGGGAAAAATTTTTCCACCAAGAAGTCTAATTATGGGAAGTCCTGCTAAGGTTGTAAAAGAAGTGACAGCTGAGGATGAAGAAAAATTTATAGCTCATGCAAAACACTACGTTGAATATAAAAATGAGTACAGATAAATAAATTTAAGTAAAGATTTGTGATATAAACCTTCACAAATCTTTTTTATAATAATTTACTTAGATACTTTTATGTCTTTTTTGTATAATAATATTTTTAATTATATAAGGAATTTGAAGTGTTATTATTAAACAACAATTTATGGTTAATCTCCATACGCCAATCATTTTTGAATCTATTGCCATATTTTATAATTATAGGAGTTAGTATTTTATCCTATCAGTTATTAGATATTTTGGATTTAAAAGACAATTTACTCTATGAAATAAATGAGAAAATTATAAACTTGTACTCATTTGCAACACCTTTAGTTATTTCAACATCAATTTCATATTTTTTATCTAAAAACTTTGATTTAAATAGAATTATTATTCCTACGGTAAATTTCTTACTATTTATCTTTTTTTATTGGGAATATAAAGATGTAAATATAATAAATATAAATTTGAAATTTGATTTCTTGATGATAATTATGCCAATTTTAACGTTACTTATTTATAGAAAAGTTTTTGAACAATTCAATAAATACACAAAATTCGATGATATAAATGATGAATTAGAAGATGTTTTAAGGTCTATTATTCCATTTTTAATAACTTTTATTATGTGTAGTTTTATAATTATATTTTTAATTGAAATTATATTTTACCTTTCAACTTTAGAGTTTTTTGATATTTTAGAAAATTCACCAATAGAATTATTAAGTATTTTAAATCTTATTATTTCAGGAATTATATGGTGGACTACTGGAATTCATGGAACCAATTTAGTTATTTCTATTTTTGGAGAAGGTTATTTAAAACAAAATATTGTTGGAAATATCAATGCAGATATTTTTATAAATAATTTTGTTGTTTATGGAGGAGATGGAAGCACTTTAGGATTAGTACTTACAATAATATTTTTTATTAAACAAAGCTTTATTAGAAAAATTGCGCTTATAACCTTACCTTTTTCTATTTTTAATATAAATGAAATACTACTTTTTGCTTTACCGATTATTTTGAATGTAAGATTACTTTTACCTTTTATTCTTGCTCCGCTATCAAATTTCCTTATTGCTTATGTATTTTTATTTAAATCCAATAGCTCATGATATCTCTATTTCATGGATTACTCCAATATTTATTAGTGGTTATATAGCAGATAATAATTTTACTTATGTATATTTACAAATAATTCAATTAGTTGTTGCTATCTTGATTTATCTACCTTTTATTAAAAATTATGAGAAATATTTAGGTGAAAATCGTTATTTTGAAAATTTTAAAAGTTCATTAGGAATTAAAGAACATTTTGAAAAAACTTTACATTTAAATTCAATAAAAACCCAACAAGATATTATAAATGAAGAAAAAGAGATTTCAAAGCTTGTTAAAGATTTATCAAAGGGAAGTTTTTTGTTATATATCAACCAAAAGTTGATATAAGAAATATAAAAGTTAGGGGATATGAAGCATTACTTAGATTTAAAAAAAGCGATGGAGATATTGTAGGACCATATTTTATTAGCAAGATTGAGCAAATTGGCTTTGAAAGAATAATTGATATTTGGGTTATAAATCAATTGAAAAAAGATTTACTTATTTGGAAAGAAAGAAATTTTTATCCAAAAGTAAGTATTAATATCTCTCCTGAATCAATCTGCAATGAAAATATTGTTCAAAAAATAATAGATGAATTTAAAGGCTTCAAAGTAAGTATTGAAATTTTGGAGAGAACTTTTGCCAAAGAGATGAATTTATTTATTAAAAATATAGAAAAACTCAGAGAAAATGGATTTAAAATTTATATTGATGATTTTGGTTCTGGTTTTTCATGTTTACAATATCTAAATATTTTACCAATGGATTTTATAAAATTGGATAGAAATTTAATTTTAAATGCTAAAACTAAATCAGGTGAAACACTTTATAAAAATATAGCTACTATGTGTAAAAATCAAAATTTTGAGATTGTTGCAGAGGGTATTGAGACAGAAAAAGAGATAAAAATTGTCAAAGAAAGTAATATAAATGTTGTTCAAGGTTTTTATTTCTCAAAAGCCCTTCCTGCTTCTAGTTTAGAAAACTACGAAATAGATTTAGAAAAAAAATAGAATAAATAAAGCATTTGCTTTATTTATCTTTTGACAACAAGCCAAAATATATGAATTACTTTCCAATAATTAGTGATACAACTTCATCTATACTTAGTAATTTTCCAGCTGATTTAACTTTACCATCAACAACCAAAGCAGGTGTACTCATAACTCCATAATTCATAATTTCTACTATATCTTCAACTTTAACTATTTCATGAAATCCACCAATTTGTGAAACTGCTTTTCTCGTAGCATCTTCTAAGGCTTTACATTTGCTACACCCTGTTCCTAAAATCTCTATCTTCATTTTTTATCCTACTAAATAATTTAATAAATAACCTACTATAAGTATTGAAAAACCAACTATACTAAAAAATATTGCTATTAATTTTATAGATAATATTCTTTTCAAAATCATAGCCTCTGGTAAGCTAAGAGCAACAATTGCCATCATAAATGATATAGCTGTTCCTATTAAAACACCTTTTTGCGTTAAGGCTTCAATAATCGGTAAAACTCCTAATTCATTTGAGTACATAGGAATTCCAACTATTACTGCAATTATTGGAGCATACCAAACATCTCCACCTGCGTATTTACTAATAAAATCAGCAGGAATAAACCCATGAATAAATGCACCTACTCCTACTCCAATTATTATATAAAGATATATTTTTTTAAATATATCTAAAGAGTAGTTCCATGACTCTTTAGCTCTATGTTTAAATAAAGTTTCATCATCTGTATAACTTATATTATCAAGAGGTTTAACTTCTATTAATACCTCTTTTTCCATCTTCATAGAACCAATTATAAGTCCAGCTACAATTGATATTATTACTCCGAAAAGTACATAAAGTATTGCTACTTTAAATCCAAATATTGAAGCTAAAAGAGCAAATACGACAGGATCACTAAGTGGTGCTGAAACTAAATATGTAAAAGCAACTCCCAAAGGAATTCTAGCTTGTAAAAATCCTAAAAATAGTGGTATTGCACTACAAGAACAAAAAGGAGTTATTATTCCAAATATTCCAGCAAGTATATGTCCAACTATTTTACTTTTTCCACTTAAATAAACTCTTATTTTTTCTAATGGGAAATAGCTTTGAATAAATGTAATAAAATATATTATACTAATAAGAAGGATAAATATTTTTACCGTATCAAACACAAAGAAATGTACAGCATCTCCTAGTTGAGTACCTTTTGTAAATCCTAAGATTTGAAATACAAATATAGCACTTAAATTATCCCACCATCCAAACATATAAAACTCCTTAAGATAACGAATACATTATGACATAAGTAAAATAAAACATCAAGATATATAGATATATTATTCAAATTCTGATACTATTTTATTATAATTTAAAAAAGGAAAAATATGGTTACTCAAACGCATATATCTAAACTTTGGTCTGTTCTACCAAATAAACTATATAGTATGCCAGCACCAAAAAAAGAGGATTTACAAAATTTAACTCAAGCAGGCATAAAGTCAATAGTTTGTTTATTAGAAGATAATAGCAATATTCAAAACTATAATGAAGCTGGCTTCAAAAGTTTATGGCTTCCAGTTGCTGATGATAAAGCACCTAGTCTTGAACAAGTAAAAAAATTAGTAGAGTTTATTGATGAACAAAATCAAATTAATAACCCAGTTGCTATTCATTGCCAAGGTGGAAAAGGAAGAACAGGAACTTTAATAGCAAGTTATTTGATTGCAAAAGGTGCATCTTTTGAAGATGCTATGAACAAAATTGAAGCTAATCAACCAAATGCAATTAAAAAAGAGTTTCAAATAAATTTTTTAAAAGAGCTTTCTGGTAAATAACTAGGATTGAAAGGTATTTAAAAGGACAGTATATGGAAACTATATATGTAGAGTGGATGCACTTAGACAAAGATGGACAAACATGTGAAAGATGTAGTAATACAGGTTTAGAAGTTAAACAAATTGTGGAAAGACTAAATAATGAATGTGCATCAAAGCAAATTCAAATTTTATTCAAAGAAACTAAACTCACAGAAGCAAATATTGATAAATCAAATTTAATTTTAATTAATGGTTATCCTATTGAAACTCTTTTACCAAATACTATTGTTTCTGAAAGTAGCTGTTGTTCATGTGGTGAGTTAACTGGTAAAAATGAAGTATGCAGAACACTTGTCCATTTTAGTGAGGTTTATGAAACAATTCCTCAAAAAATGATAAGAGATGCTATTTGTAAAATTGCTAATTGCTGTTAAGATTACATAAATTATTTTGAACGGTCCCGAAAAATATAGAAACTTTCATTTTGCACATTTTATTGTACTCACAGTTTTCTTTAATTTAGAGAATTAAGAACAAAAGTCTTAATTCTTTTTTAATTAAAAGTCGAAATCAAAGATTTCAGATAAGAATCCCTCTTTTTTCTTTTTGTAAGGAGTGTGGTGTTGATTTCTATTTTCATAATGATTGTTATAGGGTTGTTGATTATTATATTTGTTGTAAGAGTTTCTGTTATCTTCATGCTTTGTATAAGCTGAATGATTATTTTGTTGTTGGTAGCTTGCTTGTTGATAGTTATTAGATTGTTGATAATTTGCACTTTTTTCTATAATTTTATCTAATTCTCCTCTATCAAGCCAAACACCTCTACAAGATGGACAATAATCAATCTCTACCCCTTGTCTTTCACTCATTACTAAATCTACATCTTTACATACTGGACATTTCATAATTTGCTCCTTTATTTTACTAATTCGTATTCAATTCTTAAATTTTCATATAGCTCATTGAAACTTACGCTTTCAATTTTTTCTAAAAGAGATACCATTACAACATTGTCCTCTTTTCCATTCCAGATTTTTTTGTAAATTCCTTCTTTATAGCCATTGTCTTGTCTAAATTGATTTAAGCAGTTTTTACCAATATAAAGTTTTTGAAGCCAAGTAAATGATAAACCAGAAATTTTACAACATCTAAAAAATTGATCAATAAATCTTTCAATCCCACTAAGCGATGGCATATTTCCTGTATCAATAGCTAAAGCAATATAAGATAATTTTTCAGCTTCTTTAACCATTGTTTTTATATCAATATCTTCATTCGCCTCATAAATACAGTGAGTATTTACCAAAGATACAGCTTTTGGTACATTCGTCTCTTGTAAAATATAACTCATTAAAAAATGCCAAATATCGACTAATTCAACATGAATATTATTCATATCAGGACTTGAATTTATATTTTTCCAATGTTTCCAAGGAGTTGATTCAATTAGCTCTGAAACCTCCATATGTATACATCTTAACCAATTTATTTCTTTGCCAAATTTATTTTCACCCAATTCCCAATTTTTACCATTTGTTGAGTCATTTAGCTTTTTTTGTAGTAAAAACATCTCTTCTAATTTGTGAGGGAAAGATGAAGCTTCTTCAAGTAGTGTTGCAAGAGGTAAACACTCTTCAACTATACTTTGTAATGCCCAATTTGTTGGAAGAACTTCTTTTTCACCTTTTAAGATATGTAGCAACAATGAAATAGTATAAGGAACTTCATTTTTTGCTTCCCAAGATAAAATCTCATCAGAGTTGATTCCTGCGTATTTTATGAAATCTTCAATTGTTAGAAATCCCAAACTTTTAACACTCTCTTTAAAATCTTTGTAAATCAATTTATTCTCCTATTTTTATTTATTAAATTTTTTATTCTTCAAAAACTTTTGGTGAATAAAATTTACAATCTTCACCACTACTTCTTTTTACGATAACTGATGGAAGTTGACCCGATTTAAAACCATAAGCCTTGCATCCATGACCTCTATTTGCTTCCCACGTAACATAATAATATATACACTTTTGGCAAATAATTCTTTTTTGCATCTATCTCAAATCTCCACTTTACTTTGTATAGCTTTTGATAGTGATAAAATATCTACATTTTCAAGACTAACTCCAGTTGGAACACCTTGTGCAATTTTTGAAAACTGTAAATTATAATCTTTTAGTTTACTTTCAATAAATAGAATAAAAGCATCATTTGCAATAGATGGAGTGATAGCAAACAGTACACTTTTAACACTATTATTTATTATAAATTTTTGAAGTAAATTTATTTTATCAATCTCCAATTCATCGATTACAAAATATCTTCCATCAAAAGTTTTAGAATCTTCTATTATAAAAATATCTTTTGCACTTTGAACAATACAAAGCTTCTCTCCATCTCTAGTTTCATCTAAACAAAAATCACAAATTTCATGCTCACTCATAGATCCACATCTTTTGCATTTTGTAATATTTTTAAGGGCATTCTCTATTGTATGGGCAAGCTTTATACCACAATAGTTATCATTCATTACAATATGATAAGCAAGTCTCAAGGCTGATTTTTTTCCTACACTTGGAAGAGATTCAAAAGCTTCAACTAATTCATAAAATTTTTCTAATCCTCTATTCATTTTGGGATTATATCTAAATAAAAATTAATCAATTAATTTAAAATTATTATCTTTTTTGATACCATTTGACTTTTTAAAATTAAAATTTATTATTATATGGAGAATTGATTTTGGTTGAAATTGACTATTATGGATTATTAGAAATAGAAAGAAGTGCTGACAAGACTGTTATAAAAAAAGCATACAGAAAGCTAGCTATGCAATATCATCCAGATAAAAACCCAGGAAATAGTGAAGCTGAAGAGAAATTTAAAGCAATAAATGAAGCCTATCAAGTTTTAAGTGATGATGAAAAAAGAGCGGTTTATGATAAATATGGTAAAGCTGGTCTTGAAGGTCATGGTCAAAGAGGCGGTGGATTCGGTGGTTTTGACGATCTAGGTTCTATTTTTGAAGAGATGTTTGGCTTTGGCGGAAGAAGCCAAAGAAGAGAGAGAAAAACATATAATTATAACCTAGATACAGCAGTTGATTTAACTTTAGAGTTTAATGAAGCTGTTTTTGGATGTAAAAAAGAGATAAATTATAAATACAAAACAGCTTGTAAACCTTGTAATGGTACAGGGGCAAAAGATGGTAAGCTTGAAACTTGTCGAACTTGTGGCGGTCAAGGACAGGTTCATTCAAGACAAGGATTTATGACTTTTGCACAAACATGTCCAACTTGTGCGGGAACAGGAAAAGCAAAAGCAAATGCTTGTAACTCTTGCAAAGGTTCTGGATATGAAGAACAAAAAGATAGTTTCAAAGTTGACATCCCAGAAGGAATTAACGATGGAATGAGAATGAGAGTTTCAAATAGAGGAAATATTGCTCCAAATGGTGAAAGAGGAGATTTATATATTCAAATAAAAGTAAAAGAAGATAGTCATTTTGTAAGACATGATGATGATATTTACTTTGAAGCCCCTATTTTCTTTACTCAAGTAGCATTGGGAGCAAAAATTAAAGTTCCAACCCTAAGAGGAGAACTTGAGCTTGAAATTCCAAAAGGAACAAAAGACAAGCAGCAGTTTACATTTAGAAATGAAGGTGTAAAATCTGCTCAAAGCAATAGAAGAGGAGATTTGATTATTCAAGTTAAAATTGAATATCCAAAATCTTTAAACAATGAGCAAAAAGAACTACTC
Source organism: uncultured Aliarcobacter sp. (assembly GCA_964384195.1). Lineage (GTDB taxonomy): Bacteria > Campylobacterota > Campylobacteria > Campylobacterales > Arcobacteraceae > Aliarcobacter. The sequence goes on along the minus strand of CAYLKG010000002.1, from coordinate 19,428 downwards.
TCAAAACTTCAAGAGAGTTTTGGTCTTGAGAGTACACCTCATGAAACAAAATTTGAAGGAATGTTTGACAAAGTTAAGAAGTGGTTTTCTTAATTCTTTATGAATTTCAATTATGTAGGTTTTAGACCAGTTATAAGCCAATATGGTATCTCTTATAAACAGGGTAAAGATGATAAATATATCTATTTGCCTTATGTTTATGAGGTTTTAAACGCGGTTGACAGTGATTATGAAGTACAAAGAAATCACTCTTATTCAATCAAGATTGATAACTCAAATGCTAATAGATTGTACAAGAAAATTTTAGAATTAGACCCAAAATTAGAAGATGATATAAATTTTAAATTGGAAAATTATAAGAAAAATTTAGAAATTAAATCTCTTGAAATAGAAAATAGAAGAAATATTAGCAAAATAGAAAAAGATACATACATAAATAATCTTAATTATAAAAAAACTTATAGAATAAATAGAGCAAAAAATAAAATCTTTTATTATAGTGCTATTTTAAGTATTGCCAATTTAATAAAGCATAAAAAAATTAAGAGATTAAATATTCCGTTTAACGAAAAATTTTGGCATATATTAAAAACTCTGCAAGGAGTACTCTTTTCTCAAAAGATTAGCACAAAACTCTACACACAAGAAAAAAATGGAATACCAATTCTTATTTTTGATATAAATTTATAATTAAATTTTAATTATAAGTTTTAGTTTTTTCAAAATTTGAATATAAAAATAGTTGCTAAAATAGCAAAAAACAGTGTCAAAACAATAGAAAACTTAGTCGAATGTCTTTGTATAAAAGTTGATTTTAAAGCCAACTTCTCACTAACATAAATTGCTGGAGAGAGTGAAAAGGCCATCAAGGCTAAGATAAAAATTAAAAAAATTACAACTTCTGTTATGTTTGCTATTTCCATTTTTTCCTCTAAATTTATTAAAATCTTAACAAATTCTAACCAAATATTAAAATGTACTTCTTAACTTAAATCAACTAAAAGCAGTCTTCTTTTTTAGACAAAAATTTCAATTCATCACACGAAAAACCAGCCTCTTTTCTAGCAAAGAAATTTAAATCCATTTTTCTTTTTGTACTACCAGGAAAAATTCTCTCTATTGCTTCAAAATATGTCTCTTTTGGGTCTAAATTCAGTCTTTTACACTCATATTTAAACCAATTATCACCCTTTTTGACATGATCAACTTCCTCTTTTAAAATAATTTCTAAAGCTTTTATGAATTTAATATTAAAATCATCTCTATTTGAATTTAATTTTTCCATTATTTTTGGGTTTTGGTCAAGTCCATTTGCTTCTAAATATCTAGGAACACAAGCCATTCTACTGAGAAAATCTGGTGTTTGTTGCATTGCTTCAAAAAGATTCTTATGTACATCAAATTCTCCATAAAATCCATCTATTTCTTTTAATAACTCTTCTAACATCAAAAAATGTCTAATTTCATCATTTGCTACTTCTAGCCAATCTTTATAATAATTTATTGGCATATTTTGATATCTTAAAGCAGCATCTAAAGCTAAATCAATTGCACTATATTCAATATGCAAAATTGTGTGAACTAAATATTTTTTGCCTTCAATAGATTTAAAATTCTTAATAGGTGGCAAAGCAGTTGGTTTTACAATATTTAAAAAGCTTTCATATGATGGAATGTCCAATTTTGGTGCTTTATAATTATTATTAAAAGTTAAATTATTTTCTAAAAAATTCTTATAAAAATCATCAAACATTTTAAATTTTTTTTGTGGTAAATTTTCAAATAAAATTGCTTCCAAAATAGAAAAATAATCCATAAATTAACCTTTTTTTGATATAATGAATTAAATTTTAGCGAAGTAAGGTTTAAAATGGATATAAAAGTTCATCCTATGGGGGATTACGGAACAAATTGTTATATTGTTAGTATTGATGAAAAAGACTTTATAATAGACCCAGGAGTTGGCGCAACTGCTTGGGTTAAGCAAAATGCTAAAAATCCAGTTGCTGTTTTAAATACACATGGTCATTTTGATCACGTGTGGTCAAATCAAGAGGTAAAAGAACTTTTTAATATAAAACTTTATATACCAAAAGATGATGAATTTATGCTTACATTAAATCCATATAGTCTTGGTATGCCTCCTTCTTATGCTGATGTCTTAGTAAATCCAGATGAAGAACTTGAACTTTTTGGAGTTAAAATAAAATTTCATCATTTCCCAGGACATACTCCTGGATGTAGCGTGATTGAAATAAATGGTTCACTTTTTAGTGGGGATTTTATATTTAGTGGAACTATTGGAAGATTTGATTTTCCAATGTCAAATGCAAGTGATATGAAAAAAAGCCTTCAAAAAATTTTAGAATGGGAAGATAATTACCATATTTATCCAGGACATGGTTCAAAAACGACACTAAGTAATGAAGTCCAAACTATAAAACAATGGGAAAAATACATAAAGGCGTAAAGATATATGCAATATTCTTGTGAATTAATTATGAGTGAGAACAATAAGTTAAAGATTTCAGATTTAGATAAAAGTGCTTTAAATATTTTTGAATATCTTAATATTCACCATGGTGTAAATGCTATTAAGATTGATGTTTATAAAGAAGATAAAAAAGAAAATATATTCTCTTTTTTTGATGAAGAAGCTGATTATCTAAAAATCTCTTTAGATTTTTATGAGAGCATAAATACAATCATAAGATTTACATTTTTATTAAATGATTAAGATGAAGCAAAAGACCTTTCTGAACATTTAGAAAATATAAAAATGGCACTTCAAGTATTTTCTCAATCTTTATACAGTAAGTACATAGAAAAAGCTATAAATAATTTAACTTTAATTGATCCAATAACAGGCTCTTATAATCGTAACTATCTAAATAATTATGTTAGAAATTTATTGAGTCTTTCTACTAGAGAAGAGAAAAAAATAGCCTTCGTAAAAATTGGAATCGATCAGTTTAAGGCTGTAATAGATGAATTTGATTATGAAATGGGTGATAAAGTTCTAAAAGCTTTGGCAGATTCACTAAAAAATAGTTTAAGAGAATCTGATATTGTAATAAAAATTTCAAATGATGAGTTTTTAGTTATTTTGTTAAATATTCTTTCAGATACAAATGCGGTGATGATAGCTGAAAAATTAATAAGTAATTTTAGTAATGAAAAAGTTTTAGTAAATGAAGATAGCCAACAAGTATTGATGAAAACAATATGTGGAGGGATATCTATTTTTCCAGATAATGCAACAACAATAGATGAAATAATTAAAAAGTCTGATATTGCACTTTATGAAGCTAGAAATAAAGGTCGTAATAAGGTGTTTTTATTTAATGATGAAGAAACAAATAAAATAGAACTATTTTAGGAAATACATGAAATATAAAATGATGGAATTAATAAAATCTTCTGCTACAAATGAATTTATATATAGGTCTCTTGAAAGTATTTTTTCTCTCCAAGAACAGTTAACTTATTCTACGAATTTAAAACAATTATCTGAAGATATTTTCAATTGGCTTGAATATGAGTTTAAAATCACAAATATAGAATTTAGCCTATTTGATATAAATAAAAACAATAAAGATGTGATTTTTTAAAAGGTGAGGGTTTTTTTCTTGATGATGATTTTTCTCACTTTTTTATAATAAATACACATATAAGTCTAAATGCAACTGTATCTTTTTGTGCAAACTCAAAAATCCATCATAAGATTATAGAAGATAATTACGAAACAATACAAGCCGCATTTTTTCAAGTTTCTCCTATAATACAAAGTCTTATTTTAAAGAAGAACTTTATCGAATCAGCATCTCTTGATTCTGTTACAAATGTTTATAATAGAACTTATTTAATCCAAAATCTTACAAATCATTTAAGATTATCAAATAAAAATCAAGAAGAGATTTTCTTTTTAATGATAGGAGTAGATAGATTTAAAGCTGTAATCGATGAATTTGATTATGATATTGCAGATAAAGTTTTGGTTGAACTTGCAAGAGTTATTCACTCTAATATAGATAGTTTTGATTTAGTTGGAAGACTTGGAACAGATGAATTTTTGGTATCAATATTAAGTAATTCAAATGAAAATCAAGTAGAATCTTTGGCTTTAAAAATAATTGATGATTTTGCAAATACAGATATTATTGTTGATGATAAAAATAAACAAATTTTGAAAAAGACAATATGTATTGGAATGAATAAATTTGTTTTAAATTCTAAAGAAACAATCAATGATTCAATAAAACATTCAGATGTAGCACTTTATGAAGCAAAAAATAAAGGAAGGGCACAATTCTTAAAATATAGTGATCTAACAGCAGCTGATGGTATTCAAATTTTTGATGATGCAGTAGAATTTTTTTAAAATTCATTTCTTAATATCTTTAATAATATTTAAATAACTTATTAACACTGTCAAACGGCTACTCTTAGGTAATAGAAAATATAAACTCTGCAATAACTACAACTCAAATAGTTTCAAAACTAATTGGCTAATATCATTGAATAAAAAAAGGGGTTAATAAATTTAGACCCTTTTTATCTAAAAACTTTCTATAAATTTTTCTAAATATACCTAAAAAATGAAAAAATATAATTTTATGATACAAAATATCTTTCTAGCTTCGTTAAAATAGAAAGTTTAATACAATTATTCAACAATTTTCAGGTAAAATTACACAATTTTTTAATTACACAGTAGGAGTTATATTTAAATGAGTGCATCTATATTTAGAGAGTACGATATCAGAGGGATTTTTCAAAAAGAATTGAATGAGGATATTGTAAAAAAGATTGGATTTTATTTGGCAAAATCTTTACTAAAAAGAGTTCCAAATGCTTTATATATGGCTGTTGGTTATGATGCAAGACTTCATTCACCAACTTTAAAAAATTGGTTAAGCTCAGGTATAAATAAAGCTGGATTAAAAGTTCTTGATATGGGATTAGTTCCAACTCCTGCAAATTACTTTGCAAATTTTACAGATTTTGATGGCTTAAAATGTGATGGTTCTGTGATGATTACAGGTTCACATAATCCTCCTGAATACAATGGATTTAAAATCACTTTAAATAAAGATCCATTTTTTGGTGAAGATATCTATGCTTTAGGAAGAGAGATTTTAGCAGATAACTCAACTATTGAAAACAATGAAGCAACTATAAAAATTGATAGTAAAAATAGATATATTGATTATATTGTAAAACACTTCTCTCATTTAAAATTAACAAATAAAGAGTTTGTTTTTGATTGTGGAAATGGTGTTGCTGGTGTTGTTTTAGGTGAAATTTTAACAAAATTAAATATTAAACATAAAATTTTATTTGAAGAGCCAGATGGGAATTTTCCAAATCACCATCCAGATCCAAGTGATGAGCATACTTTAGAAGATATCAAAAAAGAGCTTGCTAGTGGAAAATTTGATTTTGGTTTTGCTTATGATGGAGATGCAGATAGAATTGCCCTACTCTCTCCAAAATATAACTTTAAAGGTGATATCTTAGCGATATTTTTCTCTAAACATATAAAAAATCCTACAGTTATTGGTGAAGTTAAGTGTTCGCAAGTTATGTATGATACTATAAACTCTTATGGTAAAGCTATTATGTATAAGACAGGTCATTCAAACTTAAAAGTAAAAATTAAAGAAACAAATGCATCTTTTGCAGCTGAGGTATCAGGTCACTTATTTTTTAATGATAGATATTTTGGTTATGATGATGCTATTTATGCAACATTTAGAGCTTTAGAATTAATTGATGCTGGTTTTGATTTTGATAAAGAGTATGAAGCTCTACCTCAAGTTTACTCAACTCCTGAAATAAATATAACTGTAACAGAAGAGACAAAATTTAAAATTATTGAAGATTTAAAGACAGCTTTACAAAATCCACCTTTAGATTTCCCAAAAATTAAGGATATCATTACTGTTGATGGTGTAAGAGTTATTTTTGAGAAAGGTTGGGGATTAGTACGAGCTAGTAATACAACTCCAAAATTAGTAACTAGATTTGAAGCTGGTACAAAAGAGAATGCAAAAATCTATGAAGATGCATTAATAAAATTATTTAACAACTTAAAAGGAAACTAAGATGACAAATCCAATCAAAAAATGTTTATTCCCAGCTGCTGGTTATGGTACAAGATTTTTACCTGCAACAAAAGCAACACCAAAAGAAATGTTACCTGTTTTAACTAAACCTTTGATTCAATATGGAGTTGAGGAAGCACTTGCTGCTGGTATTGAAAATATGGCTATAGTAACAGGTAGAGGAAAAAGAGCAATTGAAGATCACTTTGATATCTCTTATGAACTTGAGCATCAAATTAAAGGAACAAGCAAAGAACACTACTTAACAGAGATTAGAAGTGTTATTACAAAATGTACTTTCTCATATACTAGACAAATTGAAATGAAAGGTTTAGGACATGCCATTTTATGTGGTGAAAATCTAATTGGTGACCAACCTTTTGCTGTTTTACTAGCAGATGACTTATGTGATTCACCTTCGAAAGGTGTTTTATCACAAATGGTTGATTTATACAAAAAATATCACTGTTCTATTGTTGCTATTGAAGAAATTCCAAAAGAAGATACAAATAAATATGGAGTTATTGCAGGAAACGAGATCGAACCAGGAATTTTTATGGTAAAAGACATGGTTGAAAAACCTGAACCAGAAGTTGCTCCTTCGAACTTAGCAATTATTGGAAGATATATTTTAACTCCAGATATTTTTGACATTATCAGAGATACAAAACCAGGAAAAGGTGGAGAGATTCAAATTACAGATGCGCTTTTAACTCAAGCAAAAAAAGGTATGGTTTTAGCATATAAATTTGAGGGACAAAGATTTGACTGTGGAAGTATTGATGGATTTATAAAAGCTACAAACTACTTTTATGATAAATCAATTAAAGATGAGAAAAAACAAGAAAAAAAAGATAACGGTAAAAAATAATGAAAAATAATCTTTATTATCCTTTTGTATCTCTAAGCGATGAGGATATTTTTACAGAAATAAAAAGAGAAAGAGAAGATATTGGTTACTATTCTTTACCATATGCTGATCTTTCAAATATGAAATCAAGACTTGATAATCTTGATTTTAAACAAAAAAATATTGCTATTATTGGAATTGGTGGAAGTACTTTAGGAACTTATGCAATTTATAATTTTCTAAAATACAATAAACAAAGAAATAAAACTCTTAAAAAAGAACTTTTTTTCTTTGAAAGTACAGACCCAATAAATCTAAATGGAACAATATCTCAATTAAATCTTGAAGATACTTTATTTATAGTTATTTCAAAATCTGGAACAACTATTGAAACAATTTCAATATTTAAATATTTAAGCTCTCTTGTAAAAATGAATAGCCAAAATCTTTTAGTTATTACAGAAGATGATAGTAAATTAAATTCTTTTGCAGCAGCGAATGGAATATCGACTTTTGAAATACCAAAAAATGTTGGTGGAAGATTTTCTGTATTATCAAATGTAGGATTAGTGCCACTTTATATAGCTGGTTTTGATATTGATGAACTTTTAAAAGGTGCTAGAAAAATATCAACATCATTTTTTGAACAAAATGAGTTATATAACCAACTTCTTAAAAAAGCTAGAACTTATTATGAATATAAAGATATTTATAATATAAATGCAATTTTCTCTTATTCTCAACTTCTTGAAGGCTTCAATAAATGGTATATTCAACTTTGGGGAGAAAGTCTTGGAAAAGTTGATGCAAATGATACAAATCAAGGTTTAACTCCTATAGGACTTTTAGGACCTGTTGATCAACACTCATTCTTGCAATTAATAGTTGAAGGTAAAAGAGATAAAACTGTAACATTTATTAAAATTAAAGATTTTAAAGATGATACAAAAATTGCTCCAGTTACTCTTGAGGGATTAGAAAGCTTAGATTATATAAATGGGCTTAACTTCAAAGAACTTATAAATCTTCAAGCAGATGCAACAATTGCATCAGTAAAAGAGTATAAAAAAGATATACCTATAGATTTAATAGAAATTGAAGAGATTAGTGAATTTGAAATTGGAAAATTATTATTTTACTATGAACTTTTAACTTCAATTGTAGGAAAATTTCTAAGAATAAATACTTATGATCAACCAGGTGTTGAAGGTGGTAAAATAATTCTTAAAAAGATGCTTCAAGAAAAATAAGATATGGAATTACTAAATTTTAGTGTTATTCCAATCTTTTTTTTGATACTTCTAGGATATTTTTTCAAAAAGATATCCTTTCCTTCAAATGATTTTTGGCCTCTTGCTGATAAGCTAACATATTTTTTATTAATGCCTGCACTTTTAATTATCTCTTTAAAAGATGCTAATTTGGCACTTCTTGATATAAATCTCATTTTATCTTTGGTATTACCAATATGTGTGATAGCTATCTTTTTAATAATTTTAAATAAGATAATCCCAACTTCTAATGGTTCATTTACATCTATAATGCAAGGTGCTACTAGATTCAATACTTACATATTTTTAGCTTTATGTGGTTCTTTATATGGTAATTTTGGACTAGAAATTGCTTCATTACTTATGAGTTTTGTGATAATTTTTTTAAATGTTTTGAATATCACTTTTTATCTGATTTATCAAGATTCATCAAAAATAAATATAAGATATTTTTTTGAATCTATTTTCAAAAATCCTTTGATAATTGCTTGTATTTTAGGAATTTTTATAAATATTTTCAAAATTCCTATACCAATTTTTTTAAATAAAAGTATGCAAATTTTATCAAGTGCTGCATTGGTATTTGGAATTTTATCTATTGGTTTTGCTTTAGTTTTAAATGATTTTAAAAGTAGTTTGAAAGATATATTTAATTCAAGTTTTGCAAAATTTATTCTTTTTCCAGCTTTAACTTTGTTTTTTTGCAAGATTTTAAATATAGATGAAAAGATAATTCCTATTTTAATTTTGTTTTCAATTATGCCAACAGCTACAAGTGCTTTTATTTTGGCAAGACAATTAGGTGGTAACTATAAACTAATGGGAGCAATAATTACCATTCAAACTCTAATATCAATGTCTATTATTATGATATTTCTGGAAATATATTTTTAAATTCTAAAAGAAAAGTACTTTTATTATAAGGTTTATTGCTAAAATTGTAAGCATAACTTTTAAAATAATTGCAAATTTTTTACCATCAATTTTATCTCTGAGTTTTGTACCAACATAACTTCCTAAGATAGCACCAAAAATCATACAAGCGATTATTCCAATATAATCAAAAAATAAAAATCCAAAATAGACAAATACAACTACTTTTAAGAAGTGTGTAATACTCATTAGAAGGGCACCTGTTGCAACAACCTTATCTTTATCTTTGAAATCTTTGAATAAAAGAGTCATTGTAAGTGGACCTGTAGCACCAACAACCATAGATAAACCTGTTTGGAAAAATCCTGCTAAATAGTAGTTTTCATATCTTTTTATTTTTTCATTGAATTTTTCACTCCATAAAGATAATAAAATATAAATACCAATAAAAAGTGGTACATAATCAAGCGAAATTAGAGATAAAATCCCAGCAAAGAAACCAATTCCTAAAACTGAACCTATTAAAAATTTTGGAACAACACTAAACTCTATATCTTTATATCCAAAATAAGCACGACTAAGATTGCTTGAAACTTGAGTAAGCCCATGAACGGGAATTAGAGCATTTATTGGTAAAAATGAAGGCAAAATTGCAATTAGCATCATTCCTCCACCAATTCCAACAACAGCAGCAACAACAGATGTAAAAAAAGTAACAAATCCTAAAAAAAGTTCTTCCATAAAAATCCTAAACAAAAATTAATGAAAAATACCAAATAAAGCCTTTATTATTAAACTTTAAATATAATTTGACTTTAAAAAAAAGGAAGAATTATGAAAAAACTACTAATCGTAACATTTATTTTTACAAATTTTTTGTTTGCAAACTATAACTATACTGGTGAAAATAGTGGCAAAATTGATATGCACGGAGGAAAAGGTGAAAATCTGCTAAATAGAGATAACTCACTATCAAATAAAGGTTTAAATAATATTGGTATTTCAAAACCAACTCCTCCAAAAGCTCCTGAAAAACTAATAAAAGAAGAGCAAAAAGAGAAAAAGGAAGATAAAAAATGAAAAGATATAAATTTGTATCTTGGAATGTAAATGGTGTCAGAGCCGTTGATAAAAAAGATGCTCTAAAATGGGTAGATGATGAGAATATCGATATTTTAGGTATTCAAGAAACAAAATCACAAAAAAATCAAATTCCTAAAACTATATTTCAAAAAGAGTTTGCACATTTACTAGCTAGTGAATCAAAAATAAAAGGAAGAAGTGGAACAGCACTTTTTAGTGATATAAAACCTCACTTTGAGTGTACTTGCCCTACTGTTGATATTTTAGATGAGGGAAGAATAAATGAGATTCATTTTACTCTAAAAGATAAAAATATTGCATTTTTTAATATCTATTTCCCAAATGGACAAAGCTCTCAGGAAAGATTGGACTATAAAATGGAGTTTTATGATAGATTTTTAGAACATTGTAAAAATTTAAGAACTCAAAATAAATCAATAATTGTTTGTGGAGATGTAAATACAGCTCATACTGAAATTGATATTGCTCGTCCAAAAGCAAATGAAAATACTAGCGGATTTTTAAAAATTGAAAGAGATTGGATTACAAAATTTTTAGATCATGGTTTTATTGATAGTTTTAGGCTTGTAAACGGTGATATAAAAGATAAATATTCATGGTGGAGTTACAGAGCAAATGCAAGAGAAAATAATGTTGGCTGGAGAATTGACTACTTTTATATTAGTGAAGATTTAAAAGATTTTGTAAAAGATGCGTATATTTTGGACAATATTTATGGAAGTGACCACTGCCCTATTGCTTTAGAAATAGAAATTTAAATTCTCTTGATATATATCATCATTTCCATTTTTAATATAGGATAGGATTTGTCCTATATTAAAAAAAGGATTTATATGATTAGTGATTTATCAAATAACTTAGAACAATTCCCTCAAGGTCATCCTGTAAGAGTTTATTTAGAAGAAAATATTTTAATAAAAGAACTTTTCAAAGAGCTTTTCAACGTTAATCCAAGTGAAGATTTCCAAAAATTTTATAATATTTTTAACCATATTTGTGAAGTAGAAAAACATTTTGCAAGAAAAGAGAATCAACTCTTTCCGTATCTCGAGAAATATGGTTGGACAGGACCATCTCAAGGAATGTGGGCTTTTCATGATGACATAAGAACTTTGATAAAAGATGCCAGATTAACTATTGAAAACAAAGATTTTGAAAATATTTTAGAAAAAGTGATAAATGTTTATAATAATTTAATTCATTTAATAAATGTGGAAGAAAATAGACTTCTTCCAAATGCTTTACAACTTTTAAAAGCTGAAGATTGGGAAGAGATGTATGAAGGTGATAGTGAAATTGGCTGGATGCTTGCAACTCCACCTGCTAGATATCCTGCCATTAAAGAAGAGAGTGCTGATCCTGAATATATTCATCCAAGTCTTGATAAGAAAAAAAGAAAACTACCATTTTCCTTAGAAGATAGAACTCATTATGATGAGGGTTATTTAACTCCTGAACAAGTTAACTTTATTTTCAAATTTTTACCAGTTGATATAACTTATGTAGATGAGAATGATAGGGTTGTATTTTACAATAGAGGAGATGAAAGAGTATTCCCAAGAAGTGCGGGAATTATAGGAAGGGAAGTAAAATTTTGCCATCCACCAAAAAGTGTTGATCAGGTTCTTAAAATTCTTGAAGAGTTTAAAGCAGGACGTCAAGATGTAGCTGATTTTTGGATAACTTTCAAAGGAAAATTTGTACATATAAGATATTTTGCTGTTAGAGATGAGGAAAAAAATTATAGAGGTGTTATTGAAATGTCTCAAGATGTAACTGAAATAAGAGCTTTAGAGGGAGAAAAGAGACTTTTAGACTGGAAGTAATAGTGGAAAACCACTATTATATGACTTTATTGAATTTTTCTAGCTTTTATATAAACTCTTTTAGGAGCAGGATACCCTTCAACTGTTTTTGAGTTATCATTTGGATCTAAAAAGTTTTCTAAACTTTCATCAAAAGACCAAATTGTAGCTCTTTGTTCATCCGTTGTTGTAACAACTGTAGCTAAAACTTCAATATCTTCAAAACCAGCTCTCATTAACCAATTTTTTAGAGCAGGAATTGTTGGAATAAAGTAGATATTTGGGATTTTTGAATATCTTTGATTTGGAGTTAAACAAATCTCATCTTCTCCATCAATCATAAAAGTATCAATAATAATTTCACCTTTACTATTTAATCCTCTAGCTAATGATTTTAAAGTTCCTACAGGATCAGCTCTATGGTATAAAACACCCAACATAAAAATGAAATCAAATTTATGATTATAAAACTCTAAATGCTCTACTCCTAACATCTCATAAATGATATCTGATTTTACAAAGTGGTTTACAAACTCAAATTGATGCAGTGTCAATGGACTTGGGTCAAATCCAACTAATCTTTTTGGTTTATCTTCAAGCATTCTAAACATATAATAACCATTGTTACATCCAATATCTGCAACAACTTTATCTTTTAGATTAAAATGAGGTCTTAGAAGATTATATTTAAGATTACTTTGCCATTCACTATCAATTTGTAAATCAAATATCTTAAATGGCCCTTTTCTCCAAGGAATTAGAGCTTTTGCACTTTCAACAATAGTTTCATACTCTTCTTGCGTTAAATCTTCTTTTTTACCAATGCTAAACCAATCACCATAATCAATAGCTAAATTAGTTTTTTCGATTTTTTGTGCATTTTGAAGCTTTTTATACCAAGGTTCAACATTTTTCCAAGATCTGCACTCATCTTTTTTCTTTTTTAATTCTTCTAAATTCATAAGCGAATTATATGTGTTTAAATCTTAAATAAGCTTATACACATATTCATTAACTGAATGTTAATTTCTAAATAATAGAATCTTGGCTCAAAACTTAATCAAAGGACTATTTTGAATCTTAAAAATATATTGTTCTCTTTCAAAACAACACTGGTCTTGTTGGCTCTTTTAGGAGCTGGTGCAGGTGTTGCTACGTTTATAGAAAATGATTTTGGAACATCATCGGCTAGAGTTTTAGTTTATAATAATATCTGGTATGAGATTGTAATGATTTTAACCACAATTAATCTTATTGGTATAATTTATAAATTTAAAATGTGGAAAAATATGCCAAGGTTCTTATTTCACTTTTCATTTGTTGTAATTTTAATAGGCGCAATCATCACTAGATATGTAGGTTACGAAGGTATTATGCAAATACCACAAGGTGTAACTACTAATCAGATGATATCTTTAGAGCCTTATTTGCAAGTTACTATAAAAAATGGTGATGAAATTGTATCTCAAAAAGAGTACCAAAAAGAGTTTACTTCTCTTATTTCTTCTTTAAATGATTTTTCATTTACAACTACTTTTGATAACAATACTTTAACTGTTTCTTATAAAGATTTCATGTTTGCAAAAAAAGAAAAAGCTGCTATGGGTCTTTTAACTGTTAATGCAACATTTAATGACAAAACTGAAAGTGTTAGATTACCTGGATTAAGAGGTCAATTAGGAGTTCCAGAAGAGCTTAAATTTGATAAATATACAGTTATTTTACAATATGGTTCAAGATTTGTTGATCTTCCTTTTTCTATTAGATTAAATGAATTTCAACTTGAAAGATACCCAGGAAGTATGAGTCCTTCGTCATATGCATCTGAAATTACTGTTATAAAAGATGATAAAACTTATGATTATAGAATTTTTATGAATAGAACTTTATCTGAGGGTAATTTTTTATTTTTTCAAAGCTCATATTTTCCAGATGAATCAGGAACTATTTTATCTGTAAACAATGACCCAGGAAAATGGCCAACTTATCTTGGATATTTTTTATTAACATTAGGATTATTTTTGAACTTTTTTGACAAAAAATCAAGATTTAGAAAACTTACAAATTTTGTAAGCACTAAAAATTTAGCTATGTTTGTTTTAGCAATAGCCTTACTTTCAAATACAAATTTAAATGCAAATGAACAGCAAACTACTCAAGAGAAATCTGTTGATAAAGTTGAACAAACAGTTCAATATTTAAATAAATTAAAAGATGAATCAAAAGTTACTGCAGATAAATTTGGGCATTTAGTAGTACAAAGTAATGGTGGAAGAATGAAGCCATTAGCTACATTAAATAGGGAAATTATTCAAAAATTAAGTGGTAAATCTTCATTTTTAGGAATGGATGCAAATCAATTAGTTTTAGGAATGTTATCAAATCCTGATGTTTGGAAAGATGTAAAAATTATAAAAATTCAAACTCCAAAATTAAAGAAATTTCTAAATATTCCTGCTGAAGAGAAATATATCTCTTTTTCTGAAGCATTCAATGAAAAAGGTGAATACCTTTTAGCAACTGAAACAGAAAAAGCTCTTCAAACAAAACCGATTGAAAGGGGAACTTATGAAAAAGATATTATAAAAACTGATGAAAAATTAAATATTATTTATTCAGTATTTAATGGTGCTTTATTAAATATTTTCCCAAAAGTTTATGACCAAAAAAGTGCTGATGATAACTTCAAATGGTACTCTCCTCTTGATGCGATTCAAAATTTTACAGGTCAAAATCAAATGGCTATTCAAAGTGTTGTAAAAGGTCTAATGGCTGCATTAGCTGAACATAATTGGGAAGCTGCAAATAACTTTATAGATATGACAGCTTTATATCAAGATAAAGTTGGAACTGATATAAAACCATCGAAAGAAAAAGTAAATGCAGAAATACTTTTTAATAAAATAGATATTTTCTTCAATCTTACATTGGCTTATGTACTTTTAGGTCTTGTTATGATTGTTTTAGCTTTTGTTGTAATTTTTAAACCAAGTTTTAAACCAGCAAAAACAACAAAAATAATATTTGCAATCCTATCTTTATTATTTATAGTTCAAACATTTGGTATGGGATATAGATGGTATTTATCAGGTCATGCTCCATGGAGTGATATTTACGAAACTTTAATATATATCTCTTGGTCTGCTGTTTTTGCAGGAGTTATCTTCTTTAGAAACTCTTTACTTGCACTTGGTGCTGCTACAATTATTGCTGGAATTTTTATGTTTACAGCTCACTTAACAGATGTAGACCCACAAATTACAAACTTAGTTCCAGTACTTAAATCTTATTGGTTAACAATACATGTTTCAATTCTTACAGCATCTTATGGGTTCTTTGGACTTAGCGCAATACTAGGTTTTTTAACTTTAATTATGTTTATCTTTAGAAAAAATAGACCACACTTAGATGATATTATAAAACATGTTGGAGCTATAAACGAGATATCATTGATTATTGGATTAGCATTTATTACAATTGGAAACTTCCTTGGTGGAGTTTGGGCAAATGAATCTTGGGGAAGATATTGGGGATGGGATCCAAAAGAGACTTGGGCTTATGTTTCAATAATTGTTTACGCAATAGTTCTTCACTTAAGATTTGTAAAAGCTCTAAACACACCTTATGTTTTAGCTACTGCTTCATTATTAGCATTTAGTTCAATTATGATGACATATTTAGGAGTAAACTTCTACTTATCTGGAATGCACTCTTATGCAACAGGAGACCCTGTGCCAATTCCTACATGGGCTTATGTAACTGTAGCAACAGCATTTGCTGCAATTATTCTAGCTTTCAGGAATAGAAACTTAAAAAATACAATCTAAAAAAAGGGCTTGACTTTCAAGCCCTTTTTTAATTTATAACTACTTTTTAAAGGATTTAAATGACAACCGTTTTAGAAATATTTAAAGATATTACAAAACTTCAAAGATGCTCAGGAAATCACAAAGAGTTTATAGAATACATACAAAATTTAAGTAAAAAACTTGGATATATCTGTTTAGTTGATGATGTTTTTAATGTTTTATGTAAAAAAGAGAATAGTAAAGCAAACATAGTTTTTCAATCTCACTACGATATTGTTTGTTTAAAAGAGAATTGTGTACCACAAATTATTGAAGATGAGATAACTTTAAAAGCAGTTGATTCAACTTTAGGATCTGACAATGGAATTGGATGCTCATATATGATAGCTTTGATGTATGAAAATTTTGATGCAGAGTTTTTATTTACAAGCGATGAAGAGATAGGTTTAATTGGTGCAAATGGACTAAATCTTCCTATTAATGCAAATTTTATGCTAAATCTTGATAGCGAAGAAGAGGGAGAAATTTGTATTGGTTGTGCTGGTGGAGTTGATATAAAAGCTACATTTAAAGATAAAAAAATAGTTCCAAATAATGAAAATTTGGACCTTTATGAAATATCTATCAACAATCTTCAGGGTGGGCATAGTGGAGTAGATATAGATAAAAATATTCCAAATGCTATAAAACTTTTAGTAAAAAGTATAAAAGAGTGTGATGGAAAAATTTTAGATATAAATGCTGGTGAGAGAATAAATTCAATTCCTGCAAATGCAAAAGCTATAATTGCAAGTAAAACAATGCCTAAAAAAGTAGTTGAAAATATGAAAATAGAAAAGATAGATGCCAAAAGTGAACATTTAACAATTTATAGTGATAGGCTTTTGGATTATTTATACTCATTTGAAAATGGTGTAAGAAGTTTAAATAAAGAGTTAAATGTTGTTCAAGACTCAATAAATTTAGCTTTAATAAATACAAAAATAGATGAAATTGTTTTTGAATTTAGTGCAAGGTCAATGAGTAATGAAAATTTAAAAAACCTAAAAGAAAGCACTAAAAAAGATTTAGAACAAATTGGTTGTGAAGTTGAAACTTATGGTAAATATCCAGCTTGGAAACCTGATATTAATAGTTTTACAAATACAGTTTTAGATATTTATAAAGAAATAAACAACAAAGCTTCCTTAGGAGCAATTCACGCAGGCCTTGAATGTGCTATTTTTAAAGAGAAATATCCAAATTTAAAAATAGCTTCTATTGGACCAACTATAAAATTTCCTCACTCAAAAAAAGAGACAGTTTATAAAGATTCAATAAATAATATTTTTGAAATAGTGAAAAAAATAGCATATAAGATAAATTAATTTTAAACATTTTTTTGCCTTTTAATTTTAAAATGATATAATTAAAATCATTTTAAAAGGGGCTTATTATGGTGATTCTTAAAAAAATATTTTATACTTTTATCTCTTTGGTTTTTATTTATATTTTGTCTGGTTTTTTTATAGTTCCTTTTGTTTTAAAAGATCAAATTATAAAAAATTTAGATGAAAATTTAAATGCAAAATCAAGTATAGAAAAAATAAAATTCAATCCCTTGACTCTGGATTTAAAAGTTTATAATTTCAAACTTTTATCTTTACAAAATGAAGAGCTTATAAAAGCAAAAGAGCTTGAAATAAGACTTGGAATACTAAAATCTATTGATCAAAAACATTTTAGAATAGAGTATATTTTACTTGATGAATTACTTGTAAATTTAGTTCAAACAAAAGAGGGAGAAATAAATCTAGCCCAACTTGTAAAACAAGATAATTCAAAGCAAGAAGTGCCCCAAGTGGATGATAAATCATCAAAAGAACTTGCTTTTTTAATAGCAAAGCTAGATTTAAAAAATACAAATTTTAACTTCAAAAGCCTAATAAATAATGAGACATATAATCTGAATTTAAAAGAGATTAACTACACAATTTATGATTTAGGAACTTACAAAAACTTTTTATCTTCAAATAATCTGAGTTTTCAAATAAATAAAAATACAGATGTAAATATAAGAGGCGCATTTAATATAAACCCATTTAAAGCTTATGGAAAAGTAGAAATTAAAGATTTAAGACCAAAAGATTTTTTGCAATTTGACAAGAAATTTCTAAATTTTTATATCAATGATGAAGCAAATATAAATTTAGCGTTAAATTATAATATTGATACTTCAAATAAATTTTTATTAAATTTAAACACAGAAATTTTTGAGATAAATAATCTTGATTTGATTCAGAATAGCAATAAAATTGCTAATTTAAAAAAACTTGATATCAAAGAATTCTATTTTGATTTAAAAGAGCGAAATATTGATTTTTCTGATGTATTAATTGATGGTTTAAATGTAAATATGATTATGGATAAAGAAGGAATTAATTTTGCGAATTTAGTAAATAATCAAGAAATTTCAACTCAAGATAAGAATTTAGAAGAAAAAAATGAAAATATAAAAGAAGTAAAACCTTGGAAAATCAATTTTAAAAATATAAATGCAAATGTAAATTATAATTTTAATAATGTTTTATTAAATAGTAAAACAGATATAAAATCAATATCTTTAAATACAAATGATTTAAAAATAATTGGTTCTAGTGTATATTTAGCAGATGCAAATCTTAAAACTTCAAACATTAGTTATACCGATAAACAAAATAATTTAGATATTAAATCAAATAATACAAATGTAAATTTAAACAATTTAAGCATAGCGAATGGGGATATAAAAATAGGAAATATAGCTATTTAAAAGATAATTTAGGCTTCAAAGAGCTAACTTCAAAAATTGATATTAGCTCTAAGAAACTAGAAACTTCTTTGAAAAATCTTGATATTTCAAAAAATATATCTTATGAATCAAATGATATTAACCTAAAAGAACTAAGTTTTAATGATAATAAAAATAGATTGAAAATAAAAATTCCTAGTTTAAATCTTTTGACAAATAATTTTTTAATAAATGATAAAAATGAGATTAGTTTAAAAAATATAGTATTGAAAAATCTAAATATAAGCTTCTTGGACAATGCAAATAAACTAAAAATTGAAGCTAAAAATATTGATTTGAATTCAACAGATTTTTTGTTTGATAGTAAAAATAACTTAAATCTAAAAACAATAAATTTAAAAAATCCGTATCTTCATTTTGAAGATATAGTAAATAAATTATCTGTAAATACAAAAAATTTAAATTTAACTCCAAAAGATTTATCAATCTCAAAAGATGCAAATATTTCTTTAGGAAGTTTGAAATTATCAAAACCAACAATAAATATCTTAGACAGCAAAAACAACCTAAAAATTGATGCAAGGAATTTGTCTTTAGATGTAAATAAATTTAATTTAAACAAAGGAAATATCTCTTTAAATTCAATAAAACTTATTGAACCAAATTTGGAACTTTTAAATACAGAAACAAATCTAAAAATTGATGCAAAAAATATTAATTTAACTTTGAAAAAGCTTTTAAGCAAAGAAAAATTCCTTAGAATCCAGAAAACGGACTTGTTGAATCCTTCTACCAAAAATTTTTGTAAAATTAACATACAAAGAGATAAGCAAGAGAAC
>CAYLKG010000001.1:0-95455 GCA_964384195.1 uncultured Aliarcobacter sp. | reverse complement strand
AAAGATGAGTTTTTGTCTATAGTTTCTGCTTCTTTTCAAAAATAAAATAGAACTTTAAGTTCTATTTTTATATTGCGTTTATTTCGCTTCTGTCTTTTACTCTTTCAAATTTATTTGGAAGAGTTCTATTTTCATTTGATATCTCTTTTTCAAATCTTTTTATTATATTTTGAGTATTTGCAAGAAATGAAGCTTTTTCTTTGGCTTCAAGACCATCTGTTTGTGGTTTTTTAAGAATACTTAAAGGGTCAACTGCTGAACCATTTCTATACATACCAAAATGTAAGTGGGGTCCTGAACTAAGTCCTGTAGAACCAACATAACCTATATGTTCACCTTTTTTTATCATTTGCCCTTGTCTTATATCTTTTGAAAAACCATTTTGGTGAGCATATAAAGTTTTATAACCATTTTGATGGTTTATTATAACAGTTTTACCATATCCACCTTGCGTTCCAATAAATTCAATTCTCCCATCTCCAGCTGCATAAATATTTCTTCCTGTTGGTGCTGCAAAATCTATTCCTAAATGTGCCCTATACCTTTTTAAAACAGGATGAAAACGTTTGTTTGTAAAATGACTAGATATTCTTGCGAAAGTTACAGGGATTTGAAAAAGAAAAGTTTGAGTAAAGCCAACTCCTTTTTCATCATAATATTTGTCATCTTTTGGATATTTAAATCTGAAATAAGGTTTTTTATTTATTTGAACCATTGCAGAGTTTATTTCAGGCATTCCAAAAGGTTTTCCTAAATAAGATTTTTGTGTGTAATGTATAGCTATAAAATCACCTTTTTGCATTTTCCTAAAGTTTGCATCACTTCCTTTAAAGAGTGATTGAACTATTGCAGATAATGTATTATCACCTGTTGCTTTATGAATATCGTTTGAAATAGATTCATTTATTTCAATAGCAACGAGTTGAGAGTTTTCTACATAATCTATTGGTAGAGTTTGGAATTTATAATTATTTTTGCTATCTTTGTAGACGTGCAACTGAATATCACTAGAAATAGGTATTAAAACTTGGTTTAATTCTCCATTATCTTCTGTATACAAAAAATATGTATTCTCAGCTTGAATTTCACTACAAAGTTCTTTGTCTTCTTTTTCTAAATCATAGTACAAACTTAGAGGAATTTTATATTTTTCAAGAAAAGTTAAAAATGTCTCACCTCTTGGCCAGCTAAGTTCCTCAACTTGTGCTGAAAATAATGTATTAGCAAATAAAATAATAAATAAAATGATTTTTTTCATAATTTTTCTCTTTTTTATTAAAAAATTAGGGTATTCATTATACAATTCCCCAACTTAAAGAACAAATGGAGTGTTAATTGTTTAAAATAGTTGTTTTTTTAATTATTGCATTAGGCTTAAATGCAAAAGATTTAATGGATATTTATAGAATTGAGGGGATTAAAGCCGTTGAACAGGAACTTGAAAAAAATTTAAGAGATTTGAATTTTTGGAAAATATATTTAGAAAATAAAAATATCGAATACGGATATTATGAGTTTAACAAATATGTAATTGTTGCTCAAAAAGAGCAAAAAGAGTTAAGCTTATTTGAAAATTCTGAAAATGGTTATAAACTAATTACTAAAGAAAAAATTATTATAGGTGAAAATAGTGGAGATAAGTTTGTTGAAGGTGACAAAAAAACTCCTGAAGGATCTTACGATTTAGTACAAAAAAGAACAGGGCTTGATCAATTTTATGGACCATTTGCTTTAGTAACTTCTTATCCAAATACATTTGATCAAAGTTTAAATAAAAAAGGACATGGAATTTGGATTCATGGAATGCCTTTAAATGGTGACAGAGAGAATTTTACACAAGGTTGCTTGGCTGTTGATAATGAAAGATTAAAATATTTAGACAGCAATATAAATTTTAAAAAAACAGTTCTAATTACTAGTAAAGATGAGTTAAAAAAAGCAACAAAAGAAGATATTGCACTTGTTTTGAGTTCAATTTATAAGTGGAAAGATGCATGGAAATATTCAAAAATAAATGAATATTTATCTTTTTATTCAAAAGATTTTAAAAGATCAGATGGAAGTGACTTTACAATATTCTCAAATCAAAAAAAACAGATTTTTGCAAAAAATGAAGATAAAACTATAAATTTATTTAATATTGATATTTCACCTTATCCGAATTCTTTAAATAAGACTATGTACAGAATACTTATGGATGAAGAGTATACAAGTCCAAGTGTAAAATTTTATGGAAAAAAAGAGTTATTTGTAGAAATTGCAAATAATCAGCTACAAATTCTAACTGAAGATTAAAAACTTCTTCAACACTTTTTAGATACAATCGCCTTAAATTACAAAAATATTTAAGGCGAAATATGCAAAACAAAGAACTAAGTATCGAAGAGATAGCACTAGCACACTCTTTAACAAAAGATGAGTTTGAGAATATTAAAAAAATTTTAGGAAGAGAACCAAATTATGTTGAAATTGGTATCTTTTCTGCTATGTGGAGTGAGCATTGCTCTTATAAATCAAGTAAAAAATATTTAAGTGGTTTTCCAACAAAAGCACCGTGGGTTATTCAAGGACCAGGAGAGAATGCTGGAGTTATAGATATTGGAGATGGTTATGCTGCAGTATTTAAAATGGAATCACACAATCACCCAAGTTTTATAGAGCCTTATCAAGGTGCAGCAACTGGAGTTGGGGGAATTTTAAGAGATGTATTTACGATGGGTGCAAGACCAATTGCAAGTATGAACTCTATTAGATTTGCTTCAATTGAAGGAAATGGTGAAACTGCAAAAAAACATAGATATCTTTTAAAAGGTGTTGTCGCTGGAATTGGTGGCTATGGTAACTGTATGGGTGTTCCAACTATTGGTGGAGAGACAACATTTGAAGAGTGTTATGCCGGAAATAATCTTGTAAATGCATTTACTTTAGGGCTAGCACGTGCTGATGAAATATTTTATGGAAGAGCTGAAGGTATTGGAAATCCTGTAATTTATGTAGGTAGTAAAACAGGAAGAGATGGTCTTGGTGGTGCTGTTATGTCAAGTGCATCTTTTGATGAAGATAGTGAATCAAAAAGACCAACAGTTCAAGTTGGAGATCCATTCACTGAAAAACTACTTTTAGAAGCTTGTTTAGAGTTATTTAAAGCTGATTTAATTGTTGGTATTCAAGATATGGGTGCAGCTGGTCTTACTTCAAGCTCATTTGAGATGGCAGGAAGAAGTGGAAGTGGTATGATTATGCACTTAGATAAAGTTCCAGCAAGAGAAGAGGGAATGACACCTTATGATTTTATGCTTTCTGAATCACAAGAAAGAATGCTTATTTGTGCTAAAAAAGGTTGTGAACAAGCTATTATTGATATTTTCCAAAAATGGGAATTAGATGTTGCTGTTATTGGAGAAGTTACAAGTAGTGGACATATGGAGTTATTTTGGCATGGAGAAAAAGTAGCTGATGTTCCTGTTCAACCAGTATCAGAAGAAGCACCTGTTCTTGATAGACCTGTAGGTGAGCCTGAATATTTAAAAACTATTCAAAATGTATCAATGGACAAAGATATTTCAAATCAAGTTGCTTTTGATGAATTAATATCTGATATGGAAATTGTAGATAAATCTTGGATATATTCACAATTTGATTCAATGGTACAAACAAACACAATAAAAGGACCAGGAAGTCTTGATGGTTCAAGTATAAGAATTAAAGAAACTGGTAAAGCATTGGCTATGAGTGCTGATTGTAATACAAGATTTTGTTATATTAACCCTCAATTAGGAGCAGCAGCAGCTGTTATGGAGAGTGGAAGAAATGTTGCAATGACTGGAGCAGTTCCAAAAGCAATTACAGATTGTTTAAATTTTGGAAATCCACAAAACCCAGAAGTTATGTGGCAATTTAAAGAGAGTTGTGAAGGGATTAAAAATGCTTGTAGAGCCTTAAATACACCAGTTATTGGTGGAAATGTATCTTTATACAATGAAACAAATGGAGTTAGTGTATTCCCAACTCCATCTATTGCAATGGTTGGAGTAAATGAAGATGCACAAAATGTACTACCATCTAAACTTCAAGCAAATGGAAATATTTTATATCTTTTAGGTGAAACTTCAAGCGAATTTGGTGGAAGTTTATACCTTAAAAAGTTCTATGGAAAAGTTGCAGGAACTCATCCAAAAGTTGATTTTGAAAAAGAATTGGCTTTATGGAATACAGTAATTGAAGCAAATAAAGCCAAGCTTTTAAAATCAGCAAAAGATGTAAATCTTGGTGGTATTGCTATATCTTTAAGTAAAATGGCAGTAGTTGGAAATATTGGAGTTGAAGCGAATATTTCTTTAAATGATTCTAAAGATATTTTTAGTGAAAGCTTAAGTAGAGCAATCGTTGAAGTTGAGCCGAAAAATTGTGAAGCTTTTGAAAAAATTGTATCACAATTTGGAATAGAGTGTGTAGCTATTGGAAAAACTGGTGGAAATAAAATTGTTATAAATGATATTTATAAAGAACTAGATAAAGTAAGTCACATTTATTTTAATAAATTTAAAGAAGTGGTAGAACAAGACCAATAATAATCCAAAAAAAAGCCAAACCTAAAATTAGGTTTGGCTTTTTTTATTTTGGAATTAATAAATTTAAAAATATAAAAAAGGTAAAAAATGAGAGCATTAATTAGTGTAAGTGATAAAAGCGGTGTTGTAAATTTTGCAAAAGAGCTTGTAAAATTAGGATATGAAATAATTTCAACAGGTGGAACATATAGCAAACTAAAAGAAGAAGGAGTTGCTGTAATTGAAGCAAATGAAGTTACAAAATTTCCAGAGTGTTTTGAAGGAAGAGTTAAGACTTTAAATCCTTATATTCATGGTGGAATATTACATAGAAGAGATAAACAATCTCACCTTGATCAGGCACGTGATCTAGGTGTTGAGGGGATTGATTTAGTTTGTGTAAATTTATATCCATTTAAAGCAACAATTGAAAAAACTGATGATTTTGAAGAGATTATTGAAAATATAGACATTGGTGGACCAGCAATGGTTAGAAGTGCTGCTAAAAACTTCGATTCTGTTATTATTGTTACTGATGTTGCTGATTATGATTTAGTTTTAAATAATTTGAAAAACAATACAAATACAGTTGAATTTAGAAGAAATATGATGATAAAAGCTTATGAACATACAGCATCTTATGATTCTATGATTGCAAACTATATGAATAAAAGATTTAACAATGGATTTGGTGCAAAACAATTTATCGTTGGAACAAAATTGTTTGATACAAGATATGGAGAAAACCCTCATCAAAAAGGTGCTTTATATGAATTTGATACACAATTTACTAAAAAGTTTAAAACTATAAAAGGTGAAGCAAGTTTCAATAATATGGGAGATATTTCTGGAGCTGCAAGAATTGCGGCATCATTTGGAAAAGATAAAGCCGT
This sequence comes from uncultured Aliarcobacter sp., assembly GCA_964384195.1. Lineage (GTDB taxonomy): Bacteria > Campylobacterota > Campylobacteria > Campylobacterales > Arcobacteraceae > Aliarcobacter. The sequence goes on along the minus strand of CAYLKG010000001.1, from coordinate 90,012 downwards.
ATGTATTGTAAAGCATGGAAATCCATGTGGTTTTGCAATTAAAGATACACTTTTAGATTCTTATGTTGAAGCTTTAAAATGTGATCCTGTAAGTGCATTTGGTGGAGTAGTTGCTGTAAATGGACGTGTTGATGAAGAGTTAGCAAAAAAAATGAATGAGATTTTCCTTGAAGTAATTTTTGCAGCAAGTTTTACACCTGAAGCGGTTAAAGTTTTTGAGGATAAAAAAAGAATTAAATTATTCTCACAAGAGACAGAATATTTAGAACTTGCAAATGATAGTTTTGATTTCAAAAGAGTTGATGGTGGATTTGTTTATCAAGAAGCCGATTTTGTAAAAGAAGATGAAGTTAAAAACTCTAAACTTATGTCTAATAGGGCTGCAACTCTTCAAGAGATAAAAGATATGGAGATTGCATACAAAATAGCATCTTTAACAAAATCAAATTGTGTAGTTTATGTTAAAAATTCTGCAATGGTTGCTGTTGGTATGGGTATGACTTCTAGAGTTGATGCATCAAAAGCAGCTCTAAGAAAAGCTGAGGATATGGGTCTTGATGTAAATGGAGCAGTTTTAGCTTCTGAAGCATTTTTCCCATTTAGAGATAGTATTGATGAAGCTCAAAAAGCTGGTGTTAAATGTGTGATTGAACCAGGTGGTAGTATTAGAGATGAAGAGATTATAGAAGCTGCAAATGAGTATGGTATGGCTTTATATTTCTCAGGAATTAGACACTTCTTGCACTAAAATAGTTTATGCCAAATTTATTTGGCATAAATATTAATTACGTTAAAAGATAAGTTTTTATACACTAGGGCGAATATAAATTAAGGCTATTTTTTGAATTCTATATACAAGTTGAAATTATTCTTATTTACTATAATATTTTTGTCTACAAATTTAAATTCATCAGAATTGAAAAAAGTAACATTACAATTAGCATGGTTTGACCAATTTCAGTATGCTGGTTACTATATTGCTAAAGAAAAAGGTTTTTACAAAGAACTTGGACTTGATGTTGAAATTATTCCTTTTTCATATGATAAAAAAATCATTAAAGATGTAAATTATGGAAAAATTGATTTTGCAATAGGAAGAGAAAATCTTATTTTAGAAAAACTAAAATATCCAAATATTGTAGCATTAGCAGCTATCTTTCAAGCATCTCCTTTGATACTTATTAGCAAAAGAGATTCTAATATAGAAAAAATTGAAGACTTTATAAATAAAAGAGTTATGACAACTAGAGATGATTCAGAAGAAGCTTCATTAAAAGCTATGTTATTATCAAAAAAAGTTGATATAAAATCTTTAAACTTTATTCCTCACTCTCATGATATTAAAGATTTGATAAATAATAAAACAGATTTAATTTCAGCCTACACCTCAAAAGCTCCATTTTTTCTTAATAAACAAGGGATTGAATATAATACATTTGCCCCAAAAGATTATGGATTTGATATGTATAGTGATTTTTTATTCACAAGTTCATATTTAACACAAACAGATCCAAATTTAGTAAGTTTATTTAAAAATGCGAGTTTAAAAGGTTGGGAATATGCATACTCAAATATTGATGAAACAGCAGAGCTTATTTTAAATAAATATAATAATCAAAATTTATCAAAAGATGAACTTATTTTTGAGGCAAATGAGTTAAAAAAATTATCTTATTATCAAACAGTTAAACTAGGTGATATAAAATATGAAAAATTAAAAAGAATATATGATTTATATAATATTTTAGGTTTAGTTGATAGAAATATTGATATAAATGAATTTATATTTAATCCTGATGATAATTTATTCATTACAAATGTACAGAGAAATTATTTGAATGAAAAAGAGATTTTGAATCTTTGCATCAATAAAAATTTTATGCCTTATAGTGATATTGTAGATGGAAAATTTGTTGGATTTATTGCTGATTATATGGCTTTGGTGGAAAATTCGATTAAAAAACCAATTAAATTTATTCAAACAGCATCATTAAATGAATCATTAGATTTTATCAAACAAAATAAGTGTGATATTTTACCAATGATAATTAAGACAAAAGAGCGTGAAGAATATCTCTCTTTTACTAAACCATATTTATACTTACCTTTGGTTATGACAACAAAAAGTGGAGAGACTTTTATTGATGATTTAAAAAATATAAAAGGTAAAAAAATCTCTGTAGTTGAGAATTATGCTTTTATTGATGATTTAAAAAGAAAGTTTAATAATATAGAATTTGTTAAAGTTAAGAGTTTAAATGAGGGATTAAAAAAAGTTTTAGCAAATGAGAATTTTGGTCATATTGATTTTATGCAAAGCTCTTGGTACCAAATTCAGACAAATTATATGTCTAAACTTCAAATATCTGCAAAATTTGATGATAATGAAGATATTAGATTAGCTGTTTTAAAAGACAACAAAATTCTATCAGATATATTAAATACGGCTGTTTTATCTATTGACAAGTTAAATTCAAATGAAATTATGAATAAATGGGTTATTAGAGACGATAAAAAAGAATTTAACTATAAATTGTTTTTACAAATAACACTTGTAATTTTAATCATTTTTTCACTAGGTCTTTACAGACAATTCTTATTAAAAAAAGCAAATAAAAGATTGAAATATTTAGTAGATTTAAAAACAAAAAAACTTCAAAATGTTAATAAAAGATTATCTATAAGAATTAAAAAAGTGTTGAATAAAAGTCAAGAAAAAGATAGACTCTTAGCTCAACAGCAAAAAATGGTTTCTATGGGACAGATGATTGAGAATATAGCTCATCAGTGGAGACAACCTCTTTCTCTAATATCTACAAATGCAAGTGTAATAAAAGTTAAAAAAGAGATGAATTTGTTGCAAGATGATGAACTAATAAAAATAGTTGATCAAATTGTAAACACTTCAAAATATTTGTCTCAAACAATAGATGATTTTAGATATTTTTTTAAACCTCAAAAAGATAAAGAGGTATTTAATTTTAACTCTTCAATAGAAAAATGTTTAGATTTAATTAGTCAAAATTTTATTCAAAAAGATATAAAAATCATATATAAACCTAATGATATAGAAGTTTTAGGCTATGAAACAGAGTTTATTCAAGTATTAATTAATATTTTGAATAATTCAAAAGATGCATTCGAGCAAAAAAATATAGATAAAAAGTTAATATTTATACATTTACAGATAATAAATAATAAAATTTATCTTGAAATTTATGACAATGCTCTAGGGCTTTCTGATGATATACTTGATAAAGTTTTTGAACCATATTTCACAACTAAGCATAAATCAAGTGGGACAGGAATAGGTCTTTATATGTCAAAAGAGATAATTTCAAGACATATGGATGGTGATATTTCTATAAAAAATTATAATTTCACTTATGAAAATGAGAATTATAAAGGGGCAAAAATAACTATTGTTTTAAACCCTATAAAAAAGGATAAATAAATTGAATTATTTGGATATTGATAAAAATCATCTTTGGCATCCATATAACTCGTTGCCATCAAAAAGTCCTATTTGGGCTGTTAAAAAAACAAAAAATTGTAAAATTTTTTTAGAAGATGGAAGAGTTTTAATAGATGGAATGAGTTCTTGGTGGAGTGCTATTCATGGTTATAACAATAAAAATATTTATAAAGCACTAAAAAAACAAGCAAAAATTATGCCACATATTATGTTTGGTGGATTAACTCATAAACCAGCTTCTATTTTGGCTAAAAAATTAGTTGAATTAACTGGTTTAAACTCTGTATTTTTATGTGATAGTGGGTCTGTTTCAGTAGAAGTTGCACTAAAAACTGCAATTTTATATCAAAAATCAAAAGGAAAAGAGAAATTCAAATTTCTTGCTTTACAAAATGCATATCATGGAGATACTTTGGGTGCAATGAGTGTTTGCGACCCCGAAAATTCTATGCACTCTTTGTATGGAGATTATTTAAGTAAAAATATATTTGTAAAGACACCAAATTTAGGATTTAATTCAGATTTTAGTGAAGCTTTAAAAGATTTAGAAAAAAAGCTTGAAGAAAATCACAAAGATATTGCAGCTTTTATTGTAGAACCTGTTGTTCAAGGTGCTGGAGGGATGAGAATATATAATCCAAAATATTTGGAACATGCAAAAAGCTTATGTGAAAAATATGATATTTTGATGATATTTGATGAAATTGCAACTGGTTTTGGACATACTGGAAAAATGTTTGCTTTTGAACACACAAATATAAAACCTGATATTTTAACTATAGGAAAAGGTTTAACAGCTGGAACTCTTACTATGGCAGCTGTGATCACATCAAAAGATGTTAGTGATGTTATATCAGATGGTGAAATTGGAGTTTTAATGCATGGACCAACATTTATGGCAAATCCGCTTGCGTGCAGTGTTGCAAATGAGAGTATTGATTTACTTTTAAATTCATCATGGCAAAAAAGAGTTAAAAAAATAGAAGAGATTTTTGCTAGAGATTTATCAATATTAAAAGATAGTTTTTTAGTAAAAGATGTAAGAAATATTGGAGCAATTGGAGTTATTGAATTAAAAGATGATATTTATGCTTCAGAACTTCAGGAATTTTGTGTAGAAAATGAGGTTTGGCTTCGTCCTTTTGGAAAGTTATTCTATTGTATTGTTTCTTACAATATAAGCCAAAAAAAGCTTCAAAAAATTACAAAAACTATGATTGGGGCTATAAAATATTTGGAAAAAGATAGTGAAGAAAAACTCAAAAAAATTTAAACTTAAAAGATTCCAAAAAGTACTACCTAAGTATCCAAGTATTTTAGGTAGAAGTAGTTGTTTTAATAGTGCTATTTTAATTCCTTTAGTAAAAGTAGATGGAAAATTACACCTTCTATTTCAAAAAAGAGCGGCTAATATCAGACAAGGGGGTGACATATGTTTTCCTGGTGGAGGATTTGATAAAAAATTAGATAAAAATTTCAAAGATACGGTTTATAGAGAACTTTATGAAGAACTAGGTTTTTTGAAAAAAGATATTAAAATTTATGGTCAAATGGATACTTATAGTACAGCAATAGGTGCTATAATAGAGCCTTTTATAGGAAAAATAAGAAAAAATGCTATTGAAAATCTAAAAATAGATGAAAATGAGGTTGAAAAAATTTTATTAATTCCTTTATCTTTCTTTAAAAAAACAAAGCCAGAAATTTATACTCTAAAAAGTATGGTTTTACCTTATGAAATAGATGAGAAAGGGGATAAAATTGAGTATTTTCCAACAAAAAATTTGGGGTTACCAGAAGCTTATCATGAGCCTTGGGGAAATAATAATCACAAAATTTGGGTTTATAAATGGGAAAATGAAGTAATTTGGGGAATTACTTCAATGTTAATAAAAGAGTTTTTAGAAAAACTAAATAAAATTAAATAGTTAAAACTGAATAAGTTTCATCTTTTAAAGCTTTTGTTAAAAACACGCCTGTATGAGTTACTTCTATATTTAAACTTTCTAATATTTCTCTTGCTCCATAATCTTCTACACAAACAATGCAAGCACTCATTTTTACACCAGTTTCTCTTATTTGTTTAATCTTGTCTTGAATATATTTATTGTCTTTTACAAGAAGAATAGAAGGTCCCCAAAGCATTAAATGTGCTGTTTTCCAATATTCTCTATCCAAAATTACACTTGAATAAAGTAAGGGAAATTTATTTGCAAGTTCTAAGTCACCATTTGACCAAACAATTAAAAGATTTTCTTTCATTTAAAATGCCTTTGGTTATAATTTTTTGAATGTGTATAATACTATTTAAAAGGAAAAAAATCTATGAATTATAATATTTTAAACGAACAAGAGAAGTATGTAATAGAGCAAAAAGGAACAGAAAGAGCATTTACTGGAATTTATAATGATTTTTATGAAGAAGGAACTTATCTTTGTAAAAAATGTAATACTCCTTTGTATAAAAGTGGTGATAAATTTAAATCAGGATGTGGGTGGCCAAGTTTTGATGATGAGATTAAGGGTGCAGTAAAAAGAGTTCCTGATAAAGATGGAAGAAGAGTTGAGATAGTTTGTGCATCTTGTGGTGCACATTTAGGTCATGTTTTTGAGGGTGAAGGATTTACAGCTAAAAATACAAGACATTGTGTAAATTCAATATCTTTAAATTTTGAAAAAAAGATAAATGAAAATAAAAAATCATATTTTGCGGGAGGTTGTTTTTGGGGAGTTGAATACTATTTTCAAAAACAAAAAGGTGTAAAAAGTGTAGTTTCTGGTTATATGGGTGGTTTTGTAGATAATCCAACTTATCAAATTGTTAGTACTGGAAATAGTGGACATTTAGAAGTAGTTGAAGTAACTTATGATGAGTCGATTGTATCTTATGAATCTTTGGCTAAACTATTTTTTGAAATTCATGATTTTACTCAAACAAATGGTCAAGGTCCAGATATTGGAAGTCAATACTTAAGTGCAATATTTTATGTAGATGAGTCTCAAAAAAATATAGCTCAAAAACTAATAGTTGAGTTGGAGAAAAAAGGTTTTAAAGTTGCAACAACTTTGCACCCTGAAGTTACGTTTTACAAAGCAGAAGACTATCATCAAAATTACTATAACAAAACAGGAAAATTCCCGTATTGTCATAGTCATAAAAAGATTTTTTAATCGTTTATCCCTAAAATATAGTAGATTGGTTTTTTATCCAATCTTTCTATATCTACATTATATTTTTTTGCCCAGTTTAAAACTGTTTCATGAAATCCATCTAAAATCTCTTTTGAATCGTTTTCATCACATTTAATTTTTAAATAGTCAGTTTTATTTGAAAGTCCAACATAAGCATTCATCTTTTTTAAATGGTCATTTAAAGTTAAGATATGTTTTGCAAATTTCTCATATCCTTTTGTAACTTCTATTGCTTTTTGGGCTTGTCTTAATGAAGATTCATTATTTGAATAACCAAGCTGAGATAAAATAACTTCAGCAGAAACATCTAATTGCATATTCATCCTTTTTAATAAAATTTTTATATACTAGCAAAACAAATTTGAAAATATGGTTTAAAGGTTATAAAATGTCGGTTTTAATGCAGTTAAGTATGTTTCCTACAAATACAGCAGGAAGCAAAAGTAAAGAAGTATCAGAAGTCTTAAAAATAATTAGAGATAGTGGTTTAAATTATCAATTAACATCAATGAATACAATAGTTGAGGCAAAAACATTGAAAGAGCTTTTAGATTTAGTAAATCTTTGTTATTTAAAACTTGAAGAGCTAGGTTGTGATAGAGTCTATGCTAGTATGAATTTTGATATTAGAACTAGTGGTGAGAATAGAATAGATAGTAAAATAAAATCAGTTGAAAAACATATAGGAGATGTTTTAAAGTAGTTTTAGTATAATGAAGTAAGAATATAAATAAAAGGGGCATAAATGGGATTTGAAAAGTATTATGATAAAGATTTGATAAATAAATCAAATATATCTTTAGATGAATTTGCAAAAAAATTGCAAGAAGGAAATGGAAGTTTTATTAGTGAATTACACTCAAAATTTGTTTATAGAACTAAAGATGAAATTTTAAAACCATATCAAGTAGAACTCATAAAACTTCAAGCTCATCTTGAGAAATACAATGAGAAAATGATTATTCTAATGGAAGGAAGAGATGCTTCTGGAAAAGGTGGAGCTATTAGAAGAATTACGAGATATATGAATGAAAAACATTATAGAGTTGTAGCCCTTGGAAAACCTTCAGATGTTCAAAAAACACAGTGGTACTTTCAAAGATATGTAGAACAGTTTCCAAAAGGTGGAGAGTTAGTTATATTTGATAGAAGTTGGTACAACAGAGCTATGGTTGAGCCAGTATTTGGATTTTGTACTCAAAATGAATATGAAGTTTTTATGAGAAGTGTTCAAAGATTTGAGGAAAATTTGTTAGACCATGGATTCCATTTTTTGAAAATTTATTTATCTGTATCAAAAGAAGAACAAGCTAGAAGATTTGAAGAGAGAGAAGAAAATCCTCTAAAACAATGGAAACTAAGTGAAATTGATATGCAAATGCAAAGCAGATGGGAAGAGTTTACTCAAAAAAAATATGATATGTTAAAGTATACAAATACTCTTAAATCTCCTTGGACAATTATAAGAAGTGATAGTAAATTTTTAGCTAGATTTAACTCTATAAAAGTTATTTTAAACTCTATTGATTATGAAGGTAGAGATGAAAGATTAGATTTTACAGTTGATAGTGATATTGTAATAACGGCTGAAAAAGAGCTTGAGTTAATGGATATAAAAAGAATAAGTAAAGAAGAGGAGTAAAACTACTCTTCAAATAAAGATTTAGCTAAATTTTCTTTATCATCAATCCCTTTTATTTTGTAGGAAGTTCTATGAATAGGGCTTCTTCCAAATTTTTTTATAGCTTCAATATGTGCTTTTGTACCATAACCTTTATGTTTTTCAAAATCAAACTCTTTAAAATCTTTTGAAATTTCTACCATAAATCTATCACGACTTACTTTTGCTAAAATAGAAGCTGCACTAACTTGAGCATATTTAGCATCTGCTTTTATCTCTTTTTGTAAAATTTTTATACCAAAATTTGTGTTTCCATCCATTAAAAAATAGTCCGAAAACTCTTTTAAATTCTCAATAATTTCTAGTATAGAACTTTTTAAGCAAGAGCTAATTCCAAAATCATCAATCTCTTTAGCACTTTTAAAAACAATATGATATTTTGATTTTTCTATTATTTCATCAAATAGCAGTTCTCTTTTTTTTTTACTTAAAACTTTAGAATCGTTTAATCCAACAATATTCTCAATTAAAATTACGCCAGCAACAACCAAAGGACCTGCAAGTGGACCACGACCAGCTTCATCAATTCCGCATAAATTTTTCATAAAAGCCTTTTAATTTATTTAAAAAAGTATTATAATGAAAAGTATATTTTTAGTAAGACTTGACAAAGATAGACTAAAGTTATATAATTTCATTAGCAGTTAAATATAAGGAGTGCTAAATGAATGAAAATATTTTTGAACAAATGACAAACCAACTAAGAGAGGCTGTAGACTCAAGCCTAAATTTAGCTTTACATAATAAAAATCAAGAAGTAGAAATTGTACACATTTTATGGGCTTTATTAACAAATACAAATTCAGTTTTAAATCAATTATTAAATAAGATGAATGTTAGCAAAGTAGCAGTTGAACTAGAAGCTAAATCAAATGCCTCAAGACTTCCTAGTTCAAGTAGTGTTACAAAAGAGAGTATAAAAATTTCAAGAAACTTGTATGAAAGTTTTCAAAAAGCTGCAGGTCAAATGTCTAGCTTAGGTGATAGTTTTATTGCTATTGATAGCTGGCTGATTGCAAATTTTGATAATCCTACTATAAAAGAGATTTTAGGAAAATATATTGATTTAAAAGAGGCAAAAAAAGAGCTTGAAGCAATGAGAGCTGGAAAAACTATTGATAATAGTAGTGCAGATGATAATTTAGAAGCATTAAATAAATATGGAATTGATTTAAATAAACAAGCAATAGATGGAAAACTAGACCCTGTTATTGGAAGAGATGAACAAATAACAAGAATGATGCAAATATTGATTAGAAAAACAAAAAATAATCCGATTTTACTTGGAGAACCTGGAACTGGAAAAACAGCTATAGCTGAAGGGTTAGCTCAAAGAATCGTTGCAAAAGATGTTCCAACAAGTTTGCTAAATAAAAGAGTTATTGCTCTTGATATGAGTGCTTTGATTGCAGGTGCAAAGTATAGAGGAGAGTTTGAAGATAGATTAAAATCGGTTATCGATGAAGTAAAAAAGGATGGGAATATTATTTTATTTATAGATGAAATACATACTATTATTGGAGCAGGTGCGTCCGAAGGAAGTATGGATGCTGCAAATATTTTAAAACCAAGTCTTGCAAGGGGTGAATTACATACTATTGGTGCAACAACATTAAAAGAGTACAGGAAGTATTTTGAAAAAGATCAAGCAATGCAGAGAAGATTTCAACCTGTAAATGTAAATGAACCAAGTGTAAATGAGGCTTTGCAAATATTAAGAGGTATAAAAGAAAAACTTGAAACTCATCATAATGTAACAATAAATGATAGTGCTTTGGTTGCAGCTGCAAAATTATCAAGTAGATATATAACTGATAGATTTTTACCAGATAAAGCAATAGATTTAATAGATGAAGCAGCAGCTGAACTTAAAATGCAAATAGAGAGTGAACCTACTGCATTATCAAAAATTAAAAGAGAAATTCAAACTTTAAATGTTGAAAAAGAAGCTTTAAAGATGGAAGAAAGCCAAAAAAATGAAGATAGAATAAAAGAGATTGAAAAAGAGTTAGCAAATAAAAATGAAGAGAAACAAAATCTTGAAGCACAATTTGAAAATGAAAAAGAAACCTTTAATGCTTCTAGCATTTTAAAAACAAAAATTGATGAGCTTAAAACAAAAGCAAATATTGCTAAAAGAGAATCAAAATTTGAAGAAGCTGCAAAAATTGAGTATGGTGAAATTCCTGAATTAGAGAAAAAGGTAAAAGAAAATGCTGAAAAATGGGCAAGAATGCAAAAAGAGGGAACACTTTTAAGAAATAGTGTAGATGAAGAGTCAATTGCAAGTATTGTTTCAAGATGGACTGGAATTCCTGTAAATAAGATGCTAGATAGTGAAAAACAAAAAGTTTTAAGAGTTGAAGAGGTTTTAAAACAAGATGTTATTGGACAAGATGAAGCTATAAAAGCTATTAGTAGAGCAATAAAAAGAAATAAAGCAGGTCTTAGTGAATCAAATAGACCAATAGGAAGTTTTTTATTTCTAGGTCCAACTGGAGTTGGGAAAACTGAAAGTGCAAAAACTTTAGCAAAATTTTTATTTGATGATAGTAAATCTTTAATTAGATTTGATATGAGTGAATATATGGAAAAACACTCAGTAAGTAGACTTGTAGGTGCAGCTCCTGGATATGTTGGATATGAAGAAGGAGGTCAATTAACAGAAGCTGTTAGAAGAAAACCTTATAGTGTTGTACTTTTTGATGAGGTAGAAAAAGCACATCCAGATGTGTTTAATATACTTTTGCAAGTTTTAGATGATGGAAGATTAACTGATAACAAAGGTGTAACAGTTGATTTTAAAAATACAATTATAATTTTAACTTCAAATATTGGAAGTAGTAAAATAATTGAAATAAGTGATAAAGAAAACAGAAAAAAAGAGGTTTTAAATGAATTAAAACTACATTTTAGACCAGAATTTTTAAATAGACTTGATGATATTATAATTTTTGAACAACTAAATCTTGAAGCAATTACAAGTATTGTTGATATTTTATTTAATAATATCAAGAAAAAATTAGAAGATAAAGATATAGAAATATCTATTACAAAAGAAGCAAAAGAGTATTTGGCAAAAGTAGGATTTGATCCAGTTTATGGAGCAAGACCTTTGAAAAGAGCGATTTATGAGGAGATTGAAGATAGATTAGCTATGTTGATTTTAGAAGAAAAAATTTCTGAAAATTCTAAAGTATTGTTTGATTTTGATGATAATGATATAATTACAAAAATTTCATAAGATTATAAACATATTTTAAGTAAGTTTTCTATACAATCCACAACTTATTTAGAAATTTTGAGGAAAAATTAAAATGAAAAGAACGTATCAACCACATAACACTCCTAAAAAAAGAACTCACGGGTTCAGAGTTAGAATGGCTACTAAAAATGGTAGAAGAGTTATCAATGCTAGAAGAGCTAAAGGTAGAAAACAATTAGCTGTTTAAGTAAGGACTATAGACTAAATAGTCAAAAAGATTTCTCAAGAATATATAAAAGCGGTAAAAGTTGGCATACTAGCAGCTTTACCGCTTTTTTTATTCCAAATTCTTCATTGAAAATTGCATTTGTTGCTTCAAAAAAGATAGGAAATGCTGTGGAAAGAAATAGAGCAAAAAGAAGATTAAGAGCAGGACTTTTAAGCTTTCAAGATAAATTTATTTCAGGAAAATATGTTTTTATAGCTAAACAAACACTTGAAAATAGAAATTTTTTAGAGTTAAAAAAAGATTTCAACTTCGCACTAAAAAGACTTGAGCTTCTTAAATGAAGCAAATAATAAAAAAAATAATCAAATTCTATCAAAAATATTTGTCTCTAATCTCTTATGGTTCGTGTAGATACTATCCAACTTGTTCTCAATATGCCTTGTGGCAGTTTGATAATAATGGAATTTTTAAGGCGTTTTATTTTACAATATTACGCATTTTAAAGTGTAATCAGCTTTTTCCTGGGGGATTTGATTATCCAGTGATTAAAAAGCTTGAGAAAAACAGTATCAATTATAAAAAAATAAAAATAATATATTGGTATATACCGTTAGAAAATGGTAAGTATTTAGTAGTAAAAAACAGGGAGTGGAAAAGTTAAATGAGCAACTACAATCAAAATAATGGTTTACAAAAACGAATGATAATAATGACCGTATTGGTTTTTGTGTTTTTTATAGCATATGAATTTTTGGTATTAAAACCAAAGCAGGAAGAAAAAGCAGCTCTTGCAAAAACTGAACAACAAACAAAACAAAATGCGGCACCAGAAGTAAGTCCCATTGCAACAGAAACTAACAAATCAAATTTAGATGCGTCAAAATCTATTAATAATAAGATTGTTACAAAAATTAAAACTCAAAATAATATTATTGAAATTGATAATTTAGGTAGAATTGCTCAAGTTACTTTACTTGAAGAAAAATACAAGACTGAAAAAGGTGAACAAATTAAACTTTTCTCACCTACTCAATTAAGACCTTTAGAGACTAGATTTGCTGATTCTTCAATAAATGAAGAAGCTTTCAAAATTGATGTAGTTGCTAGTTCGGCTTCTGTTGATGCAACGAGTTCTAAACAAGAGTTGGTTTTAACACAAACTTTAAGCAATGCGGTTTTAACTAAAAAATTTACTTTTTATCCAGATGGGCATTATGATTTAGCAGTTAGCTCTACAAATGATAAACAATTTTTTATAACAAATGGATTCAGACCTAATGTAATTGCTGATATGTATGCAGTACATGGATTTATGGGGAAATTAAATGATGGGACTTTAAAAACTATTGAAGATGGTGATTTAAGTAGAGAAGAGACTTTAACAGGACTTAAATTTGTATCAAACTTTGATAGATATTATGCAACTGTTGTTTATAATTTTGAAAAATCTTTAGCCATTACTTTAATGGCTGATAGTTCAGGAAATACCCAATCATTTATTCATGGAAACTCAAATATTAGTTTTAGTGGATTTATGGGGCCAAAAAATTATAATGATTTGAAAGCTTTAAATCCTGAATTAATAGATGTTATTGACTATGGGTGGTTTACATTTATTGCAAAACCAATGTTTACTTTACTTCAATTTATTCAAAGCTATGTTGGTAACTGGGGTTGGACTATTGTAATTCTTACTATTTTGATAAAACTTGTACTTTATCCTTTATCGTATAAAGGTATGACATCTATGCAAAAGCTAAAAGACTTGGCTCCAAAAATGAAGGAAATTCAAGTTAAATATAAAGATGATAAACAAAAACAATCAATGGCAATGATGGAGTTATACAAAAAGAATGGTGCAAATCCATTAGGTGGATGTTTACCACTTATTTTACAAATCCCAGTATTCTTTGCAATTTATAGAGTTTTGATAAATGCTATTGAATTAAAAGGTGCTGAATGGATTTTATGGATTAAGGATTTAGCGGAGATGGATCCTTGGTTTGTATTACCTATTTTAATGGGTGTTACAATGTATATTCAACAAAAAATTACACCAAATGCTATGCAAGATGAAATGCAAAAGAAAATTTTCCAATTGTTACCAATAATTTTCACATTCTTTTTCTTGTGGTTCCCAGCAGGTCTAACTTTATATTGGTTTGTAAATAATATGTTTACTATAGCTCAACAATATACTATAAATAGAATATTTGAGAAAAAAAGAGTCGCAAAAAACTAATTATCAAATAGGAAGCATTTATGAAAAAATTTGAAGCAGATAGTTTAGAAAAAGTTTATGACTTAGCAAAAAAAGAGTTTGATTGTTCAATTACAGAACTTGTAATTGAATTAATCCAACAACCAACAAATGGTTTTTTAGGATTTGGAAAGAAAAAAGCTATAATCTGTGCGTATAAAAAAGAGAGTTTTACAACACAATCTTCTGAAAGTAAATCTTATAAAAGTAAAGATGTTCAAATTGAAGATGTAACTTCAAAGATAGAAAACTCTAAATTAGAAGAAAATATTGTTGAAAAAGAAGAAAAAAAAGATACTTTGAGTGATGTTCCAAAAGTAGAATCAAAAGAACAAATTTTTGACAACTTTTACAATGAAGAAAAAAGTGAATTATCAAAAATATATATCAAAAAAGATAAAGAAGTTGTTTTAAAAGAAGTAAAAGAAGGTTTAAATCTTTTATTTGATAAGTCATGCTTTAATCTAGAAGATATTAAAGTAAGTTTTTATGATGATGAAACTTTATTTATTGAGTTCCTAGGAGAAGATTCGGCTCTTTTAATAGGTAAAGAAGGATATAGATATAAAGCTTTATCTTACGTTTTATTTAATTGGATAAACGATAAATATGGTTTAATGTTAAGACTTGAAGTTGCAGAGTTTTTAAAAAATCAAGAAATAGCAATTTGTGCATATCTTGAACCTGTAATAGAACTAATAAAAGAGAAAGGTAGTTTCAAAACAAAGCCTCTTGATGGTATTTTGGTTCATATTGCTTTAAAAAGATTAAGAGAAGAGTTCCCTTTAAAATATGTTGCAGTTAAAACAAATGTAAAAGGTGAAAAATATGTACTTGTAAATGAGTACAAAACTAGAGAAAATTAATTTGAATTTTGATGATACAATTGTTGCTATTGCAACAGCAAACGGAATAGGGTCAATTTCAATTGTAAGAATTTCAGGTTCGAACGCACTTGAAATTGCACAAAAAATCTCACAAAAAAAGACAATCACTCCAAGATATGCAACTCTTTCATATTTATATAATATAAATCATGAGTTGATTGATGAAGCTTTAATTTTGTATTTTAAGGCTCCTTTTTCATTTACTGGGGAAGATGTTGTAGAGTTTCAATGTCATGGTGGAATTGCTATTTCAAATCTAGTTGTGGATACTGTTTTGGCTTATGGAGCTAGAATTGCTCATGCGGGAGAATTTTCAAAGAGAGCTTTTTTAAACAATAAAATGGATTTAAGTAAGGCAGAAGCTATTTCAAAAATAATAGAAGCAAGAAGTGAAGATAGTGTTAAACTTTTAGCAAGACAGCTAAAAGGTGAATTAAAAGATTTCGTTGAAGATATTCGAGAAGATTTACTTTTTATGCTGGCTTATACTGAAGTAACTATTGATTATGCTGAAGATGATTTACCTACTGACATATTTAGCAAAATAGAAGAAAAAATCTCTAAAATTGAAGAGAAATTACAAAATACTCTTGAAGCTAGTCAAAGACGTGAAGGTATGATAGAAGGCTTTAAAGTAGCAATTATTGGAAAGCCAAACGTTGGAAAATCTAGTTTGTTAAATAAACTTTTAAACTACGATAGAGCAATTATTAGTGATATCGCTGGAACAACTAGAGATACTATTGAAGAAAGTGTAAAAATAGGAACACATATTATAAAAATAGTTGATACAGCAGGAATTAGAGAAAATACATCTGATGTTATAGAGCAAATAGGGATTGAAAAATCTATTAAAGCTATTTTAGAAGCTGATATTATTGTGGCTTTATTTGATAATAGTAAAGAACTAGATAATGAAGATAAAAAAATAATAGAGCTTTTATCAGCAGCTGAGAATAAAAAAATAATAAAAGTTTTAAATAAGTGTGATTTAGAAAATTCTTTTGATAAATTAGCTTTGAAAGATTTTATTGAGTTATCAACAAAAGAAAATATAAACTTGCTTATAAAAAGTATAGAGAAAATTTTGGATGAAAATACAAGCAGTGATGAATTAACTTTAGTTTCTAAAAGACAAATTTCAAGTGTTAATAATACTTTAGAAAATATAGTTTTGGCGAAAAATCCTTTGTATAGCGGTGAGTTAGAATTCTTTGCTCATTTTATAACTGAAGCTTTATATGAGATTTCACAAATTACAAGGCCTTATGAAAATGATGAGATGTTAGATGTTATGTTTGGTGAATTTTGTTTAGGAAAATAAAAATGAAAAAGTTTATGATTTTGGTTTTGATTTTTTTATCTACAAATCTTTTTGCAGATAAATGGGATGATTTTTTAAAAGATAGTGGTTTTCCAAAAAAAGTTGTTGATGATGGAAGCTTAGTTACAGGTAAAATTTTAGATGCAACAGTAAGCTACCAAATTAAAAATAATGATGGAATAAAAGGAAACTTTGAAAATAGTGATAGTGCAAAACTTATTATTAAAAATAAAAAAGGTGATACTCTAACAACTGATAAGTTTTTAAATGTGGCTGAGCTTAGAACTTGGGGAAGAGAAAATTTTATTGACATCTTTTCTTTTGTAATAGGAGATAGAAAGCTTGATTCTAAAACTCTAAATGAACTTACAGTTTTAGCAACAACAGCTTTAATGAATAAGAATATAAGATAAACTATACATCACTAAATTTTGTATAGCTTATTAACTTAGCATTTGTTTTATCAACATCTATCCAGCTGTTACAGTTAAAATCTATTTGCATAATAGCACCTTCTTCAAACTTCTCTTTAAAACCTACAAGCGTTACAGCAAGAGCAGTTAATGAAGGATTATGTCCAACAATGAGCATGCTATCAACTGTATCATAAGTGTATGTTATTGTCTCTATTAACTCATTTACAAATGCCATATATAAAACTTCATTTAACATAATAGTTTTATTGTATTTCAACTCATTTGCAAATATTTCAGCAGTAGCTCTTGTTCTAACTGCTGGGCTTGCAACTATCAAATCAATATTTTGTCCTTTTGATACTAAATGTTTTGCCATTTTTTTTGCTTTTTCAACACCATCAGAAGTTAGTTCTGTATCATAATCATATTCATTTAATGCTTCTCTATCTTTTGTTGTATGTCTTACTATAAAAAGTCTTTTCATAATCCTCCACTTTTATAAAAAAAATCAAATTAGAAGGATTTTAACCTTATTTTTATAAATAAAATATAAAAATAAGTTAATTGATTTACGAAAGAGTGGGCTTTATGATTAAGAATTTTATAAAAAATCTATCTGTTATTTTTGCTTTTATATTATTTTCAGTTTTCATATATTTTTCTAGTGAGTTTTTGTTGTCGAAAGTAGAAAATGATTATAAAAATTATGATAAATTAGAATATGAGATGTATTTAAAATCAAATGGTGTTCATACGGATATAGTTTTGCCACTTAAAAATAATATTATAAATTGGGCAAACCTTTTTCCTTTTGAAAATACAATTAGTAAAAGTAATGATGTTAACTATATTTCTATTGGTTGGGGAGATAAAGGTTTTTATTTAGATACCCCAACTTGGGCTGAATTAAAAGTTAGTACAGCATTGATTGCAGGACTTGGCATTGGAACAACGGCTTTACATATAACATACTATAAAGATATACAAGAAGATGATTTAACTATTAAAGTAGCTATTTCAAAAGAGCAATATGCTTCAATTGTCTCAACAGTTAAGAAAAATTTACAATATGAAAATGGTAAATCTATAAATATAAAAACAAATGCACAATATAACGAAAATGATGCTTTTTATGAAGCAATAGGAAGCTATAGTATTTTTCACACTTGTAATACTTGGACAAACAATACTTTGAGAGAGGCAATGTTACCATCTTTAAAATGGTTAGCTTTTGATAGAGGAATTTTAAATTTGTATAAAAAAAGCGAACCTTGACCAAAGGCTCGCTTTAAGATGACATTCTAGTTAAATACTCTTTACTATTTTCTTAATCAAAGTTAGTTTTATAATCAACTAGATAAAACTTCTTGCTATCTTTGTTTATATGATTGTTTTTAACCTCTTTTATAAAGCTTTTATTATCTATAGGAGTTTTTAGTTTTAATATTTCATTGTTGTCCAAAATTAGTTTAGATTTAATGTCAAATTTTGAACTCAAATTTTCTATTTCTTTTAAAATATCTTTATTATTTTGTACATCAACATATATTTTATCTATATTACTTAAATCTATGCTACTTAAAATATCTTCAAAAGCTAAAGATTTGTTATCGTTAGTTACAATTTTTTTGTCGTTTGTTAAAATTAATTTTACTCCAAAAGATTTAAATCCAAAATGTAAGGCATCTTTTAATTTTCCTAAACTATTAATATTATTTACAATAAATTTATTATTGATATTTGTATCTAAAAGGTAGCTAAAACTCTTTTTTTGCCAATAAAAAAAGTTGTCATTTCTCGTAAATTTTACTTTTCCATGCAATGTTGATGCTTCTTGTTCATTTATAGAATATTTGTTTGAAGTCAAATCAAAATTTTTTTTATAAAGAGAAGTTTTTATATCAGTAAGACCTATTAATGTATCATATAATCTATCGTTAGAAAAATATTTATCTTTATTTTTTATTAAATTTTCATATTTCCCAATATATTTTTCTTTATAATCTGATGAAAACCATAGTAAAAATGGAATTTGTGTCATATTAAAAGTGAATTTTCCGGGATCATGAGCGAATCCTTTAAGTACCTCTTCTGCATGGTCTGGCATATAAAGTAAAACATTAACTCCTGTTTGTTTTTTTACAGTTTCAATTAAAGAAGATACTACATAGTCATTATAAAGTACACTATTATCATAACAATTTATAAAATTTTTAATATCTTTTTTAGATGCTATTTTAGTTCCAAAATTTTTTTCATCTAATTCTTCATTAAAAACTCTATATTCTTCAGGAAATCTTTGGCAATAAGCAAGATGACTTCCCATGAGATGAATGAAAATGGCTCTATTTTTAGAAGTTTTTGTCTCTAGAAATTTCTCTAAATATTTTATTAGATCAGCATCATAATTTTGAGTTGTTGTTGTTTTACCAATAGAATTATTTATACTTATCGTCTGATTTGCACTTGAAGCAATTATTGATACTAAATTGTCCCAAGCTCCAAGTAAGTTCTGATTTGTTAACCAAATTGTTTCAAAATTTGCCTTTTTTAAAACATCAATAATTGATGCAGAATCAAAATATTTCTTTCTGCTTCCGATTGTTGCTTCAGTTAGTGCTAAAGATAAAGTGCTCATTGTCAAAACGTGGTTTGAAAATGCATTATTCAATTTTATAATTTGTTCACTATCGTAAAGTTTTTGTAAATTTGGGGTAGTTGGTCTTGTATATCCATATAATTGCATATGTCTTTTATTAAGAGACTCACCAATTACAAAAATAAAAGTCTCTCCATTTTCTTCTTTTGTAGCTTCAAAATTTGAATCAAGATTTTTTCTATTTTGAATATCTTTGAATTGTTCAAGTTCTTCAGTATAGCTATTGTAATGCTCTTGTATGAATTTTGGAAGCATCATATTATCAAGATATGAAATAGCAATAATTGAAGTACTTACAATCAAAATAAAAAGCGTTGTAAAATCAAAACTTTTAACTTTACTATTTCTATGCCACCAAGAGATATAAAATAAAAATATTAGACAAAATAGTATAAATAATATTGAACCTACAGGAGCAAAACTAATTATAAATTCTAATCCTTCATTTGTGTTTGTTTGAAAAATAGAGTATAAAGCTTCTTTTTCTAAAGGTATTCCAAATGCTAATTTATATGAAATAAACATTAAAGGAACAAATGCTAAAACAAAAAATATAATTCCTGTAAATAGTGCAATGATAGTAGTTATTTTTATATTTCTTGAGAAATTAAATATAAGTGCTAAAAGTAGAGCAATTGCTATTAAAATACCACCATTCGCTAAAAGTGATTTTATGTCTATCTGATTAAATGTTGTATTTTCAGCATATATTGATAGTAAAAATATTACATAAACACCCAAAGTTATTGCAGCTTGATTTTTTCTAAATGTTAAAAATAAGACTAAAAGCCATAAAAATAGAGAAAAAATTAACAAAAACATATCACTAATTGCAATTTTGCTAATACTTACTTTAGCCCATGCCTGTTCTTCTCCATTTATAGAAGCAACTATCTTTACTTTATCACTTGATGTAAAATAACCTTTTATTAAAATTGAATTAGTGCCAGTATGAATAATCTCTTTTTCTAAAAGTTTGCCATTTTTAAAAACTTCAAATAAAATATCACCATCTATATAATCTTCTAAAGCAACAATTTCAAGTTTTATGAATGAACTTTTTGTAAAGTTTATATCTAAGTTTACAGCTTCTTTTTCACCAGCATGAATATTAAAAACATCATCTTTTACTTGAGTAATATTTGAATTTTTATTTTCATCACTTACACCAGTAATTTCAAATTTTATATCACTTGGTTCGATTGTTCTAAAAGTTGTTGGACTTGTAACAAAAATAAAAGTGAAAAAAACAAAAAAACTCCAAAACCCTATCCACTGTTTTGAATATTTTTTTCCTCTCGGAATATTTGTATTTATTATCATCTACCTTACCTAATTTAAAAGTTCAGGTCTATATTCAAAATGCATAGTATCATAGTGATACCATCTACCACCCCAAATAAAGCCATATTTTTCAAAAATTTTTATAATTTCTTTTGGAATTTGGTTTTTATAGTTTGCAATTTTATCACTTTTTGCTTCCCAAAGCCAATAATTTGAATATTTTGTATTTAAATCTACAGCTATAGCAAAACTATGAGAACTTAATCTTTGAGTTTTGCTTATTTTTCTGTATTTATAAGTACCAGCAACATTTGTAATATATTTTTTATATTTACTTGGAAAATTATCAAGTTCAGAACTAATTGCTTCTAATTTTTTATCAATTCCATTTATTTTAGTAACAAGCAAGGTTTTATTTTCTGTCTTGGGCAACCATTTTATTTTTACTAAATTTTTTTCTACTTCTTTTTGAGATTTTCCATATATTTTTTTAAAAAACTCCTCATGTCTAAATCTTCCAGCATCATCATTTTCTGAAGGAATAAAATTCTCATTTTGATCGATTTTTATATATGGCATACTCATTTGATCTTCTAAAGATGCACTATTTAACCTATCCTCATAGTTGGAGAAATTTTTGTTTGAAGAAAAACGAAGTTTTGAGCCATCTTTGAAGTAGATAAAATTATCTTCATATTTTTCTAAAAAATCAGGATAAGCCATTATTAACCTATTTGCCATTTCTTGAGTATTATTAGCAAAAAGAGATAAAGAAAAAAATGCAGTTAAGAAAGTAGCTAAAAAAAGCCTATTTTTCATATACTTTCTTAATATTTTCAACTTTTGAAGATAAATTTAAAAGTAACATATCAGCAAGAACCAATGCCATCATAGATTCAGCCACAATACTCCCTCTGATTGCAACACAAGGATCATGTCTTCCTTTTAACTTACACACCACTTCGTTGTTTTGTGTATCAATTGTATCTTGTTCAATAAAAATAGATGGAGTTGCTTTGAAATATATTTTTACATTTATATCATCACCGTTTGAAATGCCACCTAAAATTCCACCACTATGATTCGTTTTAAAACCTTTTTTTGTAATATGGTCATTATTTAAAGACCCTACCACTCTTGAAGCTAAAATACCATCACCGATTTCTACTGCTTTTACAGCATTTATACTCATCATAGCATTTGCAATTTGACTATCAAGTTTGTGATAAATTGGTTCACCAAGACCAATTGGGCAATCTTTTACATTTACTAAAGCTACTCCACCAACACTATTATGAGAATTTTTAGCTTCTAAAATAGCATTTTTTTGTTCTTCTTCAACTTTTGAATCAAGAGCATAAATGGGGCTATTTTTAACATTTTCAAAATCAAAAGAGTTTGCTTGAATACCATTTATTTCACAAATTCCACTTTTTATATCAATATTTAACTCTTTTAGCAGAAGTTTTGCAATAGCTCCAGCAGCAACTCTT
The DNA here is from genome assembly GCA_964384195.1 of uncultured Aliarcobacter sp. Lineage (GTDB taxonomy): Bacteria > Campylobacterota > Campylobacteria > Campylobacterales > Arcobacteraceae > Aliarcobacter. The sequence continues at coordinate 67,907 of CAYLKG010000001.1, read as the reverse complement.
GCTGCTGTTTCCCTTGCGCTACTTCTACCACCGCCTCTGTAATCTCTTATTCCATATTTATTGAAATAGGTAAAATCAGCATGCCCTGGACGAAAAAGGTCTTTTATATTTGAATAATCACTTGATTTTTGATTTTCATTGAAAATAATCATAGCAATGCTAGTTCCTGTAGAATACCCCTCAAAAACTCCACTTAGTATCTCAACTACATCACCTTCATTTCTTTTTGTTGCAAATTCATTTTGTCCAGGTTTTCTTCTGTTCATTTCTGATTGTATAAAATCTTCATCTATTTTAAGACCAGCAGGAACTCCATCAACTATACAACCTAGTGCTTTCCCATGAGATTCACCAAAAGTTGTAAATCTAAATCTATGACCAAAAGTATTCAATTCTCTTCCTCTCTTAGTTTTTCAATAGCAATTTTTGCAACTGCTTGTTGTGCTAATTTTTTACTTTTCCCACTAGCTTTTCCAAAACTTCTTCCATCAATTTTAATTGATACCTCAAACTCTTTTTTATGGTCAGGTCCATAAGAGCCTTCAACAATATACTCAGGAATTGATGCAAATCTAGCTTGTGTTATTTCTTGTAAAGCAGTTTTATAGTCACTAAATAAAACATCTAGGTTTATTTTGTCATATGAATCTTCAAGAAGTTTTAAAATTATTGGTTTTAAAGTTTCTAATCCACTCTCAAGATAAATTGCCCCCATAATTGCCTCAAAAGCATCAGATAAAATTGAAGATTTTGTTCTTCCTTTATTTCTCTCTTCAGCATTTGAAATAAAAATATAATCACCTAATTTTATCTCATTTGCTAGTTTTGTAAAACCTGTTTCATTTACTAAACTAGCTCTAATTTTAGAAAGCTCACCTTCATTTGATTTGGGAAATTTTGTATATAAATACTCACCAACAATGAGATTTAAAACGGCATCTCCTAAAAATTCCAATCTTTCATTATTATAGGGTTTTTTGAAACTTTTGTGTGTAAGTGCTTCGATTATCAGATTTTTATTTTTAAACTGATAATCCAAGCACTTTTCAAGTTTTGAATAATCGCTCACTTCTTATCCTTTATTATTTTTGTAAAAGTATAACACAAAATATATTTTATCTCATTGTAGGGAGTTATTTGAAAGTTCAAATCCTTTTGCTAAGTGATGTTTTACTTCAAGGCTTAAAACTGAATGACAGTTTGGGCATCTTGATTCAAAAAAAGGATGAGAATGCTTACAAGAAGTACAGATAAATTCGAAATTTAGATTCGTTTTTATCTCTTTTTTGTGGTTATTTATTAGTATTAAAATATTTAAATCGAAATCACTACTAGAATCTACACTATTTATGTAGCCTTTTGCACTATAAAGTTCATTTAAAAACTGATTATTTTTTATTTTAACAAAATTTATATCATCTTTTTTTTGATACCACAGAATATCTATTAATCTTTTACAATCAAATATATTAATATTTTCAAAGAAAAACTCTTTATTAAATTGAATTAGAAAAGTTGCAAAAAGTCTTTCGATTACAGGATTAATTTTGAATATTTCTAGTAAAAATTCTGTTCTTTTTTCATAAGATAAAATTGAATCGTTTAAAATTAAAAGAGTTTCAAAATATATTTTATCTATTTTTATATCCACATTTAATTCATCTAAAGCTTCTGTAATTTCTTTTGCTTTTTTATAATCTTTTAATTTTTCACAAACTAGCATAAGGCTTTTTAGAGCATTTTTATTCCGTGGAGAGAATTTTAGAATTCTTAGAAAAATATCTTTAGACCTTTGTAAAAAACCACCTTTGAAGTAAGTATTTCCTAAAAGTTCTAATAACTCTTCTTTTTTTACTCTATCTTGAACTACTTCAAGAAGCGATAAATAAACGTTTATTGCTTTGTTGTAATCCCCTTTGTGAAAGAAAGTAGAAGCTAAAAGCAGTATCGAATCAAAAGGTAGATTGTAAGTTTTGTATAAATTTACATAATCATTTTCTTTAAGTTTTCCTAATTCAAATCTTAAAGATAATTTTCTGTAATCTTTTCTTGCACTTTTTTCTTTATATAAACCATATGAATAAGTTATGAAAGAGATGAAAAATACCAGAGCCACAACCAAAATAACCCCTAAAAGTGGGTCTCTATATTCTAAAACCAAATTATCCACGAAAAGCCTTTTTTGATTTAATGAGACATTATGCTAACATAAAAGTTCATATAAAATAATAAAATAGTATAATCAAGCTATGATAAAAAAAGAGTCAATTGAAAATTTAAAAAACTATTTAGACGTAGTAGATGTAATTTCACAATTTTTGGATTTAAAAAAAGCTGGAGCAAATTTTAAGGCTTGTTGTCCATTTCATGGCGAAGATACTCCATCTTTTGTTGTAAGTCCAAGCAAACAAATATATCACTGTTTTGGATGTGGTGTAGGTGGAGATAGTATTAAATTTTTAATGGAATATGAAAAACTCTCCTATCCTGAAGCTATCGAAAAATTAGCAAGTATGTATAATTTTACTTTAGATTATGATACTTCTAATGAGAAAAAACGAGATACAAAAGTTTTAGAAGCTACTAAGAATTTTTTTCAAAAAAACTTTATTTCAAATGATTCTATGAAAGAGTATATAAAAAATAGAGGAATTTCGGATTTCTCAGCAGAGAAGTTTGAAATAGGATATGCAAGTAGCTCAAACGATACAGTAAATTTTATAAAATCAAACCATTACAATATAAATGATGCTATTGAATTTGGGATTATTGATAATGGTGAAAATGGTTTATATTCAAGATTTATTGATAGAGTTATTTTCCCTATTTATTCAATTACAGGAAAATTAGTTGGTTTTGGTGGAAGAACAACTACAAATCATAGCGCAAAATATATAAATTCACCACAAACACCAATTTTTAATAAATCAAAACTTCTATATGGTTATCATTTAGCAAAAGAAAAAATCTATAAAACAAAACAGATAATAGTTTGTGAGGGTTATTTAGATGTAATTATGCTTCATCAAGCAAGATTTAATACAGCAGTAGCAACATTGGGAACGGCTTTGACAAAAGATCATTTACCACTTCTAAGAAGGGGTGAGCCTAAAGTTATTTTGGCTTATGATGGAGATAAAGCAGGTCTTAATGCAGCTTTTAAAGCATCAGTTATGCTTAGTCAAAATCAATTTGATGGTGGAGTAGTTATCTTTAAAGATGGCTTAGATCCTGCTGATATGGTAAAGGATCAAAGAATTGAAGAACTAAATAAAATGTTTTTAGAACCAGTAGCATTTATTCCTTTTACAATTGATTACATAGTTTCAAAACATGAGATAAATGACCCAATACAAAAACAAAAGGCACTAAATGAAACAAACGAGTATTTGCAAAGTTTATCTTTATTGAATCAAGATGAGTATAAAAGGTATATTGCTCAAAAATTAAATATTAGAGAAAATTTAGTAAAAACAGTAAATGTAAAAAAAAGAATAAACGATAAAAATACAACAAAAATTGATATTGCAGAGCTTTGCATCATAAAATCAATTTTAGAAAATCCAAATAGATTAGACAATGTATTAGATGTTGTTGATGCTTCAATGTTTGAGTATCACAAAGAAGAGTTTATGCTTCTTCTAACTGACATAACTAATACAAAATTAAATCAAATAGTTTTAAATGATAAACTTGAAAATTATGATGATGAAAGATTAAATAAAGAGTTACTTATTCTTTTGCATAAGTTTTATTCAAATAAATTAATTTCACTAGGATATAACAAAGATTTAAATTTTAATCAAAAAGTTATGAAGATAAAGATAATTAAAGATAATTTAACACAACTTAAACAAGGCAAACTAGTAAGTTTTAATTTATGACTTAAAGAAAGTTTAATAAAATCTTAGATATTATTCCCGTTCGAAAAATAGAAATTAGTATAAAACTAACCCTAGTTATGCTTATAAACAAGAAGAGGATATAAAGATGTACGCAATTATCAAATGTGGTGGGAAACAATACAAAGTATCAGAAGGTGATATTATAGATATTGATTACACTGGTAAGGCTGCTAAAGAGACTTTAGAAATTACTGATGTACTTGCAGTTAATAATGGTGAATTAAAAACAGGAACTGCTGTAGCTAATGCTAAAGTTGAAGCGGTTGTTGTTTTAGATGGAACAGGTGTAAACAGAGCTAGAAAAGTTGTAATTTACAAAAAAAGAAGAAGAAAAGATTCTAAATTAAAAAGAGGTTTCAGAAAAAGCTTCACAAAAGTTAGAATTACAAAAATTGCTGCTTAAGCAATAAATCAAATTTAAGGAGAAATAAAATGGCTCACAAAAAAGGTCAGGGTAGTACTCAGAATAATAGAGATTCAGCTGGTAGAAGACTTGGTGTAAAAAAATATGGTGGTGAAGTTGTAACTGCTGGAAATATCATTATTAGACAAAGAGGAACAAGAGTTCACTTAGGAAATAATGTTGGTATGGGAAAAGATCATACAATCTACTCTTTAATTGATGGTGTTGTTAAATTTGAAATTAAAGATAAAAATAGAAAAAAAGTATCTGTTTACGCAGCTTCGTAAATTAGAGAACAAATTTATTTTTTAAAAAGGGTGTATGCTTCTGCATCACCCTTTTTTTATTTTAAATATATATTTTAAAGTTAAATCATTTTTGATTTTTAAATATCTATTGTATAGGAAAAATTATGTTTATTGATAGTGCTAGATTTAGTGTAAGTTCTGGGAAAGGTGGACAAGGTTGTGCCTCTTTTAGAAGAGAGAAGTTTGTTGTTCAAGGTGGTCCTGATGGTGGAGATGGTGGAAAAGGTGGAGATGTTTATTTTTTAGTAGATAGTAACACAGATACTTTGTCTTTTTATAAAGGAAAAAAAGTATTTAAAGCTGATAAGGGCCAACCAGGAATGGGTAGACAAAAAACAGGAAAATCAGGTGAAGCTCTTGTTTTAATTGTACCTCCTGGAACTCAAATTATAGATGATAATACAAATGAAGTTTTATATGATCTTTTAGAAGACGGAGAGAAGTTTTTATTTATTGAAGGTGGAAAAGGTGGACTAGGAAATGTTCACTTTAAGAACTCAAGAAATCAAAGACCAACATATTTTCAACCAGGATTACCAGGTACTACAAAAAATATTAGATTAGAATTAAAACTAATTGCAGATGTTGGGTTAGTTGGATATCCAAATGTTGGAAAATCAACTTTAATTTCAGTTACATCAAATGCAACTCCAGAAATTGCAAACTATGAATTTACAACGCTTACTCCAAAATTAGGTGTTGTAAATGTTGGGGAGTATAGTTCTTTTGTTATGGCTGATATCCCTGGAATTATTGATGGTGCTAGTGATGGAAGAGGATTGGGATTAGAATTTTTAAAACATATAGAGAGAACAAAAACTCTATTATTTACTATTGATGTTGCAAATTATAGAACAATGATAGATCAATATAATGTTTTAAAAGAAGAGTTATTGAAGTTTTCAGAAGAGTTATCTAAAAGAGATTATGCAATAGTTTTAACAAAAATAGATGCATATTATGGAGAGGATTTACAAAGTGATATAAAAGAATTTTTAAAATCTTTAAATCTAGAGGTTTCTTCTAAAAATGAGTTTAAAATTGATGAAAATTTACCATATTTTATACAAGATTTGATTTTTTCAAAAAAAGATAGCAGTAAACCATATTTTGTATTACCTATTTCTTCTTTAGATAAAACAAACATAACTCCACTTAAATATGCTCTTTATTCGATGCTAGGAAAATAAATGAAAAGGTTAGTTATTAAAGTAGGAACGGCTGTTTTAACTCAAGATGGTGAGTTAGCATATGAAAGAATGAAAAATCTTGTAAAATTAATAGCTACATTAAAAAATGAGAAAAATATTGATGTAATTTTGGTTAGTTCTGGCGCTGTTGGTGCTGGATACACTTCTTTAAAGCTTGATAAATCAATTTTAGCAAATAAGCAAACTTTAGCTGCTATTGGACAACCAAAACTTATGAAAACTTATCAAGAAATGTTTGAGGAGTTTGGTATAACTGTCGCTCAAATGTTATTTATTGCTGATGATTTTGATTCAAGAAAAAGATCAAAAAATGCAAAAAATGTTATGGAGATATTACTAAAAAATAAAGTTCTTCCAATAATAAATGAAAATGATGTTATTTCAACTGAAGAGTTAATAGGTGATAATGACCAATTAGCGGCTTATGTAACACACTATTTTAAAGCTGATATGCTTTCAATATTAACCGATATTGATGGATATTATAATAAAAATCCAAGAGAATTTAATGATGCTGAAATTTTAAAAGTTGTAAATGTAATTTCTGAAGAAGAATTAAATAAACAACCAACAGCAAATTCAAAATTTGCAACAGGTGGTATCGTTACAAAATTAAAAGCAGCAGATTTTTTAATGCAAAAAAATATTCCAATGTACTTAACAAGTGGATTTGATTTGACAAATGCTTATGAATTTTTGGTAGACAATAAACACAATAGCGGAACAATTTTTAAAAAATAAGGTGATAAAAATGGGTAAAAAAGTATTATTCATGGGAACTCCAACATATGCTACGGAAATTTTAAAAGAATTACTGTCTAGTTCTTATGAAGTTATTGGAATTTTTACACAAGAAGATAAACCTGTTGGAAGAAAACAAGTTTTAACGCCACCACATATAAAACAATATTGCATTGAAAATAATCTTGATATTCCTATTTTTCAACCAAAAAAATTAAAAGATAATTTGGTTGCTTATATAACAATAAAAGAGTTAAACCCTGATTTTATTATAGTTGCTGCTTATGGACAAATATTACCGAAAGAGATACTAAAAATAGCTCCTTGCATAAATCTACATGCTTCAATTCTTCCAAGTTATAGAGGTGCAAGTCCTATTCAAGAAGGTCTATTAAATGATGACGATTATTTGGGTGTGACTTCAATGTTTATGGAAGAGGGCTTAGACTGTGGAGATATTTTAGGGTTTTCATATTTAAAAAATAAATCAAATATGTTAGTCGATGAGGCATTTTCTGAATTATCAACTCTTGCTTCAAAACTAACAATAACAACTTTAGATAACTTTGAAAGAATAAAGCCAATGAAACAAAATTCTAGTAATGCAAGTTTTTGTAAAAAAATAAAAAAAGAAGATGGTATTGTAGATTTCAAAGATGCAAATAAATTATTTTTGAAATATAAAGCATATTCATTTTGGCCAGGTATTTTTTTAGAATCAGAATTAAAGATAAAAGATATAGAGCTTTCAGAAGAAATTTCACAAAATAAAGAAGGTGAGATTTTATCTATTGAAAAAGATTATATTATTGTAGGATGCAAAAAAGGAAGTTTGAAAATAAAGACTCTTCAAGCACCTTCAAAAAATGCAATAAATTCAGTAGTATATTTAAGAGGCCAAAGGTTAGAGATTGGAGATATTTTAGCTTAAAAAGTATTTTAAGCTAAATATTGAACAAATAGCGTAATTGTAAATAAACTTGCAATTACACCTAGAACTAGGGAATTTATAGCAATTTTTTCATCCAACCCACCTTTTATAGCTAAAACTGCTGCCATTGTCATTGGAGGCATAGCAACTTCAATAATTGTAACTTTTACCCATGTTTGATCTATCCCATAAAAATATTTAAAACTTAATAGCACAATTATTGGAACAATAACCATTTTTAATATAACAGCTACAGATACAATATGAAATCTAGCAAAAATATTTTTAAGTTCTAATTTCATACCAATAGCAATCATTGCAATAGGAACCAAAGTTGAACCTAAATTTTGAGTTGTAAGCATTATAAATTTTGGAATTTCAAAATTTTTTGCAAGTATTGCAAGGAAAAACATAATCATTGGAGGAAATAAGAGTATTGATTTTGATATAGAAAAAACACTATTTTTTTTACCTTTTCCCCATGTTATTATAAACATTCCAATAGAAACTAAAAGTAAAAATGATCCAAAAATATCATATATCAAGCCATAAACTATAAAATCTTGACCATAAAAAGCATCAATATAGGAAAATCCAATAAATGATGTATTTCCAAAAGTTGCTATAATCATAAAAGTTGCCAAGTAAAGTTTATTTAATCTCAAGATTTTACCTATTAAATATGACAAGAATAAGTTAAATAAAACTATTCCAATAAACATAAAAATCAAGACAACAACTCTTGAATCAAGAGTTAAAGGATAGATTTTTGAAAATACGATAGCTGGAAGAGAAAAATATATTACAAAATCAACTAGTTGCTTTGAATTATCTTGGAATAAAACCTTATATAAATATCCAAATAATACGTAAATTGCTATTGGTAAAACTGGTTCAATCATCTTTTTCCTTAATTTATAAAGCTTCGATTATAATTAATATTCTCTTCTATTTTTATTATGTATAATGAAGTATGGAAATTATAAGATTAAACGAAGTTGATTCAACACAAACTTTTTTGAAAAATCATATTATAGAATTTGGATATAAAGAGCCGTTGTGCATAATAGCTGATTTTCAAACTGCTGGAATAGGAAGTCGTGGTAACTCTTGGATAGGAAAAAAAGGAAATCTTTTTTTCTCATTTGTTTTACACAAAAGCTTGTTACCAGAAGATTTACCAATGCAAAGTGCTTCTATATATTTTACATATATTTTAAAGATAGTTTTAAAAAATAATGGCTCAAATATTTGGATAAAATGGCCAAATGATTTTTACATCAAAGACTCTAAAATTGGTGGAACTATTACTACTTTAACTAAAGATTTACTCTATTGTGGAATAGGTCTAAACTTACAAGAAGTATCCCAAGAATACGGTATTTTAGATATAGAAATAGATCAAAATATTGTACTTAATGAATATTTTAGAGAAATAGAAAAAGTAATTTCATGGAAGCAAATTTTTAGTCTATTTAGGGTAGAATTCGAGAATAGCAGAAACTACGAAACAACTATAGGCAACAAAAAAGTATCATTGAAAAATGCGATATTAAACAATGATGGTTCAATACATATAGAAAACAAAAAGGTATTTAGTTTAAGATGACAGAAATTATTTCAATAGCAAATCAAAAAGGTGGAGTAGGAAAAACTACTACTGCTGTAAATCTTAGTGCAGCACTTGCACTTGAAGGTAAAAAGGTATTATTAATTGATGCAGATCCACAAGCAAATGCAACTACATCTTTAGGATTTCATAGAGATACATATGAATATAATATTTATCATGTAATGCTAGGAACAAAAGAGCTTAGTGAAATTATTTTAGATTCTGAAATTGAAAACTTAAAAGTTGCACCTTCAAATATAGGATTAGTAGGAATAGAAAAAGAATTTTATAAAAATACTAAAGAGAGAGAGCTTGTATTAAAAAGAAAGATTGATACAGTAAAAGCTGATTATGATTATATAATTATAGATTCTCCACCTGCGCTTGGACCAATTACAATAAATACATTAAGTGCATCAACTTCTGTTTTAATTCCTATTCAATGTGAATTTTTTGCACTAGAAGGCTTAGCTCAATTATTAAATACAATAAAACTAGTTAAGCAAACGATTAATCAAAATCTTCAAATAAGAGGTTTTTTACCAACAATGTACAGCTCTCAAAATAACTTATCAAAGCAAGTTTTTGCAGATCTTGCTCAACATTTTGAAAGTAAATTATTTAAAATAGATGATGAATCATATGTTGTAATTCCAAGAAACATAAAACTAGCTGAAAGTCCTAGTTTTGGTAAACCAATAATGCTTTATGATACAAATTCTATTGGTACAAAAGCTTATATAAATTTAGCAAGAGCGATTGCTGGATAAATTTTAACATTTAGGAAAAAATATGGCACTAGGAAGAGGATTAGGTGAACTTTTAGGTGAGGTTGAAATAGCTTATGAAAATTCAACTTCAGGAACTAATCAAGGAATTAGAAAAATTGATGTTTCTTTAATTAAACCAAATCCAAATCAACCTAGAAAAATATTTGATGAAGAAAAACTACATGAGTTAAGTGAATCTATAAAAGAACATGGTCTTCTTCAGCCAATTGTTGTTATTGAAAATAAAGATGGTACGTTTACTTTAATAGCTGGGGAAAGAAGACTTAGAGCTCATAAACTTGCTAATTTAGAGCAAATTAAAGCTATTATTGTAGATGAAGATGAGTTAAAATTAAGAGAATTAGCTTTAATTGAAAATATTCAAAGAGATGATTTGAATATTATTGAATTAGCTTTTTGTTATGCACAACTTTTAAATGAACATAATATAACTCATGAAGAGTTATCAAAAAAAGTTTTTAAAAGTAGAACATCAATAACAAATACTCTAAGACTTTTACAATTATCCCCTTATGTTCAGCAAGCTTTAGCTTCAGATAAAATAACTGCAGGCCATGCAAAAATAATGTTAGGATTAACTGTAGATGAACAAAAAATAGTTTGTGACTCTATATTTGGTCAAAAACTTTCTGTAAGAGAGACTGAAAAATTAGTAAAAGAATTAAAAGAAAAAGATATAGAAAAACCAAAAAAAGAGAAAATTAGAGCAAATTTTAATTACAACTCTTTAAATGATTTAGTTGGTCAACTAAAAGAAAATAATTTGAAAGTTAAATTAGAAAAAAATTATTTTAAAATTGAATTTAATTCTCAAGAAGATATTGATAAGATATCTAGCTACTTTAATCTACAATAAAATAAAAAAAAATAAAATCAATAAGTAAACATTCTACTTTAATAAAAATTTATAGTTAATTTTGCTAGAATATAGCGTTTTAGTTAAACTAAACTGTAAAAATATGGAGGAATGAATGTTAGACATAAGTCCCGTACTATTGCTTAGCTCTGGTATCATCTTTCTTTTAGTTGTTGCTAGATTAAACAGTTGTCTATTCAAGCCTATCTTAAAGCATATGGATGAAAGATCTGCATCTATCAAAAAAGATATGGAAGATGCAAAATCTAATAGTTCAGATGTTGATGGGCTTTTAGTTGAAGCAAATGATATTATTGCTAAAGCTAAAAAAGAGGCAGCTGCTATTAGAGAGCAAGCATACAAAGAAGCGAAAGATAGTGCTGATGTTAAACTTGCAAGTGCTAAATTAAATTTAGAAGCAAAATCTGCTGAATTTGCTAAAAACTTACAAGAAGAAACACAAGCATTAAAGGACTCTTTATTATCATCAATGCCTCAATTTAATGAGAGCTTAAAAAATAAGCTTAGCTCAATTTAAAGGGAATGGTGAATATGAAAAGAGTTTTATTACTTGGGTTGGCGCTAGCCCCTGTTGCAATTTTTGCAAGCGAAGGCGCGGTTGAGACAGATATTGTTCAAAGAACCGTTAACTTTATAATATTTGCTGCAATTTTATGGTATTTACTTGCTGATAAAATTAAAGCATTTTTTGCTAGTAGAACTTTAGGAATTCAAGCTGAGCTTGATAAAGTTCAAGATACTTTAAAAGCTTCTCAAGATAAAGTTGCGGATGCACAAAAAAAACTTGTAGATGCTAAAAAATTAGCTTCTGAAATTGTTGATGGTGCGAAAGCAGATGTTGATTCTATTAAACAAAAAGTTTTAACTGCAATAGATGCTGATATTGCAAATTTAAACAAAAATTTAGAAGAATCAAATAAAGTTGAGATTTCAAAAGCTAAGAAACAAGTTGTTGGTGAAGTTCTTAATGAGCTATTAAGTTCAGAAAATATTAAACTTTCTCAAAATGAGTTAGTAAATATTATTCTTAAAAAGGTAGCATAATGAAAGATTTAGTAGCAAAACGATACGTAAAAGCTTTAACTACTGGTAGAAGTAAAGATGAGATTACTACTATTAGTAATAAATTAAACCAAATAGCTTCAGCATTTTCTAGTGAAAAATTCAATGCTATTATTACGTCTGCTGAGGTAAGTATTAGTAAAAAAATTGAGTTAGTAGTTTCATTAGCTGATAATGTTGATAATACATTGAAAAATTTTATTAGTCTTCTTGGTGAAAAAAGAAGATTTGAATTGTTACCATTTGTTGCAAAAGAGTTAACTACTGAAATTGCAAAAATGAATAATACATATGTTGGTGTTGTTTATACAAATGAAGAATTATCTTCAGATTTTGTATCTTCAATAGAACAACAATTTAGTAAAAAATTTGATGTAAAATTGTCTTTATCACAAAATGTTGGTGATTATGATGGAATTAAAGTAGATATTGATGGACTAGGTGTTGAAATATCTTTTTCTAAAGATAGATTAAGAGCTCAGTTAATCGATCATATTTTAAAAGCAGTTTAGAACTTATAAAGGAGAAATTGAATGGGTGCAAAAATTCAAGCAGATGAAATCAGTTCAATTATAAAAGAAAGAATTGATAACTTTGAATTAAATGTAGATGTAAATGAGACAGGTAAGATTGTATCTTATGCTGATGGTATTGCTCAAGTTTATGGTCTTAAAAATGTTATGGCTGGTGAGCTTGTTGAATTCGAAAATGGTGAAAAAGGACTAGCTTCTAACTTAGAAGAGTCTTCTGTTGGTATCGTTGTTCTTGGAAAAGGAGAAGGATTAAGAGAAGGTACTTCTTGTAAAAGACTTGGAAAACTTCTTGAAGTTCCAGTTGGAGAAGCTTTAGTTGGAAGAGTTGTTAATGCTTTAGGAGAGGCTATTGATGGTAAAGGTGCTATTAATGCTACTGAAACTAGATATGTTGAAGAAAAAGCTCCTGGAATCATGTCAAGAAAATCTGTTCATGAGCCATTACAAACTGGTATTAAAGCAATTGATGCATTGGTTCCAATTGGAAGAGGGCAAAGAGAGCTTATTATTGGAGATAGACAAACAGGTAAAACTACAGTTGCTATAGATACAATTTTAAACCAAAAAGGTGAAAATGTTGTTTGTATTTATGTTGCAATTGGTCAAAAATCATCTTCAGTAGCTTCAGTTGTTAGAACATTACAAGAAGCTGGTGCCATGGATTATACAATTGTTGTAAATGCAAGTGCAGCTGATTCATCTACATTACAATTCTTAGCACCATATACAGGTGTTACAATGGGTGAGTACTTTAGAGATAATGGTAAACATGCATTAATTATTTATGATGATTTATCTAAACATGCAGTTGCATATAGAGAGATGTCATTAATTTTAAGAAGACCTCCAGGAAGAGAAGCATATCCAGGGGACGTATTCTATCTACACTCAAGATTACTTGAGAGAGCTGCTAAAATGAGTGATGAAAAAGGTGCTGGTTCTATGACTGCATTACCTATTATTGAAACTCAAGCTGGAGACGTTGCTGCATATATTCCAACAAACGTAATTTCTATTACTGATGGACAAATATTCTTAGAAACTAACCTATTTAACTCAGGTATCAGACCTGCTATTAATGTTGGTTTATCAGTTTCAAGAGTTGGTGGAGCTGCTCAAATTAAAGCTACAAAACAAGTTGCAGGAACATTAAAACTTTCGCTTGCACAATATAGAGAACTTGAGGCATTTGCCCAATTTGCTTCTGATCTTGATGAAGCTACTAGAAGAGAACTTGAACTTGGTCAAAGAATGGTAGAAGTTTTAAAGCAAGGTGTTAATAAACCACTTGTTATAGAAAAACAAATTGTAATTATTTATGCTGGTACTAAAGGGTACTTAAATGATATTGCAGTTAAAGATGTTGTAAGATTTGAAAATGAGTTACATGCATTTATTGAACAAAAATATTCAAATATTTTAGATGCAATTAAATCAAGTCAAAAAATTGATGACAATACAGAGGCTTCACTAAAAGCTGCATTAGAAGAGTTTAAAACTGTATTTAATGCAAAATAAGGATTAGCAGATGGCTAACTTAAAAGAGATAAAATTAAAAATAGGTAGTGTTAAGAATACTCAGAAAACTACAAAAGCTATGAAGCTTGTATCTTCTGCAAAACTAACTCGTACAAGACAGTTGTCTGAACAAGCTAGAAGTTATGCAATTAAGATAAATGAAGTTCTTTCTGATATTGCTGCTAGAGTTAGCAAAGTTCAAGACGAAGGAAATATTGGTAGAACATTTATTCAAAATGATAATCCAAAAACAGTTGATATTGTTTTTGTTACTGCTGATAAAGGACTTTGCGGTGGTTTTAATATGTCAACAATTAAGACGGTTAGTAAGTTAATTGCTGATTATGAATCAAAAGGTACTAAGGTTAGACTTAGAGCTGCTGGAAGAAAAGGTGTTGATTTCTTTAGTTTTCAAGGTAAAACATTGGAACAAAGAGTGAGTGATTTATCGTCAGCTCCAGATTATGAAAGAGCTTCTAGTTTTATTCATAGTGCGGTTGAAGATTTCAAAAATGAGCTTACTGATAAAGTTGTTGTTGTTTACAATGGTTTTTTAAATATGTTAACACAAGAGATTAAAATAAGAGAACTTTTACCAGTTAGTTTGGAAAAAGTTGAAATTAGTGAAAATTCTTCAATGTTAAATATTGAACCAGAAGATGACGATGATGAAGTTTTAAAAGAATTGACTGATAAATATATTGACTTTAATATGTATTATGCTCTTATAGATTCACTAGCTGCTGAACACAGTGCTAGAATGCAAGCTATGGAAGCTGCTACAAAAAATGCAAAAGAAAAAGTTAACAGTTTAACAGTTGAATACAACAAAGCAAGACAAGCTGCAATTACAACAGAGCTGATAGAAATTATCAGTGGTGTTGAAGCATTAAAATAATTTAATAAGGAGAAGGCCTATATGAAAGGTAAAGTTATTCAGGTAATGGGTCCTGTAGTTGACGTTGAATTTGACGGATACTTACCAGAAATTAATGAAGCTATTGATGTTACTTTAGCTGATAAAACTAAAGATAGATTAGTATTAGAAGTTGCCGCTCACATTGGTGATGGAAGAGTAAGAACAATTGCTATGGATATGACTGAAGGATTAGTAAGAGGTCAAGAGTGTATAGCTACAGGTGGACCAATTAAGGTTCCAGTTGGAGAAGCTGTTCTAGGAAGAATTTTCAATGTTATTGGAGATCCAGTTGATGAAGGTGCTGCTATTCCTGCTGATGTTGAAAGATGGTCTATTCATAGATCTGCTCCAACATTTGAAGAGCAATCAACAAAAACAGAGATGTTTGAAACAGGTATTAAGGTAGTTGACCTTTTAGCTCCATATTCAAAAGGAGGAAAAGTAGGACTATTCGGAGGTGCTGGAGTTGGTAAAACAGTTATTATCATGGAATTAATCCATAACGTTGCGTTTAAACACTCAGGATACTCTGTATTTGCTGGAGTTGGAGAAAGAACGAGAGAAGGAAATGACCTTTATCACGAAATGAAAGACTCTAACGTTTTAGATAAAGTTGCTTTATGTTACGGGCAAATGAGTGAACCACCAGGTGCAAGAAATAGAATTGCTCTTACAGGTCTTACAATGGCTGAGTACTTCAGAGATGAAAAAGGTCTTGACGTTCTTATGTTTATTGATAACATCTTTAGATTTGCACAATCAGGTTCAGAAATGTCAGCTTTATTAGGAAGAATTCCTTCAGCTGTTGGTTACCAACCAACACTTGCAAGTGAAATGGGTAAATTACAAGAGAGAATTACTTCAACTTCTAAAGGTTCGATTACTTCTGTTCAAGCAGTTTATGTACCAGCGGATGACTTAACTGACCCTGCACCAGCTTCTGTTTTCGCTCACTTAGATGCAACTACAGTTTTAAATAGAAAAATTGCAGAAAAAGGTATCTATCCAGCAGTTGATCCACTAGATTCTACTTCAAGAATTTTAAGTGCTGATATTATTGGACAAGAACATTATAATACTGCTAGAGGTGTTCAATCAGTTCTTCAAAAATATAAAGACTTACAAGATATTATTGCAATTCTTGGTATGGATGAGTTATCAGAATCTGACAAACTTGTTGTTGCAAGAGCTAGAAAAATCGAAAGATTCTTATCTCAACCATTCTTCGTTGCTGAAGTATTTACAGGAAGCCCAGGTAAATATGTTGAATTAAAAGATACTATCGCAGGATTCCAAGGAATTTTAGATGGTAAATATGACAACGTTCCTGAAATGGCATTCTATATGGTTGGTGGAATTGACGAGGTTCTAGCTAAAGCTGAGAAAATGAAATAATAGACCAATTAAGGCTTAATATGGATACAATTAAATTATCAATAGTTACACCAAACGGTACTATATTTAATGGTGACGTAAAAACTGTTACTCTTCCTGGAAAAGAGGGAGAGTTCGGTGTTCTTCCAGGACACTCATCGTTGGTATCAACTTTAACAGTTGGTGTTATTATTATTGAAAAAGAAAATTCTACTGAAGCAGTTGCTGTTAACTGGGGATATGTTAAAGTAGATGAGAAATCAGTTGATGTTTTAGCAGATGGAGCTATTGCATTAACATCTGGAAAAGATTCAGAGATAGCTAAGAATATCGAAGCTGCTAAAGAGTTAGTAAATTCTGTAAAAGATTCTAACATTTCAATGGCAGCCGTAGAAGCAAAAATTAATTCATTTGCATAAAAGCTCATGATAAATACATTACTAAATTATTTGGCAAGTAGTAGCGCTATAACTTATATAGTTTTAGCGCTATTGTCAATTTATCTAATAGTTACTTTTTGGATTTTTCTTTATAGAAATAGTGTAATAAAAGCATTAATAAATAATGAAAAAAAATCCTTAGAATCTTTGACATCAAGAGAAACAATATTTTCACCATTATCTGCTTTAAATAAGTGTTCAAACAATTCAACTTCTAAAGAATTGTTACATGCTTGTGAAATAAACATAATTAAAGATGCAAGTGTTGGTATATCATGGCTAGCAATTATATCTTCAACTTCTCCATTTATTGGATTGTTTGGAACAGTTGTTGGAATACTTGAGTCATTTGCAAAATTTGCAAACCAATCTAAAGTAGCATTTTCTATTATCGCACCAGCAATCAGTGAAGCACTAGTAGCTACGGCAGCAGGTATTTTAGTGGCAATATTTGCATATACATTCCATCAAATATTATCAAGAAAAATTTATGAGTTAAATATATATTTAAAAGCTCAATCAGAAATTATAATAGCAGCTAAAGGTTAATTAAAGTGTATAACGTTAATGATAAACCAGAATTAAATATTACGCCTTTAGTTGATATTATGCTAGTATTACTAGCAATCTTAATGGTTACAGCTCCAGTTATAGAGTTTGAAGAAACATTAAACCTGCCAACTGGAAGTAAATCACAACAAGCACAAGATGTTGCTAAAATAGATATTATTATTACAAAAGATAGAGTAGTTACATTAAATAAAAATAAAGTTGAAATATCAAATTTTGCAGATAATTTTTTATTGTTTTCAAAAGGTAAAGATCAAAATACACCCATTTATATAAGGGCTGATAAAGATTTAAAATATGATGATATAGTGTTCGTTTTAAAATCAGTGAAAGAAGCAGGCTTCTTTAAAGTTGCTTTAGTTACAGATGGGTAAAAATGCGTAATAGTACTTCATTTCTAATTTCAGGTATTATTGCATTTTCTATATATTTTTCTTTTTGTTTCTTGGTTCTTATGTATATATATTCACCAATGAATCAAACTATAAATATTACACCAACTACTACAGCCATTGAACTTGATATGATAGAAGAAATAGCTGATAAAAAGATGGTTGAGAAAAAAGTTGAAAAAATAGTAGAAGAAAAACAACCAGTAGAAAAAGCAACATCTAATTCAAATGAAAAAAGACCAGACTTAAAATCTTTATTTGCAAATGTTAAAGAGACATCAAATAAAGTTGTAAAAGAAGAGGTTAATAATATTGAAAAATCTATTGATCCTAAAAGGTTTAAATCTAAATTTGAAAAAGAGAAAAAGTCAAATAATGTTAAAATAGATAAGTTGTTAGAAGATGAAAAAACTGCAACAAATACGAAGACTAAGAGTTCATCAAAAGGTGATAAAACTGATGAATATGGTAGTAAAATATATGAAATGTTGTACGCAAAAGCACCAATCGCTAATGATGCAAGCCTCAAAATAGAGGTATTGGTTAAAATTAGTCCAGATGGTAAATTTGATTATAAATTTAATAAAAGATCTTCAAATGAAGATTATAATACTTCTATTAGATTATATCTTGATGAACAAAAGGATATTGTTTATCCTATACCACCAGATGGTAAAGCAAAAACATTCATAGTTAAATTTGAATTTGAAGGGTAGGAAATTATGTTTAAAATAGTTTTATTTATTTCATTAATTGTTAGCAATATATTTGCTGCTATTGATGGACAAATTGATATTGTTAAGAGAACTAACTCAATTCCAAAAATTGTAGTATCTATGGCTAGTGATTCAAGTAGTGATTTCACTTTAAGTAGGTTAAAAAAAAGTTTAGAAGATGATTTGAATGTGAGTGGACATTTTGATTTAACAAATGCTAGTATGCCACAATCAGCTTATGATAGTATGCCTGATATGCTTGCGTTATCTAATCAAGGTGTTACATTATTTATTAATTTAGCTTCTCAAAAAGAATCTAATGGTGGATATACTTTAAAAGTAAAACTATTTGATGTAAACCAAAGAGCTTTACTTTTAGAAAAAAATTTTACAACTTCACAATTAGATAGATCTGTGTTCTTAGCGCATAAAGCTGCAATATCAATAAATGATTACTTTAAAGCTCCAAGTATTGCTTGGATGGAAAAGTTTGTTGTTTTTGCAGTTTATAGAAGTGCTGGTAATGCTGATATTATGATTGGAGATTATACACTAACTTATAAGCAAACTGTAGTTAGTGGCGGATTAAATATTTTCCC
Organism: uncultured Aliarcobacter sp.; assembly: GCA_964384195.1. Classification (GTDB taxonomy): domain Bacteria; phylum Campylobacterota; class Campylobacteria; order Campylobacterales; family Arcobacteraceae; genus Aliarcobacter. The sequence goes on along the minus strand of CAYLKG010000001.1, from coordinate 49,005 downwards.
AAAATGGGCGGATAAAGAACAAAAAAGTATTTATTATACTTCTTATAACTATAAAAAACCAACTTTAGTTAAATTAAATATTTATAATAGAAGTAAAGACATTATTATGGACTCAGATGGAATGATTGCATGTTCTGATGTAAATTCCGATGGAAGCAAAATATTAGTAACTGCATCACCAACTGGTCAACCTGATGTTTTTTTATATGATACAAGAAGTAGAAATAAAACACAAATTACAAAATATGGTGGAATTGATGTTGGTGGTCAATTTGTTGAAAATGATTCAAAAATTGTTTTTGTTTCAGATAGATTGGGAAATCCAAATATTTTCTCACAAAGTATTGGTTCAACAGCTGTTGAGAGAATGGTTTATCACAGTAATAATAATTCATCTGTTACGTCTAATAAAAATAATATAGTATTTAGTAGTAAAGATTCAGATAATGAATTAGGTGGGAAAAGTTTTAATCTTTATTTGATTAATAGTAAAACAGATAATATGACAAGATTAACAAGTAGTGGAGTAAACCAATTTCCAAAGTTTTCACCAGATGGAGAAACTCTATTATTTATTAAAAATTATTCTGGAGTTAGTTCACTTGGAATTATAAGATTAGAATTTAATAAATCATTTTTATTCCCTCTAAAAGGGGAAAGAATTCAGTCTATAGACTGGTAAATATAATTAAAGGCTAAATTTTAAGTTAGCCTTTAATATTTCAGCTTCAAAACTCTAAAAAACATAATTTATAAACAAAAAATTAATCAAACTCTAAAAATATAAACAATAATTAAGCTTTAATTTAATAATATTTCACAAATATTAACTTTCAAGGAAAAAATATGAAAAAATTAGGTCTTTATTCTGTTTTAGTTTCAGCTTTATTATTTACTACAGGTTGTAGCGAAAAAAATGCTGATTTAACAACTGATAACTCTGTTGTGGCAACTGATAACTCTGGTTTATCAAAAGGTATTGAAGATGGTAGCTTTTCTGCTTTAGAAAAAGCTGGTAATGGTAACTATTATATGATTAATGGTCAAAAAGTTTTAATTGAACACGTTTATTTTGCATTTGATAAATATAATTTAACAACTGAAAATAAAGAAAAAGCTACTAATAATGCTTCAAAATTATCTCCATTAAAAGCTGATACAACTGTAAAAGTATTCGGTAACACAGATGAGTGGGGAAGTGATGAGTATAACTATGCTTTAGGTTTAAAAAGAGCAAATGCTGTTAAGGATGTTTTAGTATCTAATGGTGTTTCTGCTAACATCTCTTTAGTTTCTTTAGGAGAAAGCAATCCAGTTTGTACTGAAAAAACAAAAGATTGTTGGGCAAAAAACAGAAGAGTTGAGCACGAATTAAGCAAATAATTCTATGACTAAATACCTTATACCTCTATTGGTAGTGTCTTCTATTTCCGTAGCTGAAGAAGTTTCAGTCTACGGAAGTTCTAGTTCTTCATCTTATGGTCTTAGTTCAACTGAGAAGCATATTATGAAAAATCAATCAAATATTAGTGATCTGTCGTCAAAGGTTGGTGATCTCAAAAGTTTAATTGATTCAATCAATAATAGGTTAGAAGGTTTAGAGTCTACATCTGAGGGTGATTCTAAAAGATTAAATGCAACAAGTAAAAAAGTTGACGATTTGATAAGTAGGGTAAACTCATCATCTTTAGATATGGATTCCACTGGAAATACTACAAGTAAAGCAGGAGATGCAGATTTAGTATCAACTGTAAATAATCTAAAAGCTTCTCTTACAAAACTTACTAATCTAGTTAATAAAATTAATTCAGAATATGTTTCATCTAGCGAACTAGAAAAGAATATGAATCAGTTTATAACAAGAGAGGAATTTGAGGCATTAAAAAAGTCATTAGGCGTTAAGACGCAAGCTATAACTTCTACTAAAATTTCTGATAAAAAAGCTACTTCAATAGAAACTGATGAAACAACAAGCTCTGTTATTTCCGATCCAAAAACACCAGAAGAAAAGTCAAAACTTATGAGTGATGCTAAAAAAGATTTTGATTCAAAGAATTATACTTCTGCTACAAGTAGATATCAGAAACTTGTTGATGTAAATTATAAACCAGCTGAGAGCAATTATTATTTAGCTGAAACGTGGTATATGAGAAAGAAATATGATGTTGCAATAAATCATTTTAAAAAATCTGCTATGTTAAATGACAAAGCAGCTTATATGCCTACGTTATTATTGCATAGTGGTATTTCGTTTGAGAACATTAAAGATAAAGAAAATGCAAAAAATTTCTATGGAACTTTGATTGATCTTTATCCAAATAGTTCTGAAGCAAAAGATGCTAAAAATAGACTATCTAAAATAAAATAAATTTTATAATTAAGGAATTAAAATGTCGAACAAAGTAATTGGAATAGAATATACATTAAAAGATGCAAAAACTGGAGAGCAATTAGACACTAATGTTGGACAAGCTCCATTGGAATTTGTTTCTGGAAAAGGTCAGATAATTCAGGGACTTGAAGATAAATTGGTAAAAATGTCTGCTAATGAAGAAGCAGATGTTTTGGTTGAGCCAAAAGATGGTTATGGCGAATATAACAATGAAGCTGTTCAAACTTTACCAAAAGAGCAATTTGCAGGTATTGAACTAATTGAGGGTATGTCTCTTTATGGTTCTGGTGAGCAAGGTGAAACTATTCAAGTTGTTGTAAAATCTTTTGATGATAAAGAAGTAACAATTGATTATAATCATCCAATGGCTGGAAGAACACTTATGTTTACAGTTTCTATTCTTAGTTTAAGAGATGCAACTGATGAAGAAGTTCAAACAGGAGTTGTTGGAGGTTTTGCTGCTATGGGTGGTGGATGTTGTGGTGGTGGCGGACATAGCCATTCACACGATGGTGGATGTGGAACAGGTGGTGGTTGTGGATGTGCAAGCGAACCTGAGCATGATCATGGACATTCTCATGGTGGAGGATGTGGAACTGGTGGTGGACACGGTGGATGTGGTTGTCACTAATTAGTTTTTACTAGTTTTAAAAAAGTAAATATTGCCCAAGTGTAGTGATACATTTGGGCAATTTAATTTTAAATAAAGAGGTTATATATGAAAAAAGTTGCTTTTATTTTCCCAGGACAAGGTAGCCAAGCTGTCGGTATGGGGAAAGATTTTTTTGAGAATAGTGATATTGCAAAAGAAATGATAAAAAAAGCTAGCAATAGATTAAATATAGATTTTGAAAAGCTTCTATTTGAAGAAAATGATAATTTAGTAAAAACTGAGTTTACTCAACCTGCTATTTTGCTTGTTAGTTCAATTGCACTTGCAATTTTTAAAGAAAAATGTGATATCAAACCAGAATTTGTTCTGGGACACTCGCTTGGAGAGTTTTCAGCATTAATTGCTGCTGGAGCGATAGATTATTTAGATGCTATTGAACTTGTAAACAAAAGAGGAATATTTATGACAGAAGCTTGCGCTGGTGGTGGTGCAGGAATGATGGCTTTAGTTGGTATTGATGACGAAAAAGTTGAAACTATTTGCAAAGAGCAAAGAGTAAAAGGATTAAAAGTTTGGCCAGCAAACTACAATATGGATGGACAACTTGTACTTGCTGGACTAAAAGCCGATTTAGAATCACTTGTAGATACTTTTAAAAATGCTGGAGCAAAAAGAGCATTAGTTCTTGATATGAGTGTTGCATCTCATTGTGAATTACTTGAAAGTGCAGTTGAAAATTTAAAACCATATTTAATTGAATTCTTAAATGAAGAGTTTTTAAATGTTGTTTCTAATGTTAGTGCAAATTTATATTCTACTAAAGATGAAGCAGTAGAACTTTTAGCTTCTCAATTAATCAGTCCTGTAAAATATAAACAATCTATAAAAGCATTTGATGATAAAGTTGATTTGTTTATTGAATTTGGACATGGAGCTGTATTAAAAGGTTTAAATAGAAAAATCAGTGATAAACCAACATTAAATGTATCTGATATTAAAACATTAAATGAGACATTAGAGGTATTAAATGACTAAATTAGCTATTATGGGGGCTATGCAAGAGGAAATTGATCCTCTTTTAGAGTTTTTCAAAGATTATAAAATTATTGAGTATGCAGACAATAAATATTATGAATTAAACTATAAAGGTTTAGATATTGTAATTGCACATTCAAAAATTGGTAAAGTTTTTGCAAGTTTAACTGCAAGTACTCTTATTCAGAAGTTTTCTTGTGATTCTTTACTCTTTTCTGGTGTTGCAGGGGCTATTAATCCAAATTTGAACATTGGCGATTTAATAGTTGCAACAAAGCTTTGCCAACATGATTTGGATATTACAGCTTTTGGACATCCTTTTGGTTTTGTTCCTGGCGGTAAAGTATTCATTGAAAGTTCAAAAGAGCTTTTAGATCTAGCAAAAAATGTTGCTAAAAATGAAAATCTTAAAGTTATAGAAGGAATTATAGCAACTGGTGATCAGTTCATTCATTCAAATGTAACAAAAGAGTTTATAGAGAAAACTTTTAAAGCTGATGCTTTGGAGATGGAAGGAGCAAGTGTAGCAGTAGTTTGTGATTCTTTAAGTATTCCATTTTTTATTTTAAGGGCTATTAGTGATAGCGCAAATATGGATGCAGGTTTTGATTTTGATGAGTTTTTACAAAGTAGTGCAAAAATTTCAAGTAACTATTTAGTAAAAATTATTGATGAATTAATAAAAACTAGATAAGCTTCCTTTGTGTAGGTTTGTCCTATACTTTCTTTAAATTATTTTAAAGGATTTATATGGATAATTTACACAGAATCGAAAAAGATTTTTTAGGTGAAAAAGAGATTGAAAATGATAAATATTATGGTATTCAAACTCTAAGAGCAAAAGAAAACTTCAATATTACTACAATTCAAATTTCAATATTTCCAAATTTTATTATATCTTTAGCAAAAGTAAAAAAAGCATGTGCTTTGACAAATTTTGAACTTGGTGATTTAACTGAATCACAAAAAAATGCAATAGTAAAAGCATGTGATTTAATAATTGATGGAAAATATCATGACCAGTTTATAGTAGATCCAATCCAAGGAGGAGCTGGAACATCTACAAATATGAATGCAAATGAAGTAATAGCAAATATTGCATTAGAGATTTTAGGAGAAAAAAAAGGCTCTTACAATATCATTCATCCAAATAATCATGTAAATATGAGTCAATCAACAAATGATGCTTATCCAACTGCTATCAAAATAACGCTTTATGAGTTAATTTTTAAATTACAAGATAGCCTTAAAATATTAAGAGATGCATTTAAAAATAAAGCATTTGAATTTAAAGATATTCTAAAAATGGGAAGAACACAACTTCAAGATGCGGTTCCTATGACTTTGGGGCAAGAATTTAAAACATTTGCAACAATGATTGATGATGATATTTTTAGGCTTACAACAGCTCAGAATTTATTAAAAGAGGTAAATCTTGGAGCAACAGCGATTGGAACTGGAATAAATACAAAACCAGAGTATCAAGAAAGGGTTATCAAAAATTTAAGATATATTACAGGAACTGATTATTATAAAGCAAATGATATGATTGAAGCTACTCAAGATACCGGTTCATTTGTTCAAATTTCTGCTATGCTTAAATCAATTGCTATAAAAATATCGAAAATTTGCAATGATTTGAGACTTTTAAGTTCTGGTCCAAGAGCTGGATTAAATGAAATAAATCTTCCACCAATGCAACCAGGTAGTTCTATAATGCCTGGGAAAGTTAATCCTGTTATGCCTGAAGTTGTAAATCAAGTTGCCTTTGAAGTGATTGGAGCAGATACAACAATAAGTATAGCAAGTGAGCATGGACAACTTCAATTAAATGTATTTGAGCCTATTATTGCTTATAAATTATTTATCTCTATTAATATGATGAGAAGAGCTTTTGAAAGTTTAACTGAGAAATGTATAAAAGGAATTACAGCAAATCCTGAAATTTGTATGAATAATGTGTTAAATTCTGCAACTCTTGTAACTTCATTGAACCCAGTTTTGGGATATGAGAAAAGTTCAGCTGTGGCGAAAGAAGCTTTAAGAACTGGTAAAAGAGTTTATGATATTTTACTTGAGCAAGAGTTATTTACTAAAGAAGAGTTAGATGAACTACTTCAACCAAAAAATATGGTTCAAAATTATGACAAAATTTAATATTACAGTTATAAACACAGGAGGAACTTTTAATAAAGTTTACAATCCGTTAAACGGAGATTTAGAAGTTCCTAAAGATGCAAAAGCAATAAAAGAGATTTTAAGTTTTTGCTATAATGTAGATTTTGAAGTAAAAAATATTATTTCTAAAGATAGCCTAGAGATGAATGATGATGATAGGTTGCTAATAGTAAAAAATATAAATGAGACACAAAATGAAAATATAATAATAATACATGGTACAGATACTATGAATTTAAGTACATTATTTGTAGATAATCTTGTAAAAGATAAAAAAATCGTTTTTGTGGGCTCAATGCTTCCTTTTTCTATAAATAAAGTTGAAGCAACTTTAAACTTTTCTATGGCTGTTGGTTTTTTAAATTCAAGTATAGAAAATGGAGTTTATATATCTATGCATGGAAGTGTAAAAAACTATAAAAATATCAAAAAAAATAGAAAAATAGGGCAGTTTTTAAATTGTTAGATTTATAAACTAGTTTGAAGTTTTATTGTTTTTCTTTATGTTTTTTTGTGATACTATTCGCAAAAATGGGTAAATAATAAAGGTAAAAAATGCAAAAAGATGAAAAAAAGAGTTTAATAGAGAAGCTGTTTGTAAAAGTAAATAATATTGATAAAGTTTTGGAAAGTAGGGTTGATACTATACTTTTGAGATTTATAAATATGCTTAGATATTTTTTCATAATTATTATGATTGTTTATTTGGCAATTTGCCTATTAAGTTTGAGTCATAAAATTATCTCTTTTACCCTTGAACAAGGAGCTTTAGATTTTACTTCTATTAAAACTATTTTAACAGATGGTCTATTTACTTTGATTGTAATTGCAATAGTTAAAACTCTTTTCATTAAAAATGGTTTTGATTACTCTTTAACATTTTTAGAAATAGCCTTTGTTGTTATTATTAGAAAACTTATATTACTTGAAACAATTCCAAGTGAAACTAGCTTATTAATAGCTTTGGGTATTACTTCATCGGTATTTTTTATACTGATAATTTACATTCATAACTTAAAAAGAAAGTGGTTAAAAGAAAATAGTTAAGAATTAAGCAAGAATAACTTGCTTAATTCTTAGTTTCTGCTTTCATATTATCAAGCATTTTTACACATCTAGCACTATGAAAACCCTTGAAATAATCAGAATTCGTAAATACATTATCCTTTAATTCCCAACCAGTTTTATAGTTTATCATGATAGATTTTGAGAAATCTTTTTTTGTTCTATTTTCACAAAGTATAGTTTCACCTTTTGTAAACTCAGCCTCAACTTCACTCATTCTTGAAATTGTAACATTATAGTGTAAGATTATCATTACAGTTAAAACTATAAAAACTATAGGAAAAATCTTTTTAAAGCTATTTTTTGGAGAAAAAGATCTAGTTGTTACTATTGTAGTAACTATTAAAATAAAAATTGCTATGACAATATAAGCGGCTTCTAATTCTAAAAATTTCATAAATTTCCTTTAATATATTAAATTGAATTCTCTTTTTCCCAATTCTCAAATTCATCACTAAAATAAATAATTCTAACTTTTTTGAACTCTCTACTTGAATAAAGGGCCATTTTATTTTTATATTCAATAACTTTTTCAATAGCATCTATTGTTTGTTGAGTATCTTTAGTTGTTTTACCATGGATCATTGTAAAAAGATTATACTTCCAGTTTGTATATTGTGGTCTTAAATAACAGTGGCTAACAGCACTAAATGAAGCGGCTATTTCTCCAATTTCTTGAGCTTTACTTGGATTGATTTCCCAAACAACCATTGCATTTGCGCTAAATCCAGCTTTTCTATGATTTAATATAGATGCAAATCTTCTCATTACTCCTGAATTTGTAAAATCTTCTATAACACTAAAAAGTTCTTCGTAGCTAACATTTAATTCATCAACAATAGATTTAAAAGGCTCACTAACAAAATTCATATCCATTTGAAGAAGTTTAATAAATTTATAGTGGTAAGGTGTTAATTCAAGTTGTGTAAATTTTTTGTTTAGTAGTTTTTCTTGTTTCTCTTCTTTATTTGTTGTATCAAGTTTTACAGAAATTTTAAATAGTTTCAAAGTTGGAAGAATTATAAAATCCTTTGCATTTGTTTTTTTAGCCAATATTTCTATGCTTTGTTCCAATCCTAAATCTGAATTTGGAGCTACAGCTATTGTAAACCAAATATTATAAGTATGATTTCTTTCGTAATTGTGAGAAATACCAGGATGTGAATTTAAGATTTTAACTGCTTCATCTATATTCTCATTTTGTATTTCAAATGCAACTAAAGATGAGTTGTACCCTAGTTTTTTTGTATCAAAAATTGCAGATGTTTGTCTTATTATATTTTCATCTTTTGCCTCATTTAAAATTTCTAAAACTTTTTCTTCAGTTGTATGAAGTTCATTTGCAATAGCAAGAAAAGGTCTTTTTGTAAGTGGAAAATTTTTCTGAATTCGAAGTAAGACTTCATTTTTTAACTCAAGATGTGGAATTTGTGTCATATTTCTCTCCTAATTGAAATTAGAGAAATTTTAACTTAATAAATTTTTTTAAATGTTGACTTGTATTAAGATACACTAATGTAATATTGGTTAGAATAATTTTAACTTATGAAAAGGATTTTTTGTGGCATATTTTCCAGCTTTTTTGAAGTTTGATGATAAAAGTATTTTAATTGTTGGCGGGGGGTATGTGGCTTTAGAAAAGCTGGAGCATCTTTTGAATTTTTCCTCAAAGATTACATTAATAGCAAGAGATTTTAGTGATAAAGTAAAAGCTTTAATAGACGAAAACTCTTTAGAGTTTTTTAAAAAAGATTATGAAATAGGCGATGCAAAGGGTTTTGATATAGTAATTGCTGCGATTGATGATTTTGCTTTACAAGAGAGTATCTATTTTGAAACAAGGAATTACAACAATACTCTTTGTAACTGCGTAGATTTACAAAAGTATTGTGATTTTATATTTCCTGCTTACATAAAAAAAGGTGATTTGACTATTGCTATATCTACTGGCGGAAGCTCTCCTGCATTTGCTAAAAATTTTAAAGAGTATTTAAAAAATTTGATTCCAAATAGCGTTGAAGATTTTTTGAAAGAGGTGAAAAATTTGAGAAGCACAATGCCAAAAGGACGTGCAAGAATGCAGTTTTTAGATAAAAAGGCTAAAGATTATATTAAATCATGGGAGAAATAGTTTGAATAAGAATAAAAAAAATATTTTATTAATGGGGCTTGTTGTTTTATTTTTTATAGTTGGGTTTATTGGCTTTAAAGGTGCTTTGCCTGAAAATAAGAATCATAGAGTTTATACAATTTTACAAGAATATTTTCCTTATACTTTAGAAAAAAGAACAGGTGGCTTAGCAATAATCTATAAAGATGGAAGAGAAAAAGAGAAACCATCAAATGCTGAGATTTTTCATATTACAGATAAACTTGAAAAAGAGTGGGGAAAAGAGCATTTAAAACTTGAAAATAATGTTTTAATTATCTTAGATAAAGATAAAAAAGAACTTAGAAAACTTGAGTTAAATGCTGAAGAGATTACATGGATTAGGAACTTTTTTGGGATTTAAAAATAGAGATAAAATCTTCCAAAATTGGAAGATTTTACACTAAGCTTTTAAGTTCAGCTTCTATTTTTTCTAATTTAGCTTTAGTATCCTCTAAAGCTTTTTTGTTTTCTTCTATAACATTTACAGGGGCATTTGCAACAAATCTTTCATTTGATAACATCCCATTTAATTTATCAAACTCTTTTTGAGTCTTTTCTTGTTGTTTAGTTAATTTATCAATAATCGGCTTCATATCAATTTCGCTAGTTGGAAGGTAAATTTCTAAGTTGTTTGAAACATCAGTAATACTATTTTCAACTTTCGAAGTTACAAACTCTATTACATCAACTTTTGCTAGTTTTTCAATAAATGGTTTTGCTACATTTTCATCTATTTTACAATCTAGTTTTATATAAGCTTTTGCTATTTTTGAGTTACCCATATCAATAATTACTTTTGCTCTTCTAATAGCTATAATTGCCTCTTCAATAATTGAGAACATATTTTCAATATTTTCATCTTTTTTAATATCTTTTGGGAATGGAAGAATCATTAAAGAATCACCATCTTCAAGAGTTGTTCCACTTAGTTTATGGTATAAATAATCTGAAATGAATGGCATAAATGGAGAAACCATTTTTAGTGTCTCTTTAAATATAGCTCCAAGTTCCAGAATAGAATCTTTGCTAGCTTTTGAGTATTCAATTCCCCAATCGCAGAATTCCATCCAAACAAATTTATAAAGAGTGCTTGCAGCTTCATTGAATTTATAGCTTTCAAGTGATGCTCTTAGCTCATTAACTGCACTAGAAAGTCTGCTTTGCATATATATTCCCAATGGAGTTTTTATAGTAATATCTTTTAAATCAGGGAAAGTCTCAACATTTAAAGATAAAAAGTTACTTGCATTATAAAGTTTATTTGTAAAGTTTCTAAATTGCTCTAAATTTTTAGCACCTAATTTTATATCTCTTCCTTGAATAGCTAAATAAGCAAGAGTGAATCTAATAATATCAGCACTGTGCTCTTCAACCATATCAAGAGGGTCAATAACATTTCCTTTTGATTTTGACATCTTAGCACCATGTTCATCTCTTACAAGTGCATGCATATAGATATCTCTAAATGGTAATTGTCCCATAAAATGTTCACCCATCATCATCATTCTAGCAACCCAGAAGAACATAATATCAAATCCAGTAATAAGTAGCGAGTTTGGATAGAAATCTTTTAAATCAGAAGCATTAAAAGTTTCTTTCATTTGTTCATTATTTCCCCAACCCAGAGGTGAAAATGCCCATAAAGCAGAACTAAACCAAGTATCAAGAACATCAGGATCTTGAACTATATTTTTGCTTTCACATTTTGGACACGATTCTGGTTCAACCGCTTTATCAGCCCATTGATGATTACAATCTTCGCAAGTAAACACAGGAATTCTATGTCCCCACCAAAGTTGTCTTGAAATACACCAATCCCTTAATTCATCCATCCATGCCCTGTATGAGTTTAACCAATGTGGCGGGTGGAATTTAGATTCACCTTCGTAAGTTTTTCTAATAGATTCAGCTGCAACCTCTTTTTTTACAAACCACTGTTTAGAAATGTAAGGCTCAACAATATTTTTACATCTATAACAATGTCCAACTTGATGTACGTGGTCTTCTATTTTTACAATAAACCCTTCATTTTGAAGTTTTTCTACGATTATAGGTCTTGCTTTTAGTCTTTCAAGTCCTATAAATTCTCCACAATAATCATTTAAAAGACCTTTTTCATCAAAACATTTGATAAATTCTAAATTATGTCGTTTTCCAACTTCATAGTCATTTGTATCATGTGCTGGAGTAACTTTTACAACACCTGTTCCAAATTCCATATCAACATGCTCATCTGTAATAACTTTAATTTTTCTATTTGTTAAAGGTAAGATTACTTCTTTCCCAACTATATTTGCATATCTTTCATCATTTGGATGAACCATAATAGCTGTATCTCCAAAGTATGTTTCTGGTCTTGTTGTGGCAACCGTAACATAACCTGAACCATCAGTAAAATGGTAATTCATATGATAAAACTTACCATTTACTTCTTCATGCTCAACTTCAATGTCACTTAGCGCACCATCATGAGTACACCAATTTACCATATAGTTGTTTTGAGTAATCATTCCCTCATTATAAAGTCTAACAAATGCCTCTTTTACGGCTTCTTTTAAACCTTCATCCATGGTAAATCGCTCTCTAGACCAAGCAGGGCTAACTCCTAGTTTTCTCATTTGATGAACTATGGTTCCACCACTAAACTCTTTCCATTTCCAAACTCTTTCCAAAAATGCTTCTCTTCCTAAAGCTTCTTTTGTTGTGCCTTCGGCTAAAAGTTGTTTTTCTACAACATTTTGAGTTGCAATTCCAGCGTGGTCAGTTCCTGGTTGCCAAAGAGTTTTAAACCCATCCATTCTTTTGTATCTTGTGATTATATCTTGCAGTGTAAATGTAAGTGCGTGACCAATATGTAAGCTTCCTGTTACATTTGGTGGCGGCATCATAATAGCAAAGTTTTTATTTGGTTCTTGGATCGATTTGTTTCCATCAATCTCAAAATAACCTCTACTTTCCCAAATCTTATAAAAACTATCCTCAACTTTCGATGGTTCGTATTTGTCGCTCATTAAATAATCCTAATTATGTTACTAAAATAGGTTAGATTTTAACTAAAATTTACTTAGTAGCTTATAACTTGCTCTTTTTATATCTTTTTGTTAGAATTTATGACAACTATATTTTAATATTAAGGAGAGGAAATGTTTAAGATATTTTTAGGGAGTTTTGTAATTGCAAGCTCTATTTTAGCAGCTGATTTACAAACAACTGGTGTAGAAGTTACTTTGGAAGATGGTAAAAAATTAGTAGTAAAAAGAGAAACAAAACCAAAAGAGTGTGAAACTGTAGCTTTTGATCCAAAAGATGTTTTTGGAGGAGCTCATCAAGCATCAGCTAGTGTTAGTGAAAACTGTAAAAGAAGTTTCGTAACATATTTTGGAAAAATTTCACCTATGAAAGCAGCGGAAAATATTGATACTTATGGTGAAGTAGAAGTTTTAGATTTTATTGAAAAATCAAAAAATAATAAAAATCTACTTTTAGTTGATACAAGAACTGAAAATTGGTACAATCATGAGACAATAGCAACAGCAGTGAATGTTCCATATGTTTATATGAAAAAATCTCAATATCCAGATGAATTTGAAGAGGCTTTAGAAACTTTTGGAGTTGAAAAAAAAGATGGAAAATATGACTTTACGAACGCAAAAACTTTGCTAATGTTTTGTAATGCTATTTGGTGTGGACAATCGCCAGAAGCTATGAAAGAGTTGATAGCTATTGGTTATCCTCAAGAAAAGATGAAATGGTATAGAGGTGGAATACAATCTTGGCTTAGTGTTGGATTAGCAACTATTAAACCATAATAGTAGAAGTTTGGAAAAAACCAAACTTCTAGCTTTCTAAATTTTCCTCAAAAATCTTTTCGAAGATATCAACAATACTTTCATCAATCTTTCCATTTTTTGCATCATCTTTCATGATTTTTATAGCTTCTTCATGATTAAAGTCTTCTCTATAAGCTCTTTTTTCTCTTAATGCACTATAAATTACTAAGCAAATTAATAATCTATCTTTGAAGCTTAAATCTTTTGAAGTTAGAGCAAAACTTCCACTCGCATCTAATCTTTCTTGAACTTTGAAGGATAAGTTACAAATATCAGCAAAGCCCATAATAGAGCTTAAAACTCTTTTTGTATGGTAAGGATAAGATTTTAAAATATCTATTTCCTCTCCATTTAAAAGCTCTTTTTTTTCCATAATAGCTTTTAAAATATATAATTTTCCTATATTTTGTAGAGTTGAAGCTATTAAAAAAATCTGTTTATCTTTATGTTCAAACTCAAAAAAATCTGCAATTTTTGAAGCTCTTTTCAGGATTATTGATTGTTTATTTACAAAAAGATGAAGTTCATTTGTCATTTTTAAAATCTCTTCAAAGTCCAAAGCTTTTGTGAAATCATCTAAATTTGAATATATAAACATTACAATTTCACTATCATTTTCTAAATCAAGCCAAAATGATAATTTATTTGAAATTTCAAAAAAAGCATCTTTTATACTGTTACTAATGCCTTGTTTTTCTACAAATTTTTTACATTTAAGTTTTTGTGTTAAATCATTTTTTGAGAAATCAAAATTTTGTGTTAAATTTTGCGAAAACTCGCAAATATCCAAAAATAGTTTATCTTCTAAATTTTTTTTATCTATAAAATCAAAGTTATCTAAAGTTTCTCTACCTAAAGGAAAAGCTAAATTGTATGAACAAATATCTGCAAGTTTTTCTTTAGTAAGTTTAAGATTTAAAGCTAAATTAAGAGCTATGTAAGTAGCTTTTTTTGATTTTAAAACTTCACTAAAAGCTAGTAAGAAATTATTTAGGTTAAATACCATCTGTTTTTTCTTGTCCATGAATTTCCTTAATATTTAAAAATTAATTATATAAAAGCGATATTTATATATAATCTAAAATTATAATATAAAAATAGGAGAACATAAAATGTTTAAAAAAATTTCATTAACACTTCTTTTATCTATTTATACTTTTGGATTTGATTATAACTTAAAACCACAAAAAGTAAACGAAGATATTTGGTGTTTTTATGGTAAAACTGAAGTTCCTTCAAAGCAAAATGGTGGATTTATGTCAAATAGTTGTTACATAAAAGCTGATAATAGCTATGTTTTAATTGATTCAGGAACAAACTATCAATTTGCAGCTCAAGCTTATGAAGCTATGAAAAAAATCAAAGATTTAAAAGTTAGTACAGTAATTATTACCCATGAACACGATGATCATTGGATGGGGAATAGTTTTTATAAAGATAAATTTAATGCAAAAATTTATGCTCCAAAATCTATAAATAGTAACTATACCGCTGAATCAAAACCTAGAATATTTGAGATTTTAGATGAAAAAGAGATGAAAAATACAAAAATTATTAAAGCCGATGTGGTTATTGATAATGAAATAGATATAAAAATTGGAAATAAAGATATAAAAATTATTCCAATGCAACAAAAAGCTCATACAAATGATGATGTGATTATTTATTTACCAAATCAAAAGGTGATGTTTTCAGGTGATATTGTAATGAATGAAAGAATTACTTCAAATAGAGACGGTTCAGTAATTGGAACACTTAAATCTCTTGAAGTTATTGATTCTTATCCTTGGCAAACCTTGATTGCAGGACATGGAGTAAACACAGGTAAAACAGCACTTGAGCATACAAAAAATTACTTCTCACTTTTAAAAACAAGAGTTTTAGATGCAATTGAAAGTGGTGTAACAGCTGATGATATTACAAAAACTGTAACAATGGATGATTTTAAACACATAGCTATGTTTGATGAGTTAAATAGTAGAAATGTTTTTGATGCTTTTAGAGAATTAGAATTTTATGAGGAGGATTAATTTCTAAAATTAAATCTCACCTTTAATTTTAGAATAGATTATTCCTATATGTTCGTGAAAAGCTAGTTCAACTTTTTTTAAATTGTTTGAATTGAAATATGAACTAGGGTATGTGTTAGAATATGCTCTGTGTTCAGTTGGACTAGCAATTACATTTAATCCTTCTTTTTCAAAAAGTTTTACAGCTCTTTTCATATGACTTGCACTTGTAACTAATATTACTTTTTCATTTTTTGTGATATTTTTTGTTTCTATAGCTTCTTCTTTTGTATCTTTTGGAGTATGAAGCTCGATAATATCTTCTTCTTTTACTCCCAAGCTAATAGCTAATTCCTTTTGCATTTTTGCGTGAGAATTTGTATCATCAAAGCTATAACCTGAAACTATTAATTTTGCTTTACTTGAAGTTTTTTCTAAATTTTTATAGTGTCTTATTCCTTCAGCAAGTCTATTTATTGCAGTTTGTTTTACTTGAGAAGTTATACTTTGAGTTTCATCACTTTTATGAGCATTTCCTAAAACTAAAATATAGTTTACATTTGGCGTTTCTATCAAGCTAGGATAAGCTTGCTCTAAAGGGATTAAAATCATATTTGAAACACTTTGATTTGATAAAAGAGCAAACCATAAAATAGCTATAAAAAGAGTTACTTTTGCTTTTTTATAAGAGTTTCTTAATAAAAAAACAAAAGCTAAAATTAGTAAAAAAATTCCAATTGGTATTGGTAAAAGAAAAGCCGAAATAAGCTTTTTTAATATAAACAAAATATTTACCTACTTGCTGCAAAAAGATGTAGATTTTTTATGTAGTTAAAGTCTTCTTCTTTTTGAACATTTTCTGCTAAAACTTTTATATTTAAAAGACTTGAAATTTCAGCGATTGACTCAATAAAACTTTGTTTAGAAAAATCTATACAAACATCATCTGTGTACTCTTTTGCTAATCTTAAATAGTCTAAATTCAAATCTTTTACGTCATTTAATGAAATAAATCTTGTTTCGTATCTTTTAATAATCACTTTTGCTCCCAAAGATTTTATCTCGGAAACAAAAAATTTAAATTTATCAATATCTTTTGCAACAGCATAAGCTGTAATAGAAAAGATAAGTTTTGAAATAATAGTTTTATTTTCAGATAGTTTTTGTTCCAACCATGCTATAAATGCTGTATTACCAATAGAATCTAAAGATAGATTTATCGCAATAGCATGTTTTATATCTGACACTAATATATGATTTATTACTTTTTCAATAACCTTTTTGTCAAAATCTATAATTCTCTCATATTTTTCAGCAATAGATATAAATGTTCCAATTGGAATATCATTGTTTTCTGCATCTTTTATATCTGTGAATGCCTCTTGCATTATTATCTCATCACTGTCACATCTTGTGAAATTACCCACATATTTTACCATGAAGTTTGAGTTCTCAATTGTATTATTTACAAAATCTCTCCAACTTTGCATATCTTTTACAAGTTCATTTTCTTGGCTTATAAAAATCTCATTTTGACCAATAATTGTAGCTTTTTCATAAGCTTGATTTGCACTTTGTAAAATTTGAGTTCTTGTATGAAATTGGTCAAAACTAGCTCCACCAATATGAGCTATATCTCTTTTATCAAATTTCTCACCTAATTTTTCAAATTTTTCTTTCAATAATTTTGCAAACTCTTTAATATCATCATTTGAAAAATCTTTTGCAATAATTGCAAATTCAGAACCAAAAAATCTATAAGCTAGAGTTTTTTTATTTTCATCAAGTTTTGTAGTTTCTAAGATATGAGCGAATTTTTTTATAAAATTATTTGTTTCATTTGAAGTATGTAATTTCGCAAATTCTGCTAAATCAGTAATTTTTATAACTAAAATAAAAGCTTTTGCTTTTTCTATATAAAGCTGTCTCATATCAGTTTCAAATGCTGATTTTATTGGCAATCCTGTTAAATCATCAGTTGAAAGTTTTTTTGACATATTTTCTATATTTGTGTTTAATCTACTAATTGTAGCTTCAATTTTACTTGACATATTATTAAAAGCATTTGTTAAAGTAATTAATTCAGTTGTTTTTGTTATGGCTTTTATTTTTGTAAATTTACCTTCAGCTATTGCTAAAGCAGAATTTTCAAGAATTTTAAGAGGTTTTAAGATGTATCTTACAAAAATGTATAAAATTAAAATAGATATTATAAAAGAAATTATCGAGTAAAAAATAGCACTTTGTGCTTGGTTATATAGTTTATTATATGCTTCTCCTGGGTTTGCACTTATAAATAAAATAGCACTAGTTCTCCAACCATCAGTAATTTCTGTATATTGCTCTTCTAAATCTATAGGAATTAAATTTATAAACCATTGTGGAACTGAATCAAATTTTATATCTCTATTAACTTGAACTAAAACTTTATTTAAATTAAGAGTTGCATTTGTTTTTAATTTTATATTTTCTTGATTTGTTGCTGTAAAATTAACATTCAAAGTGATTTTTCCAGAACTTTTAGAATTAGGAATAAAAGTATAAACATCTTCACTAGGAGTTATATTTTTGTTTTCATTATTTGGGATTGATCCATTTAAAGTGATTAATTCTTGCATAAAATCATCACTTTGAGTTAAAGTTTCTAAAGTTCCTATTTTTGGGTCAATTACAATATCTGATACTTGCCAAATACCACCTTCTATATCTTTTGAAGCTTTTATCAAATCACTTTCTTTTATTGTAAAAAGAGCATCTTCAAGTCTAATTTCTTTATAAAAACCGCTATTTGAAACAGCATTTATTGTTGATTCAATTTCTGGATTGTTTTTATTGTTAATTAAAGTTTTAAGGTTAAATCCTAAAGTTGTTGCTGCATCTTGAGCTTTTGATATGGATTCTGTTTCTAAATACTCTTTTGTATTCTTAACACTAATTATAAAATTACCTGTAAAAATCATAAAAAATATAAATGATATTATCAGATAAAGTTGTTTTGATAAAGACATTTTTTTCTCCTAATTAAAATCTATTCATTAAATCTACCCAAGATTTAAGCTTGTTATCACCGGCTCTTGTTTCACCTTTTGTTTTTGCTTGCCAAAGACCTGTTGCATTAAAACTATAAACTGGTTTTAAATCTGTTCTTTTTGAACCAGGCTGTAATGTTTTGTTAATATTATCCAAAATTACAGGTTCACCACCAGCTTGATGATAATATGATAAAACCATATGAGCTTGGTCATAATTACTATTTGCTTTAGAATAAGAAACATAAGTGATTCTTAGTTTGCTATCAGGAATTCCTAGTTTTATTAGTGAAAAATATTTTGCAATTGCATAATCTTCACAATCGCCTGCATTAGTTCCCATAAACTCAATTGGAGTTGCCCAATAATCTTTCTTTCCCCAATGTATCATATCAGTTTTATAAGGGATTTTATTGAAAAAATCATTTACCATTTGTAGTTGATTTAATATAGATTCATTTTTTGCACCTTGAATCATTGCATCCCAATCTTCAACTTTATTTCGTGCTTGTGTTCCATATTTTTGTTCTATTTTTGCTAAGTCAGAGTTACTTATATAGAAACTTTTTTGTCCATTTAAGTATAGAGATAAAATCAGAAAAAGAGCAATATGAGCTGTAAAAAACTTTTTCACCCTTTTTCCTTTTTTTTAATGTGCTTTTATTTTAAAAGTAATTTTATTTCATCTTCGCTGATATTTTTTTCATTAAATTTAACAGCTACAATATTTTCAGTGTTATTAATATACCACTCTTCGATTTTTGAAGTATCATTTAAAGCTGATTGATTTAATTTATACTCATTTAAATCTAAATAAATAGTTTTCGTTTTTGAAGGATTTGGCATAGTTATTATTAAAATTCCCCATAAAACACATACAACAGCAATGATTATAGAAAAAGTTTGTAAGTCTATGCTATCAAGCATGATTCCTCCTAAAACTCCACCAACAAATGTTCCTAAATAACCAAAAGAGTTAAACACTCCAAGAACACTTCCTCTTTGGTGAACTTTCGCAAATTTTGAAGCTAAAGATTGCATAATTGGTTCATGCATATTGAATCCAACAAAGAATATTACAACACCAATAGAGAAAACTAAAGCACTAGAGCTAAAACCTATTATTAAATAAGATACTATAAAAAATAGAACACCAAGAGCTAAGATTTCTCTAAATTTCCCTTTTTTCTCAGCAATAATTGCTGCAGGCGCCATAGATAAAATACCAAAAATCATAGAAGGTAAATATACATACCAAAGCTCTTTTTTATCCCACCCATAAGTTTTTGTTAAAATAATTGGAATTACTAAAAATGCAAAAGTCATTAAACCTTTTTGTAAAAAGTTTGTGATGTGCATTTTATTTATATTTGCATTTCCTAAAACATCTTTTAAATTTAGTTTTTCATTGTAAGTGTGAGTTATTTTTGGAGGATTTGGAACTTTTTTTACAAGTATAAAAATAGAAGCCAAAGCCAAAAACATAGTTATATAAAATAGAACTGGAACTCCGATAAATCCACCAATAAGGGGGCCTGTAATCATAGCAATTGCAAATGCAAGACCAATAAACATTCCCATTAAAGCCATTGCTTTTGGTCTTTCATGCTCCTTTACAATATCACTAATCATAGCAGTTACAACGGCTCCAATTGCCCCAGCTCCTTGTAAAAGACGACCTAGCATTAAAGTATAAATATCTGTAGCAACCGCACAAACAAGTGAACCAATAGCAAAAAGAATAAGACCTAATATTATAGTTCCTTTTCTTCCTAATTTATCGCTCATAACTCCAAAAGGAACTTGAAAAATAACTTGAGTTAAAGCATAACCACCAACAACAATTCCAACTAAAGTTGCATTTGAACCTTCTAGACTTAATGCGTAAACTGAAATAACGGGTAAAACAATAAAAAGTCCAAAAAACCTAAGAGCAATAATAAAGCTCAAGGGCATAACTGATTTAATCATACATAATCCTAAATATATTATAATTTTTGGTTAGATTATATAGCAAAATCGATAATATTAATATAAAGGCTGTAAATGAAGATAGTATTGGCATCAAATAATAAGGGTAAAATAAACGAATTTAAGAAACTTTTACCAAATGATGAGGTTATTGCTTTTAGTGAAATTTTAGGAAAATTTGAAGTAGAAGAGGATAAAGATACTTTTAAAGGAAATGCAATAAAAAAAGCTCAAACTATCTATGATGAGTTACAAAAAAAAGGATTTTTGGATGTTTTAGTAATTTCTGATGATTCAGGAATTAGTGTTCCTGCATTAAATAATGAACCAGGGGTTTATAGTGCTAGATATGCAGGATTAAATGCAAATGATAAAGAGAATAATCAAAAATTAATTTGTGAATTAAATAAATTAAAATTAGAAATTACTCCAGCTTTTTATACGGCTTGTATTGCTATTGTTTATAATAAGGAAGTTTATACAGTACATGGATTTATGTATGGGAAGGTTATAAATAAGGAATTAGGCGAAAATGGTTTCGGATATGATCCAATGTTTATTCCAAATGGTTTTTCTAAAACTTTAGGAGAGCTTGATTTTGAAGTAAAACAAGAATTTTCTCACAGAAATAGGGCTTTAAAATTAGCAAAAAAAGTGCTGGATGTCATTTTATAAGAAACTTTTTTGTGATTCTTATATTAAAATCATTCGAGCTAACGCTCAGTAAATAGCCCGCAAAATCTTTTGATTTTTGGGCTTTTATATCAAAAAAATTATCATCAACTTTTAAACTATCAATATCTTTTAAATCTATACTTTTCAAATAATCTTCTAAAAAAGATATATGATTTTTTGCTTGAATATATAAAAATTGATTTTTTATATTTTCACTTTTAATAGCTTTTGTTTGTAAAATATCAAAAGTTATATAAGTAAAAACCGAAAATAGAACAATTGTAACAAGCAAAGTAAAACTTTTTTTCATAATGAAAATTTCCATATTTGAGCTATTTTGTTATCAAAATTTATAAATATTTCAATCTCTTTACTGTTTTTATTTATTTTAAAATCTTTTACTTTATCAAGCAAAATTTCATTTTCAAAGTATAAATTATCATTTGAAAATGAAATTTTATTTATGTTATCTATATTTTTTTGAATAAATATTTTGTGCTACTCAAATCTATTTTTGCTTTTTCTATATTTTGAATATTTTGATTTTCTAAATAAATTTCTTTTATATATTTACTTGAAAAAACTATAACAAAAGATGAAATAATTAAGCTTAGGATTAATTCAAAGATAGAAAAGCTATTTTTCATACTTAAAAATCCTTAGATTTTCATCTTTATAAAAGTACATATTTACATTTATATTTTCTACTAAATTCTCATTTTTAGTGATATTTATTGTTTGTGAAGATTTGTGAAAGCCTGAGTAGTTTTTTGTATCAAAATTGTTTTCTAAATTGTTCAAAAGAGTGTAATTATTATTTTCAAATAAGTTATCATGACTAATTTTATTAAATACAGCCAAGATAACTAATAAAATAGTTATACTAATTATAGTTTCAAGTAGAGTAAAACTATTTTTTTGCAAGTTCACAAGCTTTATTATAAGCTTCTTCAACTGCTTTAATCATTGCATTTCTAACGTTACACTCTTCAAGTTTTGCATATCCAGCTGCTGTTGTTCCTCCTGGACTCATAACAGAGTCCTTTATAAAAGATGGCTGAGAGTGTTTTAATAAAACAGATGTTCCAGTAAATAAACCTTGAACTAATTGGGCACTTAAATGCCTATCTAATCCAGCTTTAACAGCACCATCAGCTAATGCTTCAGCAACCAAAGATAAAAAAGCAGGACCGCTTCCAGCAATTGCTGTAGCAATATCTAATTGATTTTCTGTTTGTACCCAAACGCATTGACCAATACTTGAAAATAGTTTCACAGATAATTCTTTTGTCTCTAAATCACCTGTAACAGTTGTCATAGATTGTAAAACACTAGCTGCAATATTTGGCATAGCTCTTACATAATTTCTGGCTTTTATATGTTTTTTTAAAAAATCTAATCTAGTTCCAGCTAAGATAGATATGATTATATTTGCAGTTCCTACAAGCCTAATAGCAACACTTTCTAGTGCAAAAGGTTTTACGCAAAATAAGATATTTTTTCCACTAATATCTTCTTTATCTTCTAGTTGTTTTATCTCAATTTGTGGAATTTTCTCTTTTATAATTTTTAATTTGTTTATATCTCTTCCAATCATTTCAATTTCATAATTTTTTAATAAACCCATAGCCAAAGATTGTGCCATAACGCCATTTCCAATAATTGTTAGTTTCATCTTCTCTACCTTATTTTAAAGTTTTTCTTATTATAGCAAATATTGCGGAATAATCTTTCAATAAAGTAATTTTTGGATAATATAATGCTTTTATACAAAATAAGGATGAAATAATGGTAAAAAATCTTAAGTTTAAACATTTATTACTTGCAGTTTCTGCAATATTTATATTTGGAGCATGTTCTTCAAAAGAGGATCAAGAATATAATAAACCAGCACTATATTGGTACAACAAAATGATGAAACAAATTGGGATGAATGATTTAGATGAAGCGGATGATACTTATACCTCTCTTGAGAGTGAGCATAGAAATTCACCATATATACCAGCAGCACTTTTAATTTTAGTAAATGCGCACATGGATGAAGAGGAGTATGCATTAGCAAACTTCTATTTAGATGAGTATATTAAGAGATTTAGTTTGAGCAAAGATATTGATTATGTAAGATATTTAAAAATTAAAGCAAACTTTTTGGGATTTAAAAACCAACATAGAAATCAACAACTTTTAGATGATACTATATCTCAAATTGAAGAGTTTAAAAATAAATATAAAAATTCACCATATATGCCACTTGTTGACACAATAAATGCAAGAATTTATATGGCAAAATCGTCAATAGATAAGGAAATTTCAGACCTTTATGATAGAAGAGGAAAAACTGAGGGTGCAAAATTTTATCAGCAAAAAGTAGAACAGTCTTGGGTTGATCAAAAAGAGATCCAAACTGTTGATGTACCATTTTATAGATCATTATTTGAATAATAATTTATATATTTTAGTTTAATAAATATGAATACTTTTTAGGAGTTAATAAGATATGCAATTAGAAAATTATGAAGATTTTCCACAAACAATACCATTGATTATAGAGGATGAGTTATTTTTATATCCATTTATGATAGCTCCAATTTTTTTAAGTGATGAGCAAAATATTAAAGCAGTTGAGAATGCAATAGAGTTTAATAAATTAGTTATTGTATCTGTTTCAAAGACTGCAAGTGAAAAAAGTAGAGAAAAAGACTCTTTTTATAATATAGGAGTTATAGGAAATATAATGAGAAAAGTATCTTTACCTGATGGTAAAATAAAGGTACTTTTCCAAGGTTTAGCAAAAGGTAAAATTATAGATTTTAATGATTCTAAACCACTTTTTGCAACGGTTGAAAAGATAGAAAATGAACCTTTTGAAGATGAAAGTATAAAATCATTAATTCAAGTTGTGCTTGAAAGTATAAAAAAACTATCAAGATTAAATAGTAAATTTCCAGTTGATTTGATTAAGACACTTGAAGAAAATGATGATGCATCAAGAATTGCTGATTTAATATCTTCTGTTTTAAATCTCAAAAAAGATGAAGCATTTAAACTATTTTCACAAACAAATTTAGAGCAAAGACTTTTAGATATTATTGAAGTTGTTAATAAAGAGATTGAATCTTATAAAATTCAAAAAGAGATAACTCAAAAAGTAAATTCAAAAATTGAAAAAACTCACAAAGATTACTTCTTAAAAGAGCAAATAAAAGCCTTACAAAAAGAGTTAGGCGTTGATAATCAAAAAGAAGAAGAAGTGAAAGCTTATAAGAAAAAGCTAAAAGCAAAAAAATGTTTTATGGGTAAAGATGCCTACAAAGAGACAAAAAGACAAATTGAAAAACTAAGTCGTATGAATCCAGATTCTCCAGATGCTTCGCTTTTACAAACTTATGTTGAATTGGTTTTAGACATTCCTTTTGGAGAGTATTCAAATGAAAAAATTTCAGTTTCAAGTGTTGAAAAACAGCTAAATAAAGACCACTATTCACTAGAAAAAGCAAAAGAGAGAATTGCTGAGTATTTTGCTGTTAAACAACTTTTAGAGCAAAGAAAAATTGAAGATTTAAAATCAAAAGGTACAGTTTTATGTTTTGTAGGACCTCCAGGTGTTGGTAAAACTTCTTTGGCAAACTCAATTTCTGAAGCTTTGAAAAGACCACTTGTTAGAATTGCTCTTGGTGGGATGGAAGATGTGAATGAGCTTAGAGGGCATAGAAGAACTTATGTTGGAGCAATGCCAGGAAGATTGGTAAAAGGGCTTATTGATGCAAAGAAAATGAATCCAGTTATGGTTTTAGATGAAATAGATAAGTTAGGAACTAGTCATAGAGGTGACCCAACTGCTGTTATGCTAGAAGTTTTAGACCCTGAGCAAAATCATGAATTTAGAGATTTATATTTAAATTTCCCTATTGATTTATCACAAGTTATTTTTGTATCAACTGCAAATGATATTAGAAATATCCCAGCTCCACTAAAAGACAGAATGGAGTTTATAGAGATTAGTTCATATACACCAAATGAAAAATATCATATTGCAAAAGATTATTTAATTCCTCAAGAGTTAGAAAAACACGGCCTTTCTAAAAATGAAGTTAGTATAAATAAAGCAACAATTGAGACAATAATTTCTAAATATACTAGAGAAGCAGGTGTTAGAAACTTGCGAAGAGTTTTTTCTAAGTTATTTAGAAAAGTTGTAAAACAGATTTTAGGCGATGAAAATATTACGAAAGTAACAATTGGAGTAAAAGATTTAAAAACATATCTTGATAATCCTATTTTTGAAATAGACCCTGCTGATAAAGAGGACTTTGTAGGAATTACAAATGGTCTTGCATGGACAGCAGTTGGTGGAGATATTTTAAAAATTGAAGCTATAAAATTAAAAGGAAAAGGTGATTTAAAAGTAACAGGAAGTTTAGGTGATGTTATGAAAGAGTCATCTAGTATTTCTTACTCTGTTGTAAAACTTTTAATAGACAATGGCTCACTAAAAATAGATGAAGATTTAATTCCTAAAACATTTAAAGAACAAGAAGAGAATACTAAGCTTGATATTAGTGAAGTGTATAAAAGATACGATATTCATCTTCATGTTCCAGCAGGTGCAACGCCAAAAGATGGACCAAGTGCAGGTATAACTATGGCTTTAGCAATGGCTTCAATTTTAAGTAATAGAAAAATTAAAGCAGATATTGCAATGACAGGGGAGCTTACACTTTCTGGAAAAGTTCTTCCTATTGGAGGATTAAAAGAGAAATTAATAGCTGCATTTAAAGCAAAAATGACAAAAGTTTTAATTCCAAGAAAGAACTTTGAAAGAGATTTAGATGAGGTTCCACACGAAGTAAGAGAGGCTCTTACAATTAAAGCTGTTGATACAATAGATGATGTATTAAAAGAGGCTTTAATCTAAATGATGAAATTTTCAAAAAGTGATTTTACTGCTACAAATGTTATTATTTTTATAACCGTAGTAGCCTATATTATTCAAATAAATATTGAACAAGGCTCACTTCTTATGGGATTAAACCTATATTTTTTAGTTGGTGGTTTCTTTTGGCAACCACTAACTTCTATCTTTTCTCATGGTGGAATTGCCCATTTAGGAATGAATATGTTCGTTTTATGGCAATTTGGTAATCTTATTGAAAGAGCAAGAGGGGCTAGAAGTTTTGTCACTTTATATTTAGTAACAGGAATATTAACCTCTCTTTTATCTTTTTTATACATCTTTTATGTAGATGTTAGAGTAAATCTAGTTGGAGCTAGCGGTGCAATTTGTGCTATTTTAGGATATGTTGCATATTTTGATAAAACTCAAAGAGGTGGAATTGTTACATGGATTTTACTGATTTCTGTTGCTCCACTTTTGATTGGACTTCCAATAGCTTGGTATGCTCACTTCATAGGACTTTTTGTGGGATTTGTCTATGCAATTATGCATAAGCAGGTTTTGCAAAGAAAATTATAAAGATAAAATTCAAACTTACAAAAAACTCTCCTAAAAAATAAATTAGCTTTCATTAACTTTTCATTTATTTTATTGATATTAATCAACATTAACTTTTTCCATTCATATATAATGACACTAGATAAAAGTATAAAGGAGTCACAAAGTGTTGGACGAAGTTATAAGAACTAGACCTGAAATTGCATTGGATGATTTTTTGCCTATATTTTTATCATCATCTTTAGTACTTGTATTTGGTGCAGTTTTTGTAGGTATTTATACATTAGTAAAAATGGGATATCTAAAAAAGTTTTATATGCCTTTTGCATATCTTTTTTGGATACTTCAAGCTTATTGTATGTATTACATGGCTACAAAACTTCAAGTAGGACCTTTTGTGGGAAAAGTTTTAGTAATCATAATGATTGCATATTTAACTTTGCCTCATCTGTATTACTATTTGACAAGCAAAGCCGAAGAAGAGTATGAAAAATAATAAAAAAAGGGGGAAGAATCAATGTCTAAAAAAGTGTCTGTATGGACAGATAATCGTTTTTGGCAAAGATCAGCTGCTTGGGTTACTGGTGTAGCAGCCATTCTTTTAATTTGGTTAACATTTGACACGATGGGTCAAATACAAATGGGAACTAAAGCAGAATTAGATAGTGGTGTAACAAAAAGAGTTCCGTCTCCAACTGTTATTAATCATAAAATTACTTATGAAATGAATGACAAAAGAGGTCATGAAACACCAATGATTGGTGAAAAAGAGAAATTTTTTGGAAGAGATGATTATAATGAAGATGAGGCTATGGCTTTAGTTAACTTAGGTAAATTAGCTTCACAAGCTAAAAACTGTATGAATTGTCATACACTTTTAGGAAATGGTGCATATTATGCTCCAGACTTGACAAAAGCTTGGTTGGATCCTAAATGGGATTCGTATATGGCGAGAATGGATAAACAAACTAAAGAAGAAGCTATTGCTGAATTTTTACAACATCCATCTGACAATCCATCAAATGCAAGAATGATGCCAAATCTAGGAATTACAGCTGAAGAAGCAAAAGGTTTAGTAGCATTTTTAAAACATATGTCATCTATTGACACAAATGGTTTCCCAAGAAATTTCGGAAGAATGACTGAAAATAAAGATGGGAAAATAGAAGGAGGAATCCATGGTAGATAATTTAAGATCTGAGTCTAAAAAATTAGGAACAATGTATTTTATTGTAGCAGCAACTTTATTTGGTGCACAAATATTATTTGGACTAATTGCTGGTACTCAATTTGTATTTAGTGGATTTTTGTTTGAAACACTGGATTTCAATGTAGCTAGAATGGTGCATATTAATGCTCTAGTTGTTTGGCTTTTATATGCGATGATTGGTTCTGTTTATTATTTACTTCCTGATGAAACAAAAGTTGAAACAGTTGGTATTGCTTTAGGTAAATTAGGATTTTATGTATTAACTTTGGCTGTTACAGTTGTTGTTTTAGTATATATTCTAGTTCAAGTTGGACCTGCAAATGAAACAACTTTATGGTTGATTAATGAAGGTAGAGAGTATATTGAAGCTCCTAGATGGGCTGATATTGGTATTGTTGTTGTTGTTTTAATCTTCTTAGCTAATGTTTACTTAACAGCTATGAAAGGTGAAAGAACAGGAATTATTACAGTTTTAATGGCAGACTTATTGGCACTTGCTGGTCTATATTTAGCTGGAATGTTCTATACAAATAATATCTCAATTGATCAATACTGGTGGTGGTGGGTAATTCACCTATGGGTTGAGGCTACTTGGGAAGTATTTGTTGCAGCTGTTATTGGTTGGGCATTAATTAAAGTAATTGGTGCACATAGACAAGTTGTTGAAATGTGGTTATGGATTGAAGTTGCAATGCTATTTGGTTCTGGTATTTTAGGAATTGGACACCACTATTTCTGGATTGGTACACCTGAGTACTGGTGGGAAATTGGAGCATTATTCTCTGCGTTAGAACCTGTACCATTAGTTGCGATGTTTGTACACGTAATGTATGACTGGGGAAAAGAGAAAGGTGTACAAGAAGGTCGAGGAGAAAAAGCTCAAATGAACAATACTCCAGCTTTCTTATGGTTCTGTGCAAGTGCGTTTGGTAACTTTTTAGGTGCTGGTATTTGGGGATTCTTCCACACTTTACCACAAATGAATATCTATACACACGGTACACAATTTACATCAGCTCACGGACACTTAGCGTTCTTTGGAGCATTTGCAATGGCAATGATTGCAATGTTCTACATGGGAGTTCAAGGTAGTAAAAAAGAGTTAAAAATGACTTCTCTTACAAGATGGGGATTCTCATTAATAACTATTGGGGTTGTTGGAATGACTGTTGCTTTAACAATCGCTGGTTATGGTCAAGTAATGATTGAAAGAGCACAATTTGGTGCAACTTGGGATGCATACTTTATAGGACAAAGTAGTCCTTGGTATATCCAAGCTATGGGATGGAGACTTGCTATGGGTCTGGTTACTTTTGTAGGGTTCTTATGTTTAGTAGTTGATTTATTAACAATAAGAAATGCAAAAATCAATCAAATTCAATAAGGGAGGTTATTATGTTTACAGAATTTACTGATATTGTTCCAAGTTTTTTTGGATGGCTAAATCAAGGTCCTATGACTTTGACACTATTTTTACACTCAGCTATAGTTCTTCCGATGTTTTTTATATATAAACAAGAGAAGAGAAGGTTAGAGGAAGAGAACAAAAATAGTAAGTAGATATTATAGTGGCTTTTTGCCACTATATGGCTAGAAATTAAAATGGATTATTAATCTTATATAAAAGGGAGAAGGTTATGAAATTATCAAAAGTTTTAAGTATGGTAGCAATTGCTAGTTTAGGGATGACAAGTGTTTCTATGGCTGAAGAGATTAAGTTATCTGATGAGCAAATGAAAGAAGCTAATCAGGTGTATTTTGATAGATGTGCTGGTTGTCATGGTATGCTTAGAAAAGGAGCTTTAGGTCCTACATTAGAAGCTAAAGAAATGAAAAGCAGAGGAACTGACTATTTAAAAACAATTATTCATGAAGGAACTCCAGGTGGAATGCCTGATTGGGGAAAATCTGGTGAATTAACAGCAGCTCAAACTGATTTAATGGCAAAATATATTCAAATTGAGGCTCAAACTCCACCTGAAAAATCTATTGCTGATATGAAAAAATCTCATAAGGTTTTAGTGCCAGTAAAAGATAGACCAACAAAACCAGAAGTTGGTGCTGAGAACTGGAAAGATTACTTTTCGATTATCTTAAGAGATGTTGGGCAAATTGCTATTATTGATGGTAAAACAAAAGAGATTAAATCAGTTGTTCCATCTGGATTTGCTACACATATTACAAGAACTAGTGCATCTGGAAGATATATCTATGTAATTGGTAGAGACGGAAAAGCATCTATGATTGATATTTGGATGAAAGAGCCTAAAAATGTTGCTGAAATTCAAGTATGTAACGATGCTAGAGCAATTGATACATCTAAACACAAAGATTATCTAGATAAATATGCCGTTGTTGGTTGTTACTGGCCACCATCGATTGTAACACTTGAGGCTGATACTCTTGATCCATTAAAAATAGTTTCAACAGCAAGTTATACATATGATGAAAACTCATATTTAAGAGAAGCTAGAGTTGCTGCTATTATTGCATCACATGATAAACCAGAATGGGTTATTAATATTAAAGAGACAGGACAAGTTTGGTTGTATGACTACTCGAATATTAAAAATCCAAAAATAACTATGGTTGAAGCAGAGAGATTTTTACACGACGGTGGTTGGGATTTATCAAAAAGATATTTCTTAACAGCTGCAAATGCTAGAGATGTTATCTCTGTTATTGATACAAAAGAAGGAAAATTAGTTAAAAATATTCCATCTGAAGGTAACAAACCACACCCAGGACGAGGTGCAAACGTAGATCATAAAACTTATGGACCACTATGGGCATCAGGACATATTGGATCTAATGATATTATTTTTATTGGAACAGATCCTGTAAAATATCCAGCTAATGCATGGAAAGTTGTTAAAAAAATTAATTTACCTGGAGAAGGTGGTGGAAACTTATTTGTTAAAACACACCCAAATTCACAATATATCTTTGCTGATAGACCAGTGCATCCAGATAGAAAATTACAAACATCAATATATGTAATTGATAAAGATAAGCTTGAAATTGTAAAAACTATTCAAATACCTGAAAAATATCTACCTTCTGTTAAAGTTGGAGAAAAAGTAGTAGAATCAAGAGGACCTGTTCACTTTGAATTTAATGCTGATGGTACAGAGGTTTGGACAAGTATTTGGGGTAACAAAGAGGTTGCAAGTGCAATTTTAATTTATGATGCAAAAACATTAGAGTTAAAATCTGTAATTGAAGACCCTAGAATTAAAACACCAACTGGTAAGTTTAATGTTACAAACACTATGAAAGATGTTTACTAAAATAAAATATCAAACCTTCGGGTTTGATATTTTTATATCTATTTTCTTTGAGGCTTTTAATGTACTTTTTATCAAATATGTCTAAATTGAAAATACCATTTTTTACAATCTTTTTTTTAAGCAATAATTTCGCACAAATCGATGGAGCAACAGCGCATATGGTTGAAGCATTGCCTAAAAAAGAGATAGGAAAAGAGTTATACAACAAATATTGCATATCTTGTCATCATGAAAATAGATTGGGAGTAAATGGCTTTGCTTTGCTCCCAAATAACCTTCAAAAATATCTTGAAAAAGATTTAGTCTCTAAAATAAAAGATGGCTTTCCACAAACTCTCAAGCCAAAGTATGATTTTTTATCTTTGTATGAATTGCATCAACTTGCAAGATATATACAATCACCGATTGATTAAATTGTTTAAAATTTAACTTATATGAAGAGAATTTTAAAGAATTTAATAAAACAATAAAATAAGGAAGAATCATGAAATTAATTACAAGTTTGCTACTAGCTTCAGCAATTGGACTAAATGCACAAATTTTAGCAACAGTAAATAGCCAAGATATAACTTCAAATGAAGTAAATAATTTTTTAAAAACTACAAATCAAGAAAAAAGTTATGAAAATTTAGATAAAAAGGCACAAAATTTAGCGCTTCATCAAACAATAGAGAAGACTCTTTTGATTCAACAAGCAAAAAAAGATAATCTAGA
This sequence comes from uncultured Aliarcobacter sp., assembly GCA_964384195.1. Classification (GTDB taxonomy): domain Bacteria; phylum Campylobacterota; class Campylobacteria; order Campylobacterales; family Arcobacteraceae; genus Aliarcobacter. The sequence goes on along the minus strand of CAYLKG010000001.1, from coordinate 17,390 downwards.
TAAAAACAAAGATTTTTTGCAAACTATAGAAGATTTTAAAAATTCACTTTTGGTTGAATCATTTATGAAAAATGAGTTTTCTAAAGTAAAAATATCAAAAGAAGATGTTGAAAAATACTATAATTCCCACCTTTATGAATTTAAGCAAGATAAAAAACTTAAAGCCAGACATATTTTAGTTGAAGATTTAAAAAAGGCATTAGATATTGTAAAAGAGCTAGAAGTTTCTAAAAATAAAGAGGTTGCCTTTGTTCAATTAGCTAGTAAAAATTCAATAGATGGCTCAAGAGATACAGGTGGAGACATAGGTTGGTTTAAAAAAGGTGATATGATTGATGAGTTTTGGGATGCTAGTTTAAAATTAAAACCTCAAGAATTTACAAAAGAACCCGTAAAATCGATGTTTGGTTACCATATCATTTTTTTAGATGAAATTCAAGAGCCTATAACAATAAATTTGGAACAAGTTTATAGTAACATTGAAAATCAAATAAAGATGCAGAGATTCCAAGCTATAATTGATGAAAGAATTAAAAATATAAAAAAAGATGCAAATATTATAATAAAGTAATTTTTTGCTAAAAAGGGGGTTGTTGTGAGATATTTTTTTGTATTGGTTTTATTAATTGGTATAAATTTACAAGCTTCACAAGAAGATGGAGAGAGACTTTTTAAAAAGTATTGTTGGGGTTGCCATCATGAAACTTCACTTGCCTTTGGACCATCATTTTCTGATATTGCTTCAAAAAGAGATAGTGGACAAATTGTTGCTCATATTGTAAATCCAGAAAACAGTTATGCAAGTTTGGGTTATGAAAGAAGTGCAATGCCTGCATTTCCTCAACTAAGCGCAGAAGAACTTCAACACTTAGCTGATTACATTTTATTTTTCAAGGATAAATAATGTTTAGATTATCAAATCTCATAAAATCAACACTTGAAAATGAAAAAAGTAGAAGCTTAGATGGAAGTATTATTATTTGGAATATGACAAATAGATGTAATTTGCTTTGTCATCATTGTTATAGCAAGGCAAGTGCAAATGAAAAAGAGACTTTGGCTTTGGAAGATATTTTAAATACTATTCCAAAGTTAAAAAAAGCTGGTGTAAATTTTGTTATTTTTAGTGGAGGTGAACCACTACTAAGAAAAGATATTTTTGAAATAGCACAATGTATGAAAGATAATAAAATCATGACATATCTTTCAACTAATGGAACATATATCACAGAAAAAAATGCTCAAAAAATCATTGATACTTTCAATTATATTGGTATTTCAATAGATGGAATAGGTGAGGTTCATGACTATTTCAGAGGTCAAAAAGGCTCATATGATAAGAGCATAAATGCCATAAAAATCATTCAAAGTTTTGGTGGAAATGCTGGTATAAGATTTACTATTACAAAAGAGACAGAAAAAAGTTTTTATGATATTTTTACTATTGCTGAAGAGTTAAATGTAAATAAAATATATATTTCACATCTTGTTTATTCAGGAAGAGGAAAAGAGAATCTTGAAATTGATATCTCAAAAGAGAAAAGAGTTGAGTATGTTGATTTTATGATAAAAAAAGCTTTTGAATACTATGAAAACAATAAGCACATTGATATTGTTACAGGTAATATGGAAATGGATGCTGTTATGCTTTTGAAAGAGTTTGAAAAAAGATATCCTTCTTTTGTTGAATCTTTAAAAAATAAGCTGAAAGCTTGGGGTGGAAATAGTGCAGGGAAAAGACTTGGAAATATGGATTGGAATGGTTTTGTTAAGCCTGATCCATTTTTTCCTCTTACTATTGGAAATTACTTACAAAAAGATTTTGATAAAGTTTGGCTTGATGAAGAAAATGAACTTTTGACAAAATTAAGAGAATTTCCAAGAGTTTTAAAAGGTAAATGTAGCTCTTGCAAATATATTGATATTTGCAATGGAGGTTCTAGAAGTAGGGCGTATGCGATAAGTGGTGATTTGTGGGAAGAGGATCCTTCTTGTTATTTAAGTGAAGATGAAATTAAGGGGTAAAAATGTTTAAAAAAATAGTTTTAAGTTCTTGTGTTGCATTTTGTTTATTTTCAAATTTAAATGCAAATGAAAAGCTTTTTGTTGTTGAAAGAGAAAATTCTAGTTTGGCTGTTATTGAAAATGACAAGTTTAAATCAAGAATCGAAAATATGAGAAATATGAATCATGGAGTTGTTAAATTTTTTGAAGAAGATGGTTATGCAATTTCAAGAGATGGTTATGTAATAAGATTTAATCCAAAAACTGAAAAAATTTTACAAGAGTATAAAACTAGTAAAAGTGCAATTGGTTTTGAAATTTCAGATTATTTTGTAGCTGTTGCAAACTATGATGATAAAAGTGTAGATGTTTTAACAAGAGATTTAAAACCAATTAAAAAAATAGTTACAAACTCAAGAAATGTTGGAATAAAACTCTATAAAAATTATATGATTTTCTCACAAATGGATAGCGATATAATCTCTATTTACAAAGATTTGAATGAGGGTAAAAAAGAGCCAAATTTTGAATTATTTAAAGAGTTCAAAAATGTTGGAGAGATTCCATTTGATGCGATGATACAAGATGAAACATATATCATGGGATTTTTCAATTCTCCACATTTTGGAGTTGTTGATTTAAACAAAATGGAATACAAGAAAATAGATGTGTTTTTAGATGCCAAAAAGAAACAAGTCCTAAAAGTACCACATTTTGGATTTTGGAGTTTAAGTAAAAATGAAACTTTTATTCCAGCGGTTGGAGACAATAAAGTTTTTGTTTATGATAAAAATTTCAATTTTCTAAAAACTATAGAAACAAAAGGAATGCCTGTTTTTACATCTTTAAGTCCAAACAAAGATTTTTTAGCTGTTACTTTTTCGGGAGAGGATTTCCCATATTTACAAATAGTCGATACAAAGGATTTCAAAATAATCAAAGAGTATAAATTTGATGGTAAAGTTCTTCATGTTAGATGGTCAAATGAAAAAGATGAACTTTATGTAAGTGTAAATGATTCAAATAAAGTTGAGGTTTTAGATACAAAATCTTGGGAGAAAACAAAGACTATAGAAGATATTGAAAAACCATCGGGTTTATTTATTTTTAAGGAGAGATAAAAATGTCGAAAGTATATTTAACAGGGGCAGGACCAGGTGATGTTGAGCTTATGACTCTAAAGTCAGCTAGAGTTATAAAAGAAGCTGATGTAATAATTTATGATAAATTAGCAAATCCTGAGATACTAAAAATGGCCAAAGAAGGCTGTGAGTTCATTTTTGTTGGAAAAGAGTATGCAAAACATTTGATGCCACAAGATGAAATAAATGAGATTATTTATCAAGCTGCTTTAAAATATGAAAATGTAGTAAGATTAAAAGGTGGTGATCCTTTTGTATTTGGAAGAGGTGGAGAAGAAGCTTTATATCTAAAAGAGAGAGGAATAAAATTTGAAATAATTCCAGGAATTACTTCAAGTATTAGTGTTCCTGCTTATGCAGGAATTCCTGTAACAAATAGGGGATATACTTGTTCTTTTAGAGTTGTAACAGGACACGAAGCCCCAAATAAAAAAGATTCTCAAATAAATTGGGAAAGTTTTATAGCTGATGAAACTATAGTTTTTTTAATGGGTATTCACAATATTAGGCTTATTACAAAAAAACTAATAAAAATTGGAAAACCAGCTAACACACCTTGTGCGGTTATTTCAAAAGGTACAACAAAAGAGCAAAGCGTTGTTGTAGGAACATTGGAAGATATTGTAGAAAAATCAAAAGATATTCCAACTCCTGCAATTATTGTTGTTGGTGAAGTTGTAAAATTAAGAGAAGATTTAAAGTGGTTCGAAGAGGCGTAGCATGATGCTACACTCTTTATTTTAAATTTTTTAGAGTTTCTATTAATCTATTTGATACACTAATTAGCTCATTTGAGCTACTTTTTGTAATCTCAGCCTCTTTTTGTGTCTCTTGTGCTGAAAGTGATACTTTTTGCATAGTTCGAGAAACTTCATTTAAGTTATCACAGCTATGTTTTGCACTATTTGAAAGCTCAAAAGATGTATTTTTTTGGTTAATCATAGATTCTGAAATATCTTTTGTTACATTATTCACCTCTTCAATTGTGTTATCAATTCCATGAATTGAGTGAAGAGACTCTTTAACCAATGACTGAATAAATTCAATAACAGCTGTGATATTTTTAGCTGCTTCGTTTGATCTAGTGGCTAGGTTTCGCACTTCTTGAGCGACAACAGCGAATCCTTTTCCAGCTTTACCAGCAGTTGCTGCTTCAACAGCTGCGTTTAATGAAAGAATATTTGTTTGAAAAGCAATTTGTGAAATCATGTTTATTGTTTCACTAATTTTTGTTGATTCTTCATTTAACCTAAGAATTGCTTTTGCACTCTCTTTTGATTGTTCTTTTGCCTTTGATGCAATCTTTTCACTATTTGCAGCATTTTGAGAAATTTTTGTAATAGATTTAAGCATATCATCAATTTTATTACTTAAATCAGAAATAACATTATTCAAATCTTGAGTAGAATTTGATACACTAAAAGAGCTTTGCATTGAAAATTTCGATTCTTCAAGCATATTAGTTGAAGCAACTGAAAGCTTATTTAAAGAAGAGCTAAACTCTTTTATCTCTTTTTCTATCTCAATCATTGTATTTTTTTTACTTGTTATATCAACTGCGTATTTTACAACTTTAAATGGATCACCTTCAAGGTCTAAAATAGGATTATAACTAGCTTGAATCCAAACTTTTTCCCCATTTTTACCTATTCTTAGATATTCACCACTATCAAATTCACCATGATTTAATTTTTCCCATAACTTTTTATATTCATTTGAGTTTTTATACTCTTCTTCGCAAAACATAGAGTGATGTTTTCCTAAAATCTCTTCTTTAGTATAACCAACAGCTTTTAAAAAATTTTCATTTGCATCTAAAATTGTACCGTTCATATCAAATTCAATAACTGCATTTGATTTGTTTATTGCTCTTACCTGACCAAGATAGTATAGATTTCTTAATCTATTTTTTGTGATATCTTGAGCAAGTTTTACAACTTCAACTACTTTTTGATTTTTGAATATTGGCATATATGTAGCTCTTAAAAAGATTAAATCACCATCTTTTTTCACTCTTTGAAACTCTGCTGTAATAGATTTTCCAGCTCTTAAGTTTTCCCAGCTCTCTTTATAGTCTTTTGTGTTTCGAAATCTCTCTTCGCAAAATATACTGTGATGTTTTGTAACAATTTCATTTAAAGTGTAACCCATTGCATCTAAAAAAATCTTATTTGCGTTAAGTATTGTACCATCGGGTTTGAAGTGAATTACTGCTTAATTATTATTTATGGCTTCTTTTAAAAGTTTATTATCATTAATTGAATTAAAAACCATAGAAACTCCTTATTTTAAGGGTGTAATTGTATCAGATAAAAAATTTAATCTTACTTTTAAAATATTATTTCAAAAAATTATTTATTAGTAAAGATTAAATAAAATTAAGAAAATATAGGATATCTTTATATTAATTAAAAATTATTTTGGATGGTTTTATTGAGTAAAGAAGTTTTTTTAGACCAAGATACAATTATTGTATCTCAAACAGATGAGAAGGGTATTGTTATTTTTGCAAATGCAGATTTTTGTAAAATTGCAGGATATGATTTAGATGAGTTAGTTGGAAAACAGCACAATGTTGTAAGACATCAAGATATGCCAAAATGGGCTTTTGAAGATTTGTGGAAAACAATAAAAGCGGGAAAAATATGGAAAGGTATAGTTAAAAATAAGACTAAAAATGGTGGATTTTATTGGGTTAATGCTACAGTTTTCCCATCAAGGGATGTTGATGGAACAATAAGATATATATCTGTTCGTATAAAGCCAACGGTTGAAGAGATTCAAAATGCTGAAAATTTATATAAGTTAGGATGAATCTATGTTTTTTAGTAATAATTCAAATAAAGATATTTTAAAAGTTCTTTGCGAAATTGAAAAAAGTTTAAATAATGAAATAAATAAAATAGAATTAAAAGATTTAAAATTAACTGGTGAAATAGGTCAAAAATTAGAAAGTATTTGCTCTAGTATAAACAGAAAAAATGATGAAGAGTTACAAATTTTTGGTGAAATTATGGTAGTTTCAGAAAAACTTGCAAGTGGTATTGTAAGTGATAGAATAAGTTTTACAAATAGTTCAAATTATAAGCTAAACTACATCGCTGAAACCATAAATAATCTAGCAAGTGATTTGGAAAAAAGTCTTGGACTTATCAAAAATACACTTCTTTCTTACGGTCAATATGATTATACAAAAAAGTTAGATGAATCTTTGGTAAAAAACGATTTTAGAGTTTTATTTGAAGAGATAAATACTTTAAGACAAACTATAACTAATATGTTAATCGAAAATAAATCAAATGGTTTAACTCTACAAAATAGCTCAAAAATATTGCTAGAAAATGTAAATACTTTAAATATTTCATCTTCAAAAGCAGCAGCATCTTTGGAAGAGACATCTGCAGCTTTAGATGAAGTTACAACAAATATTAGAAATAATACTGAAAGTATTTTAAAAGTTTCAGAATTATCGCAAAGTATTATTTATCAAGCCAATAAAGGTGAAGAGTTGGCAACTAAAACTTCAAATTCGATGCAAGATATTACAAGAGAAGTTAATTTGGTAAAAGAAGCTATTTCTGTAATTGATCAAATAGCTTTCCAAACAAATATTCTGTCTTTAAATGCTGCAGTTGAAGCAGCAACTGCAGGAGAAGCAGGAAAAGGATTTGCTGTTGTTGCTCAAGAGGTAAGAAATCTAGCAGCTAGAAGTGCAGAAGCTGCAAAAGAGATAAAAAATATAGTTGAAAGTGCTACAAAAAAGGCCAATGATGGAAAAGAGATAGCAAGTCATATGATAGATGGATATCAAGAACTTTATACAAGTATAAATCAAGAGATATCTTTGATAAATGATGTTCAAAATTCTAGTCAAGGGCAATTAAATGCAGTTGAACAAATAAATAGTGCAATAACAATAATAGATTCTCAAACACAAGAAAATGCGAATGTAGCTTCACAATCTCAAGATGTGGCTGTTACAATAGATAAAATTTCTAGTTTAATAGTGCAAAATGCTAACTCAAAAGAGTTTGAAGGAAAAGATAAAGTTTTTGCTAAAAAAATAGGAAATAGATATATTGAAAATTGATGAGTTGGAAGTAAAAAATAATCTTAAGCTAATAGGTTTAATATCTTTAGCCTTAGTATTTTTTGCTTCAAATTCAATACTGGCTAGAATGGCGATTTCTACTCAAAATATTGATGCTTTCAGTTTTACTTTTTTAAGAATCTTATCCGCAACTTTTATATTGACGTCTGTATATATTTATAAAAATAAAAATTTAAAAATAGACTTAAAAACAAACTATCTTAGTGGTTTTATGTTTTTTTTATATGCAATTTGTTTCTCTTATTCTTACATAAATATGTTAGCAGGCATTGGAACTTTGATTCTATTTGCGGTTGTACAGTTGAGTATGATTATTGTGGCTTTGTTTTCTAATGAAAAGTTATCAGTTAAGAAAGTTATTGGTATTACTATGGCTTTTGGAGGGCTTTTATATCTTCTTTACCCAAGAAATGATTTTTCAATATCATATTTTCATACTTTTTTGATGTTTCTTTCAGGAATTGGCTGGGCAATTTTTAGTGTACTTGGTAAAAAATCTCAAAATGCAACTTTAAATGCTACTGATAGTTTATTTAAAACTCTATTTTTCACACTTATTTTTGGTATTTTTTATATACTATTTTTTTCAAATACTTTAAAAATAGATTTTCTAACTTTTATTATAGCTATAGCTTCAGGTTCTATTACAACAGCTTTTGGTGTTTTTATTTGGTATGCAGTTTTGCCAAAAATGCAAATAATTACAGCTAGTATAGTTCAGCTAATAGTACCAATAATTGGGATATTTTTAAGTATATTATTGCTTGATGAAGGAGTTACTTTTGATTTAGTTGTTTCAACTATTTTGATACTTTTAGGAATTTTTTTGGCTTTAAAGAAGAGAAAATAATTTCTCCTCTTCTATTTTAAATTATATTTTTAGCCTTAACCTCATTTTTACCATTAAACTCTTTGGTAATTGTAAATGATGCTAATTCTAAAAATTTTATAGGAGAAGATGAAGTAAAAGCTAAGAGTTTTTCAAATACTAAGAACTAGTAAGTTCTTAGTAATGATTTTTTAATGTCTTGTTGTAATATTTTTTGAGTTAATAGTAGATATTAATTTTTTAAGATTTTCTACTTTTCCTTCTTCTTCCTCAATATTATCTTGAGTTTGAAGAGTAAAGATATCCATTTTTTTATCAAGATAATTTGTAGTAAATTTACCATCTTTAAAATCTTGATCTCTTACAATTTCTCTATGAAGAGGAATATTTGTAGGGAAACCTTCTATGTAGAATTCATCTAAAGCTCTTTTTGCTTTTTTTACACAACCTTCCCAGTCAATTGCCCAAACAATTAGTTTTCCAACCATTGAATCATAATTTGGTGGAACTTTGTATCCTGTGTAAAGAGCAGAATCAAGTCTAACTCCAGGACCTCCTGGTGTTAAGTATTTATTTACAGTTCCAACAGATGGCATAAATCCTTTTAATGGATTTTCAGCATTAATTCTAAACTCAATTGAGTAACCTCTGAAGTTAATTTCTTCCTGTAAGAATATCATTTTACTACCTTCAGCAATTTGGATCATTCTTTGAATAATATCAACACCAGTAATAGTTTCAGTTACAGGGTGCTCAACTTGAACTCTAGTATTCATCTCAATAAAGTAAATATTATCTTCTGGGTCAAGTAGGAATTCAACTGTTCCAACACTTTCATATCCTAGTTTAAACATAGCCTTTGTAGCAATTCTATATAACTCTTTTCTTGCTTCATTGTTTAATAATGGAGATGGAGCAATTTCAATAACTTTTTGATGTCTTCTTTGAATAGAACAATCTCTTTCACCTAAATGTAAAACATTTCCATATTTATCAGCAATAACTTGAATTTCAATATGTCTTGGGTTTTCAACATATTTTTCAATAAATGCTTCACCTCTACCAAAATATTTTTTTGCTTCATTTGAGGCACTTTCAAATAGTTCTTTGAAGTCTTTCTCTTCTCTTACTATTCTCATTCCTCTTCCTCCACCACCAAATGCAGCTTTGATAATAACAGGGAATCCAATCTCTTTTGCGATTCTTGCACCCTCTTCAATATCAATAATTGGTTCATCAGTACCTTCAAGAACTGGAACCCCAACTTTTTTCATAGCTACTTTTGATGCCATTTTGTCACCAAAAAGTTCAATATGTTCAGGTTTTGGACCAATAAAGATAATCCCATTTGCTTCACAAGCTCTTGCAAAGTCAGCATTTTCACTTAAAAATCCGTATCCAGGATGAATTGCATCACAGTCTGATTTTTTTGCAATTGAGATGATTTTTTCATAGTCTAAGTATGCTTGAACTACATCTCCCATAATTGGATAGCACTCATCTGCTTTTCTTGCCCAAATACCCTCTACGTCAACTTCAGAGAATACAGCAACGCTTTTAATCTCAAGCTCTTTACAAGCTCTTATGATTCTTAAAGCAATCTCTCCCCTGTTTGCAATAAGTACTTTATTAATCTTTTTCATATACTCACCTTTTAAAAAATTATTGTTCAAATTTTAGGGTATTTTTTTGTTTTATTCTTCTTATTTTTTGTTAATTTTATAGTTGGATATTGCTAAAAGTGTAGTTTTTAATATATTAAAACTTTGCTTTTCAAACTTTGAAAAAGCAAAATATTTTTTACCTAAATATTTTATCATAGAAGCGATATTGCAAAGATGTTTTTTAAAATCTAACTTAGTAGTTATTGAATTTTATAAGTGATTATTAAAGAGTTTAAATTTTGTTTTTTAGTTTTGAAAAGTAGCCCATTTAAGAGCTATTAGCTTTTCATTTTATTTAAAAGTTTTGGAAAGCTATTTTAAAAAGAGATAGCCGCTCCACTTGCTCCCATTATCTCTTTTGCATCTTCACTCATCATATAAGGTTCCCAAACAGGTTCAAATACTAAATTTACTTTTGCTTCATCTACTTCATCAACTGCCATTGTTACATATCGTACTTGCTCAAGTAAACTATCTGCAACAGGACAAGCAGGACTTGTAAGAGTCATTTCTATTTCACAAAATAGATAATTTTCTCTTTCTTCAAGTTCAATATTATAAATTAATCCTAGATTATAAATATCTACAGGAATTTCAGGGTCATAAACTTTTTTTAAATTTTCTACAATTTTTTCTTTTATTTCTTCTTTATTAAAAATTCCGTTCATAGTTTTTCCTTAATATTTTAAAGCATATTCTTTTATTTTTTTAATCATTCCAATAACTCCACTTTGTCTATTTGGAGTTATAACTTCACTTAAATTCAACTCTCTAACAATATCCATATCAACTTCTTTTAACTCTTCAACAGTAGAATTAGAAAAAATTTCTAAAATAATATAAACTAAACCTTTTACTATAATTGCATCACTTGTACCATAGAAAAATAGTTTATCTTCTTTCTTTTCACAAATTAACCAAACTTGTGAAGTACATCCATGAACTAAGTTTTCAGGGATTTGATTTTTTTCATCAAATGAAGGAAGCTTTTTACCTAAATCAATAATATATTCATATTTTGCTAACTCTTCATCGAAAAATTCTAAATCTTCTTTTATACTCTCAACTCTTTGTTTTATATTCATATTTTTTAATCCTTTAGCATAGAAAGTGCTTTTTTAAGAGCAACAATAAGTTTATCAATATCTTCAAAATCATTATAAAAAGCTAAACTCACTCTTATAGTTCCTTTTATTCCAAGCTTTTTCATAATAGGTTGTGCACAGTGATGTCCAACCCTAAGAGCAACTTTTAGTTTGTCAAGTAAGATTGAGATATCATCATGCATAATACCTTTGAAGTTAAAACTTCTAGTTCCACTACAATCTTTTAAATCATTGTAGAAAATTATATCTGGAAGTTTTTGTAATTCATCATCAAGATATTTTAAAAGCTCATTTTTTCTTTTTTGAATAGTTTCATAACCAATATTTTCAATATATTCCAAAGCTTTAGAAAATGCAATAACTCCAGCAATATTTTGAGTTCCAGCTTCAAATTTATAAGGACTTGATAAAAAAGTACTACCTTTTTCTAAATCAACAATATTTATTACAGCTCCACCTGTTTGATAAGGCTCTACAAAATCGTGAAATTTCTCTTTTATATAAATAGCTCCAACTCCAGTTGGTCCAAAAGTTTTGTGTCCTGAAATAGCAAAAAAATCACAATCAAGTTCTTGAACATCTATTTCAAAGCTAGATAAACTTTGTGCTCCATCTATTAATATAGGACAGTTGTAAGAGTGGGCTAAAGTGATAATTCTTTTTATATCATGAACTTTTCCAAAAGCATTTGTAACATGTGCGATACTTACAAATGAGTTTGGATTTGCTTTTAAAAGCTTTTCAAAATGAGTAAAATCAAAATCTAAATTTTCATTACAATTTACAACTTCAAGACCATTTCCAAGAATTCTATTTTGCATATGCCAAGGCACAATATTTGCATGGTGTTCAAGGCTTGAAATGATTATAGTTTTGAATTTTTTTGCAAAAGAAGAGGCTATGAAATTTATACTTTCAGTTACACCTTTTGTAAAAATTATCTCCTCTTTTTTTTTCGCATTTATAAATTTTCTTAAAATTTCCCTTGTATTTTCAAACTCTGTTGTTGATTTGTTTGCATCCCCAAAACTACTTCTATGTGTATTTGAACAATATTTTGTGTAATACTCAACTGTTGCATCAATAACACTTTGAGGTTTTTGAGTCGTTGCACCACTATCAAGATAAACAGTATTTGAGTTAGCAAAATATGGAAAATCTTTTTTATACATAGTTTTCTTTTTTATACTCTTCTATAAATTGTTTAATTTTTTCATCTTTTATATTATCTTTAATAGAGTTTTCAAACGCTTCTAAAAGAATCTCATAAGATTGCTCTTTGCTTATTCCTCTACTTTGAAGATATAAAAGTTGGTCTTTGTTTAATGTCCCTGTTGTTGTCCCATGACTAGCTTCAAGTTCATCTATAAAGATTTCTAAAAATGGTTGTGCAAAAATAACAGCATCATCACTTAAAAGAATAGAGTTACAGTTTTGGAAAGCTTTTGAATAAAGCCCATTTTGTGTAACAATAGATTTTATTTTAACTACCGCTCTACTTGAATCTAGTAAAGAATTTTTGTAGTTTATATTACTTCTTGAACTTTGATTGTTATGAGTAGTTTTCACTAATGTTGAACAGTTCGCACTATTTCTTAGTTTATTTAAACCATTTAATTCATAATTTACTTCAACTGAATCTATTTTGTTTTCAAAACTATTTACTACAAATCCATCTGCTAATTCAAAGTTTGAAATCTTTAGATTTGATTTATCTTCTTGAACTGCTTTACAAGAGAAAACAAGTGAATTTGAAAGATTTATATCTTGAATTTTTGCATATTCTAAAGAGCCATTTTCTTCAACTTTTATAGTTCTATTTGCCAGAATAGTTGAATTTTTTGAGCTAGAAACAAAAACTTCAATAACACTGGCTTTTACACCACTTTTGACTTCAATTAAAAGATTGTTTGTAAATAGTGTTGAATCATCTTTTAAGCTGTTTACTATAATTAAAGGCTCTTCTAAATCTTTTTTTATAGTTAAAACTTTTTTATTATTATCAAAACTGTTTGCAATAGAAAAAAGTTTTGATTCATAACTCTCTTCATCATTTATCGAATTCAAATCTAAAGAAAAAGATAAAACCTTATGAGTCTTAAAGTTAAAATTAAATAAAGAGTTAAAATCTATCTTTAAAAACTCTTCCTCTTTTTTTGAAGGTAGATTTAAATCTTTTATATTAGCTATTTGCATTGTTTATTCCTAATGCTTCAAAACCTTTCTCATCAAGCTCTAAAGCCAAGCTATAATCTCCAGTTTTTGCTATTTTTCCATCACTTAAAATATGTACAAAATCTGGTTTAATTAGTTCTAAAAGTCTATCATAATGAGTAATCATAAGAATAGATTTTTTACCATCAAGCATAGAGTTTATAACATTTGCAACTATTTTAATAGCGTCAACATCAAGTCCACTATCAATCTCATCAAGCATAATTAAATCAGGATTTAGCATTAGAAGTTGAACAAGTTCATTTCTCTTTTTCTCTCCACCACTAAATCCATCATTTAAATCTCTTTGTAATAGTTTTCTATCAATATCAAATTTATTTGTTTCTTCTTTTACAAGTTTTAAAAATTGCATTGCATCAAACTCTTCCTTTCCCTCATAAGCTCTTTTTGCATTTAAAGCTGTTCTTAAAAAGTAGCTGTTATTTACTCCAGGAACTTCAACAGGACTTTGGAAACTCATAAAAATCCCCTCATTTGCTCTAGTTGAAACATCCATTTCTAATAAATCTTTATTTTTAAATGTAACCTTTCCATCTGTTACTTCACAGTCATAATGAGCTGCTAATGTTTTAACTAAAGTAGATTTTCCAGCTCCATTTACACCCATAAGTGCGTGAATTTCACCAGGTTTTATCTCTAAATTTAATCCTTTTAAAATCTCATTATTGTTTATACTTACTTTTAAATCTTCAATTTTTAATAATACATCTTTACTCATAATTAACCCACGCTTCCTTCTAATGAAATACTTAATAACTCTTTTGCTTCAGCAGCAAACTCCATTGGTAACTCTTTTAAAACCTCTTTACAAAAACCATTTACAATCATAGCAATAGCATCTTCTTCATCTATTCCTCTTTGGTTTAAGTAAAATAACTGCTCATCTGATATTTTAGATGTTGTTGCTTCATGCTCAATATTTGCACTACTGTTTCTAATCTCATGATATGGATATGTATGTGCTTGAGATTTGTGACCAATTAATAAAGAGTCACATTCTGAAATATTTCTAGCATTATGTGCATTTTTCCCAACTCTCACTTGTCCTCTGTAGGCATTTATACCTTTCATTGCAGAAATACCTTTTGAGATGATTGTAGATTTAGTATTCTTTCCTAAATGAACCATTTTTGTGCCAGTATCTGCTTGTTGAGCTCTTGAAGTAACTGCAACAGAGTAAAACTCTCCAACACTATTATCACCTTGAAGAACACAAGATGGATATTTCCATGTAATACTTGAACCAGTTTCAACTTGAGTCCAAGAAACTTTTGAATTATCACCTTTGCATAAAGCTCTTTTTGTAACAAAGTTTAAAATTCCACCTTTTCCTTCATCATCACCTGGATACCAGTTCTGAATAGTTGAATATTTAATATGACCATTATTAAGTGCAACTAGTTCAACAACTGCGGCATGAAGTTGTCTATCATCTCTTGAGGGTGCAGAACATCCTTCGTTGTAAGATACATAACTTCCCTCATCACAAATGATTAAAGTTCTTTCAAATTGTCCTGTATTTAAAGCGTTTATCCTAAAATAAGTAGAAAGCTCCATTGGACATCTTGTGTTTTTTGGAATATAAACAAAACTTCCATCTGTAAAAACAGCACTATTTAAACAAGCAAAATAGTTATCAGTTACAGGAACAACACTTGCTAAATATGTTTTTACTAAGTCTGGGAATCTGTGAGCTGCTTCACTAATAGAGCAAAATATAATTCCTAATTTTTCAAGCTCATCTTGATAAGTTGTTTTGATAGAAACTGAATCAAATACAGCATCAACAGCAACACCTGCAAGCATTTTTTGCTCTTCAAGTGGAATTCCCAATTTTTCATAAGTTTTAAGAATTTCAGGATCAACTTCATCTAAAGAACCAAGCGGTTTTTTAGGAGCTGAATAATATGCATAATCTTGATAATCTATTTTTGGGTATTCTAAATTTGTCCAAGTAGGCTCTTCCATTTTAAGCCACTTTTCATAAGCTTTAAGCCTAAACTCAAGTAAAAACTCAGGTTCTTCTTTTTTTGCACTAATGGCTCTTATAACGTCTATATTTAAACCTTTTGCAAAAGTATCACTTTGAACTAATGTTTCAAAGCCAAGTTTATAATCAGTGTTTATAATGTCATGTATTTGTTGGTTTTCACTCATGACTTCTCCATAAAATTTATTTGATTTTTAATTAAGACTAAAATTATCCTAATTCGAATAATATCAAAATAAGTATATAATGTAAAGACATAAAAACTGATAAATGAATAATATATTAATATTTTTTAAGAAAAAGTTCGAAAAAATGGTAATCTTCAATTAAGACAAAATTTATCCTATTTTTTATAAAATATTAAAAATATAAAATAAATAATGGAAATTTTATGATGCAAGAAACAGAAGTAATTTACTCAAAAAAAATAGAAAGTAGAATTAATGATCCAAAAAATATTGGTGAAATTTCAAGAAGTGAAGCAAAAGATTTAGGATGTAGGCTTGTCGTTGCTGATTTTGAAACAAATGGAGCTGATACAATAAGAATTTATTGGGCTGTAAATAAAGACAATATTATTGTAAGAGCAAAGTTTAAATCGTTTGCTGGTGGTTTACTACTTGCTTTAAGTGATATGATGACAGAGCTTTGTATATTTAAGAGTGTTGAGAAAGTAGCAAATTTATTTAAAACAGATGTTGAATTTGCGCTAAGAGATGAACCACAGATACCAGCATTAAGTATTACAGAGCTTCATGAAAAATTTACAAATTTTGTTGTTTTGAAAAAAGCTGCTTTAAATTCTGAAAAAAGAGATATGAATGATTTTGAAGATGATTATATAGTTTGTGAATGTGCAAGAGTAAGTTTAAAAACTATAAAAGATGCAATAAAAGATTTTTCGATAACAACTGTTGAAGAGATAGGAAATATCACAAAAGCAGGAATATTTTGTAAATCTTGTATAAAAGATGGCGGTTTAGAAGAAAAAGAGATTTATCTAATTGATATTTTAGAACAAACTTTGCAAGAGATTAAAGAGGTAAATAAAGAGGAGCCAAGTTATATTAATTCAACTTTTGCAAATATGACAAAAGAGCAAAAAATACAATTAATTGAAGATGTTTTGGATGAAGATGTAAGACCAATGCTAATTATGGATGGTGGAAATATGGAGATTTTAGATATAGTTGAATCTGCTCCTCATTTTGATTTGTATATTAGATATTTGGGTGCTTGTAGTGGATGTAGTGCTGGAAGTATGGGAACACTTTATGCAATTGAATCAATTTTACAAAGAAAAATTGATGAAAATATAAGAGTTCTTCCTATTTAAAAAATTAATAGTAAAAAAAGTGATTTTTTACTATTATTTATAAATTACTAAAAAGGGAATTAGTATGTTTACTATATATAACAATGGTATCGTCGATTATAAGGGTTCTACTGATAATTTATATAATGTAAAAAGTATTAATGAAATTACAAATATAAGATTTGATCCTCAAGAAAAATCATTTGCTGATTTTAAAAATAAGCAAGAAAGACAAAATAATAAAAGACAAGAAGAGCAGTTTTTATCTTCATATAAAAAAATGTCACAAATAAATCAACCAAATAATCAGTTTTATTTTGTAAAAGACATTATGATTCAAGATGTTTTATATATTGATGACAGCCATACCGTGAAAGAGGCTTATGAACTTCTAAAAGATAAAAAAATTGAACAAATTCCAGTTACAACTATAGATAAAAAAATTATTGGGTTAATAGATGCAAAATTTATTTTATCTTCATTACTTCAAAATTTAGATGAGCCAAATACTTTTTTGAATAGAAGACTAAGAGAAGTTAATTTTCCAGAAATTATTGCAACAAATGTCGAAGCAGAACTTAAAGATGTTTTAAAAGTAATGTTTGATTTTCAAATAGGAACAATGCCAGTTGTGGATAATGAAGGATTTTTAAAAGGGATAGTATCAAAAAGTTATATTTTCAAAGCAATGTCTTGTGTGCCACATTTTGAAGTTTGGAGTTAAAACTTCATTTTTATTTTATAACTCTTGATTGTTATCTAGGAAGATGATATTTCTACCTTGATTTTTTGCCTTATAAAGTAGCTCATCAGCCTCTTTTTTTGCTTCTAAAAAAGACTCATATTTATTTCTAAAACTAATGCCAGCAGAGAAAGTAATTTTAATTTTGTTATTTTCATAAATAAAATTTGTTTCATTTATAGTATTTTTTACTCTTTGAGCCCACTGCACAACCACCTAATCTTAATAATTTCAATTTTTAGGTTGTAATTT